>DASQWQ010000172.1:0-29774 GCA_035640175.1 Rubrobacter sp. | reverse complement strand
TCAGTCGGAGGGCGACCAGGAGCTCGTGGATTTCTTCAGCGCCGTGCTCGAGAATAACCTGGAGGCAGCCCAGAGGGCCAAGGAGATGCTCGTTCCCCGCTTCCAGAGCGAGCAAGAGTAGTAAAGGGGCATTATGCCGGGGCTTTCGTGCTCCTGCCTCTATTATGACCTTGGCCGCGCTTTTTCCTCCACTTTGGCGCGGCCCTTCGCTTTGCCCTGCTGCTAAAGCCGACGGCGGACTAACAGGTACAATCCCCAAACGATGGCCAGGACGCCTACTACCGAGAGCACTGCGATTACCCAGAAGAGCATAGCTAGTATGCACTCCCCTCCTCTCTTCTGCTGTCGTGGCTGGCAAAGTCATTACCCACGGTAGGCACCCTTGTAACTACATCGTAGTAACCCTCACGAGTCGACGACACAAACAACACCTAAGTGATTAATAAAGTAGACTATCCGAGTGATGTAGGGAGCACCAGAGCGCTGATATATCGAGCTTAATGCAACATAGAGTTCGGCCCGAAGGACAGGTCGAAGCCGAAATGTCCGGTCTGAAGAAGCAGCGCACCTCGTAGAGTGGGAGGGTCCTATGCTGCGCATCTATGCTCGCGTAGTGACTGCAGTGCTTGGTGTGATTGCTATAGCGGCTGCGGTACGTATATCAAGCGCGGGGCCGGGCGTGAGCGTGCTCTATCTGAGCTCGACGGCCATCTTCGCCTACGCGAGCTTTTCGCGCAGGAACTCCACAATCATTTGAAGTATTGTAGCGGCGATGGGCTTGTTTTTTCTTGCTTTCGGGACTGTTGGTAGCGCTCACCATGAGCGTCCTAGGCTTCCCCTTCGAAGGAAGGGTTCGGGAAGTGGGGCTAGTGCACGCTACCTTCGGTGGATTGACGATGGCATGCGCAGTGTTGTTGCCCTGTGATAATGAATCTGCCTCCCGCTAGAGTGGACTTTCTGATGCAGCTCTAAATCCACTCTATTTCACCCAAGCTCGCACAGAGACTGTATGAAAATTCGTGAAAGACGCCCAAGCTAATACCGTGAGCCGCCAAGGGCGAACCCAGAAGGCCTTGTTTGGTCGTTTTGGACCCTCGGAGATCCATGGTTGAGGGGCCCTTTTGCCTGTTTCAGACAGTCTCACAAGACGCGTTCTGCGAAGAACATACGATTCCCATCGATTCTCTCATCCTTTTCTCAGAATCACCCGCCATAGTGTGCCTTTTCGGGGCTCGGCGATTGTCCCAACAATCTTATCCTTTCTTTCCCGAGCCCTGAAAAGGTGCGTACCTGTATATACGAGGGCATCCCTCAAGTGGATTGTTTTTGGCACCGGCTCCCTCGCCTCTCTTACGGGCAGTTCGAGACCTGGTCTCCTGTGTCCCTCTGGCAGATACAGCTCTCGGTCCCGCCGTTTACCGTGCCGTTGCCGGTACCGTCCTGGCTCGATACGCGGGTAGGTGAGCTGAGGACGGACCGCCCGCAACCGGGCGAGTTCACGCTCGACGACACTATGCGATGGGCACTGGTATCTCGATGCCGTACTTGGCCGCGACCTCCACAATCCTCCCCACGTCTGGCTGGTCCTCAAAGACGAGCGGTCCTCCCTCATCGTTCACCGGCTTACCCACCTCCTCGAAGAAGTGCTCGCACAAGCCTCCCGGCGTCTGGCTTACCAGCATGCTGCCCACCCCCTTACCTACGTTCTTGTGGGCGTGCAGGTTGCCTTTAGGGACGTAGATCAGAGACCCCACGCCCACACTAATGGTGCGGCCTTCTACCACGAACTCGAACTCGCCCCGCAGCACGTAGAAGGACTCGTCCTCGCGGTGCTGGACGTGGGGCGGCGGCCCTGCCCCAGGGTGCGTAGCGACCTCGAAGAGCGAGTATGCCCCACCCGTCTGCTCGCTTGTCGTCTTATACCTCACCAGCTCTCCCAGCACCAACAGCGATCTTCTGCCTTCGCCCGGTGGAACGTGCGTGACGCCCATCTCCACCTCTTGCTCTTTGGTTCCCAAGATCCTTCTCCTTCTCGGGAACTCAGAAACCCTCGTGGGTCAAGAAGAGCCCAGGATGTTCCATTATGCCTAACTGGTCTAATAGCGAGAGCTGATCCCAATACCACCCTTCACGCACGATCTTGTCGTCCCTCGCCTCGGTGAGCAAAACGCCCGACACCGTAGCCCTTCGCTGGGTCGGTGGGATGGTTCTCCCCGTGACGGTGGCTAGTGGCTCGGCCTGGGTGCCACTTACCGTCCAGTGTATGAACACTTGGTCGCCTTGGGCGACGACGCTGTTGACATCGAAGTGCGTGTCGGGGAAGGCTATCACGAAGCGCTTGTTGTATCCGACGCTCTGCGTCTTGTTCAGCAGGGGCACACCGGGGTATTCCGCTACGTAGTCGTCTGATAGGTTCTGTGACCATGGGTCCAGGTCGCGGGTATTGAGGGCTTCGATCACGGTCAGTGCGAGCTTCTTGTTCTCTTCTTCTGCCGACATAAGGCAGCTCCTTCCTGTCCGCCTTTACTACCTAAACTTTACTGACGGCCTGCACCTAGACCGTAGGGACTACCGTTCCTCTGGCGGGTTAACTCCCGCTCTGCCGACCCGGCGCAGGAGCGGCGCCGATCTGCTGCAGCATGCCCAGTGCGTACCAGTTGGACCAGCTTTCCACCATCTTGCCGCCCGAGCTGTAGTCGGTCTAGGTTCCCGTAAACGTTACTTGGTTGCCGGTAGGGGCCGCCCCCGTCATCTCACTCCCTAGCCTCGCTGGAAGGATCGTGGACGACAAAATTGGGGTCGGCAAGCTCATCTACCACAACTGGATTCCCTTGGGTGAAGATCCCCTCAAGGGAGCGGCGGCCGATGGCTTTGTTCTCTTCGGTCGACATAGGACTTTGTCTCCTTTCTCCTAAGTGGATTTCCGTCGCCACAACGGGTAGTGGTGGACCGGTGTCCGCCACTACCTACGACCCGCTCCACTCCTCACAACAGCAACATGAAAGCTAGAAAGGCAGCTAAGCTCATGATGCTTCTCACCGTGTGTAATCTTCCCCAGCGGATTAGCAGCCGCCTTGCTAGATCGGGGTTCTTCTCTCCTATAGCGGGATCGAGCAGCTTGTTGTTGGTCGGAAATACAATGACGAGCGTGTAAGGAATGACGGCTACGAGAAGTACCCCGCCAACTAGCCACCATACACTTCCACCCATCAACCAAGCCGCGATCGCGCTCAAGAACCCAACTGCAGCCAATATTGGCTGCACCACAGCGGCTCTCTTGTAGCTAGGTCGCCACTCCGTCAGGGCTGCGGCAATGTCAATTCGGTTTCGGGCTGGCTGCTCCGCTAGATCGATGTAGATCGCGGCGCCAGCGAACAAACCCGCCGCGAAGGTGGCAACTAATTCCAGTAACATACGCGCTAACTCCTTTCTCTCTTCGTCACCGGGTGATCACAAGGTCGCTGCCACGGCGACCGCCACGAACGACGCCACCGCGAGCATCGAGCGGCCGAGGTGCCCGCGAAACCAGCGGGCGCGCATCTTCTCGATCGCTTCCGCCTCCACGGACGGCGTCGCGACGATGCGCCGCTGGAGCGGCACCAAGAACGCGAGCGACGCGGCGAGAGTCACGAGGAAGCCTGCGGCGCCCACCGATGCGAGCACGCGCGCCGAGCCGTCGGCGGTGAGGGCGAACCCGGCTGCCGAGACGATCGCCGCGACCAGCAAGGCGGGCTGCACCTTGTCCGTCCGGCGGAGTGTTGGCTTGAAGTCGCCGATGAATTCCTGCAAGGCCATCCGCCGCCAAATCGGCACGCGAGACCACGCGAACGTCGCGGCGCCGCCTGCGAACAATCCGCCCGCAATCAGCATGAGGCTTGCCCAGGTGCTCATTTCTTTCTCCTTTCGTCGTCGCGGGCTCGCCCCTCAGAGGACGCGAACGACCTCGTAGAGGGCCGGGTAGTTGGAAGGCGTGCCTGCCGCCATCGCCTGGAACTCGGGACTCCTAACTGCCGCCTGGAAGTCTTGCGGGGACTCCCACTCGGCGACATTCACGAAGCGGAACCTTGGATTCGGCGACACCGCGCGGTGAAGCTGGGACGCGACGAAGCCGGGGCGCGACCGCATGTAGTCGGCCGCCCGGCCCCAGTCTTCCAGGAACCGATCGTCGTCCATGTCTTCCGGCACCTCGAAGGGATTGATGAGGACGAAATTCTTCATCTCACTTTGCTCCTTTCTTTCTCTGTATGGCGAGACTCACCATCCAGCCACTTCTACTCCGCCTGGTTCTCCGCTGAGTGTGTTCTCTCCTGCGTACATCGTTGTAGCGTCCTTTCTCCACCTCCTTTGCTCTTCCGGCTGAAGCCGACCTTTCGTTCTGGTTCCCAGTGTGCGCCCCGACGTGGCGACCTACCATGTGCACTTCCTACGCACTACGCACGCACTTCGACTGGGAGAGTTCGGGTGGGCGGCACCGATCATTCGCACTGTCTGCTACTATGCTCCGTACCCGGGAAAGGTATGTACGTTCGTGACCAAGGACGGATACGCGAGGTGAGCCGAGGAAATGATGCCCCGTTCGGCGCGCGGCTAAGGCGGTTGCGGGAGGCCGCAGGTCTTACACAGGAGGAGCTGGCCGAGAGGGCTGGCCTGAGGGCCAGGGGTATCAGCGACCTGGAGCGCGGCGCGCGGAATCGTCCCTACCCGCACACCGTGCGCTCACTCGCCGATGCGCTGGAGCTAGCTGAGAACGAGCGCTCCTCGCTCTTTGCGGCGGTCCCCAAGCGAGGCGGGACGCCTACTGAGAAAGTAGTGGAAGTTCTTTTTGCACCACCTCTCCCGGTGCCACCCACCCCTCTTGTAGGCCGAGGGCGAGATCTGGAAGAGATAAAGACCTTACTCGGTCAGCCTGAGGTCAGGCTGCTCACGCTCACCGGTACTGGAGGCGTCGGCAAGACTCGTCTGGCCATCCAGGTAGCACACGATGCCGGAGAGCTCTTTCCGGAGGGGATAGCGTTCGTCGACCTGGCGCCACTGATGGACCCTGCTCTCGTGGTACAGAGCGTCGCCAGGTCGCTCGGCGTGCGAGAGGCAGAAGGGCAGACCCCCCGAGAGACGCTACGCACCCACCTGAGAGATAAACACCTGCTGCTCATGCTCGACAACTTCGAGCACCTGTTGGAGGCGGCACCTGAAGTGTCCGGGCTGATCGAGACTTGCCCAAGCCTGAGGGTACTCGCCACCAGCCGCGCGCCGCTGCGCGTCAGGGGCGAGCAGGAATACGCCGTTGCACCACTCGGGCTGCCCCCCTCCACCCGGGATGCCAGAGTGGAAGAAGTCCTCGGTTCGCCTTCCGGCAGGCTGTTGGTGGAGCGCGCCCGGGCGGTATCCTCTACCTTTTTCCTCACCCAGGCGAACGCGGCCGCGGTCGCCTCCATCTGCTGGAGACTCGCCGGAATCCCGCTCGCTTTGGAACTGGCGGCGGCAAAGGCTAAGTTCTTGGATCCCAAGATCCTACTCTCGCGGCTGGACCGTGCCCTGTCGACGAGCGGGGGACGAGACCTGCCGGACCGCCAGAGGACGATGCGCGCGACCCTCGACTGGAGCCATGATCTGCTTTCGGACCCCGAGCGGGAGCTGTTCCGGCGCCTGTCGGTGTTCGTCGGAGGCTTCACGCTCGAGGCCGCGGAGGCTGTGGGCACGGCGGGAAGCGTCGGAGTCGAGAACGTGCTCGATCACCTCGGGACTTTGGTGGAGCAGTCGCTGGTCGTGGTGCAGCCGCCCAAGGCCGGCGGCGAGACGCGCTTCAGGATATTAGAGCCAGTCAGGCAGTACGCTTTAGAGAAGTTGGAGGAAAGCGGAGAGGCCGGAATGGTCGGTCGCAGCCACGCCGCGTTCTTTCTCGCGCTGGCCGAGCGGGCGCATCCCGAGTTGTTGGGAGAGCGGCAGGTCGAGTGGCTGGAGCGTCTCGAACAGGAGTACGGCAACCTAAGGGCCGCCATGTCGTGGGCCTTGGATGCTGACGATGGAGCGACCGGTGTGAGGATGGGTTGGACGCTGTGGTACTTCTGGTGGGCACGCAGCTATCACCGTGAGGGGCGCAGATGGATGGAAGAGGTGCTGAAGAGCGCTCTTCCTCCGTCCTTGCGGGGTAGGGCGCTCGTCGTCGCCGGCACCTTGGCTTACGGCCACGGCGACTACGAAAGGTGCGAGGGGTATTCGGAAGAAGGTCTTGAGGTGTCTCGGCAGGTAGGAGATGAGCTAGGAGCGGCCTGGGCCCGGGTAGGCTTGGGGTTGTCGGCGATGAGCGGGTCCGATTACGAGGCGGCCACTTCTCACCTCCAAGAGGCCCTGCGTTCCTTCCGCCAGTTAGACGAAGGCTACGGTGTGGCCCACGTGACCACCTTTCTGGGGATGGCGGCGCTGATGCGCGGTGACGAAGGCCAGGCGGCACCGATGTTCGAGGAGGGGCTTGCGGTGGCCCGCCGGATAGGAGATAGAACCAGCACCTACATCGCGCTCTACAACCTGGCGCAGGCGGCCCTCTCCCGCAACGACTACGATTGGGCCGCGCCCCTCTTCATGGAGGGTGTGACCCTCTCCGAGCAGATGGGGGACCGGGCAAACGTAGCCTACTGCCTGGAGGGACTCGCCGTGGTGGCCAACGCGCGTGGAGAGGCGGAGCGCAGTGGGCGCCTCATCGGCGCGGCCGAGGGGTTGCACGAGGCGGTTGGAGTGCCCGTTTACGTGTATTACGAGCCCCACCGCTCGATGTATGAGCGCACAGTGGCCGCCGTACGTTCCTGGCTGGGCGGGGAGGCCTTCGCGGAGGCACGGGAGCGAGGACGGGAGATGACTTTCGAGCAAGCGGTGGGGTATGCCCTAGAAAGGGAAGAAGCCTCGACTGCATAAGAAGCGAGCAGTCTAGCGATCGTAAGGTCTAGCTAGCTCCAGCCTTTGGCCCTCGTCAGCCTGGCCAACCCGACCGAGGGGGTCGGGTTCTGTAGGGAAGTAGGTCTCAGGACACCTTCGCCAGTTGCGGGTACAGGATTATCCTGCGGTTGCGGGTCTCGATGATGCCGTTGCGCTGGAGCTCGCTCATCTCTTTGGAGACGGCCTCGCGGGTGGAAGAGATCATATTGGCTAGATCCTGATGGGTGAGGCGCACGTCGATGATCGTGCCAGATCCGTTGGCCTCGCCGAAACGGTCGCCCAGGTTCATGAGTAGCGTACCAAGACGCGTCGCGACTCCTCTGTCGAGGAGACAGTCAATAACCTCATCGGATTGCTCCAGGCGATCCGAGAAGAAGAAGAGGAGCTTCATGGCGAACTCAGGACGGCGCTTTATAACCTCGGTAAGGGTGGATTTCCGTATTAAGGCCACCCTGACGCTGGTGAGCGCTTCGGCGAAGAGGCTTTGCCTGCATCCCTCGGCGAGGCCAAGCTCGCCGAAGACGCCTCCGTCCTTCAGGAGGGCGACGGTGGCCTCCTTGTATGCGCCGTAGATCTTGTACAGGCGCACCGTGCCCGAGAGGAGGAAGTACAGCTGTCCGCCGGGATCTCCCGGACTGAAAATGATGTCCCTACCTCCGAAGGACCGCTCGGCTACCCTGACGCCTTCTCTCTCGAAATCTTCGAGGCCAAGGTACCTGGGGGTCGCGGTGGCTCCGGCATATTGTCCAAGCATCTTCCTACTCCCCTCTCGAACCATCGGATACCGGCTTCCTGTCCATTACACCCGCCTCGTACATATCGAGCCCTTCAGGCTGCCTCCATGAGCAGCAAGCCACGCATCTTCTCGATCCCGAGTCGCATCCTGCCCTTGACAGTGCCGAGCGGTATGTTCAGAAGCCCGGCTATCTCGACGTGGGTACAGTCGGAGAAGTACGCCAGATCCAGGATCTTCGACTGCTCCGGTGGCAGAGCCTCCAGGGCTTCGCGGACCTGATCTCTCCTGGAGTTGCGCCAGGTCTCCGCGAAGGCCTCGCTCGGTTGGGAGCGTGGGGCTGAGGCTTCGAGCTTGTCCTGCGTCCTGCGCCGGCTCGCGTGGGAACGGAGCTGATCTATACTGCGGTTGCGGACTATGGAGAGGATCCAGGTCCGCACGCTCCCTCGCTCGGACCTGTAGCTTCTCGCCGCCCGCCAGATTTTGAGGAAGACTTCCTGGACCAGGTCCTCAGCCGCCATACGCTCACCCATCAACTTGTAAGCCAGAGCGTAGGCGGCGCGGCTGTGGCGGTCGTAGAGCGTGGCGAAAGCCTCCGGGTCGCTCTCGACCAGGGAGATGAGATCCGCGTCCGCAAGAATCAGGTAATGGCGTCCTCGACTCGCCACGCCCATCCTAATATTCGTCGCGTGGTGTGAACCGAGCCGTCTTTTCATCATACTTTTGTGAAGGAATCGTGAAGAGGCTGTCTGCTTTCGTCCGGCCGGAGCTTCTTCGGCCCTTCGATGAAGAACTCTTCGGAGTCTATGGGGAACACTATCCGCACCTCACGGCCGGGATAGCGCCCTTTCACGATGCTCACCGCCCGGCCTATGCTTTCAGCCTGCACTGCCACCCGCGAGAGGACCGCACCTTCGCGCACTTCCAGGGAAATCTTTATCATCTGTCTGTACCCTCATGAAGAGCCTCTGTTCTCTGTATGAGCGCGCGATCTCCGGACATCGTCCGGCGGGATACGGCGACCAGGAAGGCACTCTCGAAAGGAGGGCTCGGGAAGGCGGTATTTGGGGTGTTGAGTGGGGAAAGGAGGTGCCGCCGGATCCCGAGCTCTTCGATGGCACACCGCCGGCGAGGCAGGCCGCAGGTAAACGCGTGCAGCTGCTTTGTGTAGGCGCCGACAACCATCTCGCAAAGGAGTATGCTCCGCATTCGCCGGGTTGCCATCGGACTTGTCGACTATTCGCAGCCGGTAATAGTGGCTAGGGCGATTGCCCTACTAAACGCTCGTCAAGGCTCCGCTCTGACCCTGTGTGCTACTCACCGGATGGCTTACGCGGGTCGATCCCAATACGGCCTGGGCTGCCAGCACATCTCCATGGCATCAGGCGAGAGCTTCGCGGGTTCAGCGGCATCTCTCAGATAAAGGACACTTCTGACTTGCGTTCGGGAAGGGAGCCGCATCCCTCTGTGTGGTACTCTTTGGGTCGGTAAACGCACGAACGAGGGCCCTATCGTGACCCCGCCTGTGAAGAAAGATCAGCGCATCACCCCGTCGTCTGGCAAAGACAGACGCGAAGTAGAACGCCTGGCGGCGCTCGAATACTTGAGAGCGGTCCAGCCCGAGGTGGACTACGTCCTCCAGGAGCTGGTGGACGAGGTGCGTGGCGTGTTCGGCACGGACCTTTGTCTGGTCGACCTTGCTCTTACCGACGTGCAGTACTTCAGGGCTTGGTCGGGAGAGCTGCCCCCGGACAAAGCCGAAGCCAGGCAAGACGCCATCGAGAACAGCATGTGCCAATACGTGGTGAACAACGAGATGCCGTTCGTCGTAGAAGACTTCCTGGCTACCGAAGAGTTCAGAGAGCAATACTGGCACGTAAATTACGGCATCCGCTTTTACGCCGGTACACCATTAATCACCTCCGCCGGGCCCACTATCGGCACGCTTTGCCTGCTCAGCACCCAGTCTGCCGAATTCGGCGAAGAGCAGATGAGGCTGCTTGGGGCGTTTGCCCGGGCGGTGGTCGGACGGCTGGAGCTGCTCGGGGCGCTGGAGCGCGAGCAGGCTGCCAGGGAGGAAGAGGCGCAGCGTAGCCAGGACCTGCAGAACACGCTGGACAGCCTCTCCGCGCACATAGCCATCCTCGACGAGTCGGGCGAAATCATCGCCGTGAACGGGATGTGGAAGGCGTTCGCCGAGGCTAACGGGGGCGACCCGGGGAGGGTCTCCGAGGGCTCCAACTACTTGCGCGCTTGCCAATCGTCGACTGGCTTGAACGCTGAAGAAGCCGCCGCATTCGCGGAGGGTATAAGGGATGTGCTCTCCGGCCGGCGGGCGAACTTCGAGATGGAATACCCGTGCCACTCGCCCACCGAGCGGCGCTGGTTTATAGGAAGGATTACGCCGTATTTCTCCAACGAGAAGCCGTGGGCTGTGGTCGCCCACGAGAATATAACCGAGCGGAAACTAGCCGAAGAGGCTTTGCGGGATCAGAACGTTCTGCTAGAGACGATCCTGGGGCAAGCAGCGGATGCCATCATCGTCTGCGACGAGCAGGGAAGGTTCACGTTCGCCAACGCCGCTGCGAGGCACATGGCGCTGCAGGATCCCGAAGGCACCACGCTGGACCTCGCTGCGGAGGTGTGGGGGGTGGCACACTACCCCGGCGGCCGCCACATACCTCGGGAGGAATGGTCTATATCCAGGGCTTTGCGAGGGGAGACGACGGTCGGCAGGGAGGCGCGCATGGTAAGGTCCGACGGTAGCCACTACGACGTGCTCATAAGTGCTGCCCCCCTGAACAACGCGGACGGAGATCTCGTCGGCGCGGTCGCCGGCTTGCTGGACATAACCCAGCGTAAACGGGCGGAAGAGGAGCGGGACCGTCTGCGCGCCCGAGAGATCGAGACGCGGTCCCAGAGAGAGGAACGCCGCAGGATAGCGCGGGATCTGCACGACGTAGTACTCCAGGACCTCTCGGGCGCACTTCAGTCGTTGCGGCTAACCCACCTGCGGGCCAAGGGCTCGGGGCTGAAGCTGGATCTCGAGGAAGAGCTCGAAGCCCTCAGACGGGCGACTTCTGGCTTGCGCAGCGCCATGTACGACCTCAGGCACGAAAAGGAACGGCCGTTCGTAAAGTCCGTCGAATCGTTGATAGAGCTGAACCGGCAGCTGACGCCCGAGCGTAAGATAGCGTTGATCATCGAGGAGGACTTCCCGGAAGTGCTCCCCGAAGAGGTGAGTGTGGAGCTGTTGCGCGTCCTGAAGGAGGCTCTCATCAACACCCGGCGCCATTCTGGAGCAAGAAACGTCGAGGTAAAGCTGCGGACGGAGGGCGGGGCAGTACTGGCGGGGGTTGTCGACGACGGGAGAGGGTTTGATCCCTCGTCTATCCAGGCCGGCGTGGGGCTCTCGGCGATGCGCGAGAGGGTCGAGGCTTTGGCTGGAAAGATCGAGGTGCGGAGCCCGCCCGGCGAAGGTACGAAGGTTATGGTCAGGGTTCCCTTGGGGGCCGGTACTCCAACTCCTCGACGTCTATGACACCTTCCCTTATGGCGTAGATCACCGCCTGGGTCCTGTCGAAGATGTGCAGCTTCCTGTAGATGTTCGAGGTGTGGTTGCGCACCGTTTTCTCCGAGATAGCGAGAGACTGGGCTATTTGCCTGTCGCTCATGCCCTGCGCCAGGGCCCTTATCACCTCGAGCTCCCTCTCGGTAAGGGGCGGCGCCAGCCGAGAACCCCTGGGACCTCCACTTTCGAAGGTGCTGAGCATCTTCTGGGCGAGCTCTGGAGCGATTATGGTGTCCCCGGCGTAGACCGTACGGATGGCGCGCGAGAGGTCCTCGGGTTCTGAGTCCTTGAGCAAGTAGCCCTGCGCTCCTGCCTTGATGCCCTTGAAGACGTGCTCGTCCTCCTCATGTCCGGTGAGGATGATAACCGCGGTCTGCGGCAGAAGGTCCTTGATCTCACGCGTGGCGCTGATGCCGTCCAGCTTCGGCATGGAGATGTCCATCAGGACCACGTCAGGCTCTTCCTTACGGCACAGCTCGACGCCCTCCTCGCCGTCGTGGGCTACGCCCACCACCTCCACGCCGGGCAACATGTCCACGAGGCCGGAGAGTCCCTTGGTGAATAGCCGCTGGTCGTCCACGACCGCCACGCGGATGCTCTCTTGTTCGCCGTTGCTCAAACGCCTCACGCCCCTTTGCCGCTTCAAAGTCCACAACGACTCTAACTGTATCCGCTGTCCACCGGGCGTGTCACGGATGAACCGGTGGAGATCCCGAGTACTTCGTCCCTTTAATGATCCTCCGCGCGGGCGACACTATCGTCGGATATTTAGATCACACCCCGCTGGGTAATTCTGGCTGGGTCGTTCGTCCCACGCCTCAGCCACCCCGGTCTAAACGGTGACGGATCGTCTCTCCCGAAGAAGGGGATGTGGTGCCTCTATGCAGAGGTTGACGAAGACGACCTCGCTACGCAGGCGCTCCGGGAACGTATGGATGGCGATCTGTTTGGAAGACGGAGCGCAATCCACTGACTGCAGCGAGCAATCTCCGTTCGACGTAGAGCCGTGTCGATCATCAAATCTGGGTGTCCTCGAGAAGCGAACTCCTCGCCTTCAGCCTGCAGCGCTGGCTCCTGTGCACTCGATGCGTTGGTAAGGATAAGGACAGGCTGTCCGCAACCGGGGACATTCACCCTCGTCTGCTTCCGCCATCTGTACCACACTGCAAGCGTTCTCCTCATTAGCGTGGAACCGAGGGTATTCGAAGTACGGACCGCCGCCGTGCAAAGTCAGGGTACTATTATCGTCGACGTTCGCCGTTGTTCAGAAATACCTGCAAAATCGAGTATTTGCCTCTAGATGCATTGTGGGTGTTCGCCGTTGTCCGTACGGGTTGGTGTACTACTGATGTAAACAAACCCTTGACATAATTTCACTACTCGCGCATCTCTGTACGACGTAAGCTTGCCTAACGCGTCCGGCAAGATCAGGCTGCGATCAGCAGGTCATCTGCTACCAACCAATCCAGTGCCACGGCGGCGGTCCAAGATTGATTGTTTGCGCCGAGTAGCTCGCCGGTGAAGGGGTCGAAGTACTCGCCAAAGCCGCCGAATGCGAGCTGCTGGAGGGATGCTTGCCGCAGCCGCTGGGCGCGCTCCGGTTCGCCGGCCCGGAGCAGTGACCACCACAAGAGCCAGTTGATCACCGGCCAGGTCGGCCCCCGCCAGTAACTGCGTGGATGGAACCCCACCTGTAAGGGACTGGTGCTCGGCGGTACAGGCCAGCGCAACCAGGGATGACCGAGGAACGCGGACGACTCGAGCGCCGCGATAAGGGCTTCTAACCGTTCGGGACTCTGCCGGCCCGCGATCAGGGCGGCGAAGCCGGCCACGGTAAGCGCCCGCAACGGCGTTCCGGCCCGCAAGTCGTAATCCAGACACAGGCCAAGTTCGGGATCCCAGGAACCGTCGAGTCCCCGATGGCCGCGGGCGATCCAGTTGGCGATTAGAGTGTAGTCTCCATCTTGCGCCTCGACCAGTGCGGCAATCTTCAGGAGAGCTTCGTTCGCCGCCACCAAGATTGCGCTGAAGAGGATATCTTTGACCAAGAATGGATGAGAGCGGTAGATGTTCGTCTCGTCGCAGCTGGCCTTCTTTATCAGTTTCACTAGCCAGATGTAGCGGTCGTAATCCGCACTTGTCGGCCTCTCGGAAGGGTTCGCGACGTGCCGGAGGTCGTATCGAGGATAGGGTGGTAGATCACCGACCTCGACTGCTTCTAGAGCCGCATCCCAGCGGGGGGAGTTGTCTGTGCCGCTCTCCCACGGATGGTAGATGGTGACCAACCCAGATCCCTCTGGGTCCCTGTGAGTCATGAGGTAGCCGTGCCACAGGAGGAGCTTGGGGTAGATCTGCCGCAGGAAAGCCCGCGCTTCGTCGACTCCCTCTCCCCCATTCCTCTCGGCCACCTCCCAGACGCGTAGGGCGGCGATGGCGTGGACCGGAGGCTGACAAAGGCAACTGGTGTAGGGCGGCGCGGGCGGGGCATCGGGGGAAGCCGCGGCGCAAGCCCAGTGCTCCGGCCCTGGGAAGTAGCTGTCCGGCGGAGCCTCTGAATTGAAGACAATGTGAGGAACCTTGCCGGTCCTCCACTGGTGCCCAAAGAGGGCTAGGAGCTCCTTCGCGGCGCGACGGGTGCTGAGGTGGGCGAGCCCGATAGTGATGAACGCGCTGTCCCAGCTCCACTGGTGCGGGTAGAGGTTGGGAGCGGCGCAGGTCCAATCTCCCATGTCGTTCTGACGCAAAACGTGTCTTGCTCGCGCGGCCAACTGGACCTCGGCACCCAGAGCAGTCTCCGTGCGCATCACGAGATTGTTTTTTGAGCTCATCATCCTTGTTTTCCTTGTCTACTAGTGTTTGTGAGCTTCATTTCCCTACCGCTGCTAGTACTCCGAGCTGGCTCAAAACAAAGTTCATCTCCCCTCAATCGACGAGGAGTACGATCTTCCCTCGTACGTGCCCGGTCCTGCTTTCCTGCAGCGCCACGGGTGCTTTCTCGAGTGGGAAGGTGTGCTCGAGCTTCACGGAGATCTCCCCAGCGTCGACCATCCGCGCGAGCTCCTCAAGCCGCCCGGCCTCGGGCTGCATACCGACGTTCGTTGCCCGGACGCCACGCTCTGAGAGGCTCTCCACGTTGGCGGCGTCTACAGAGGAAGCGATCCTCCCACCCTTCTTTACGAGCCTGGCCATACGTCTGAGCACTTTGGGATCACTCACCACGTCGATGATCGCCTCTATGCCATCGGGGTGGGCGATCAGCACGGCCTCGATTACATCTTCTCTAGCGTGGTCGATTGTCTCCTCCGCCCCTAGCTCCCGCGCGAATGCTTCGTTCGCCTGGCGCGCGGTGGCGATCACGCGGGCACCGAGGAGGGCGGCCAGCTGGACCGCGTAGGAGCCGACCCCGCCGGTAGCTCCAACGATCAAGACGGTTTCTCCCTCCCCGAGGTCCACCGCGTCTATGAGATCCATAGCGGTAAGCCCTGGCATAGGCAACGCCGCCGCCTCGGCGAAGCCGACCGCTTCTGGCTTCTTGGCAACGATGGCAGCGGGGGCGGCGACGTACTCTGCGTAGGTGCCGTTTCCTATCACCGGCTTGGACAAGTACCCGTACACCTCGTCGCCTTCGGAGAACCTGGTCACGTCGGCACCTACCCGCTCGACCACGCCTGCGGCATCAAAGCCCAGTATCAGGGGGAAGCGGTGTTCCTTCTCCTCCTTTAGAACCCCGTCTGCTACCTTCCAGTCGAAGGGATTGACCCCAGCAGCCCGAACGTGGATCAGGACCTCGTTGGCTCGGACCTGCGGGGTCGGCAAGTCCATCAAGGCCACCGGCCCGCCAAACTCCACCTCAACTATTGCGCGCATCTCATTCTCCTTTTCATAGCTCTTGGACAAGAACTTCCTCTTGTGGTTAGTACCGTTCATTAGTTCTGCAGATCGGTCTGCTTCGGCACTCGTTCTTGCGCCCATAGCAAACTTCGCATCCGAGTGCCCTCGTGCGTAATCCGAACTCCTTATCCCATCTTCGGCGGTCCCGCTTTTACCCGCGCCACCATCTCGCCCAGCGTACCCCGCATACCGTGGATGCTTTCGAGCCACCAAGTCGCCCCGGCGGATTGGTAGGCGCGTGGCAAGGCGGGATCGCCAGCCTCGGAGTAGCCGTCGATGGCCACCTCGAAAAGAGCGGTCGTGGTTCGTTGACGGCGGATTGTGGCTACCATCTCGGCGATACGCTCGGGGCTCTTGGCCATGGTCGGGGTCCCGTCGTGGCTTGTGGCGGGCGCGAGCCATCCGTCCCAGCGGGCGGCGCGGCGCAAGGCGGGCGCTCTCTCGCCACCGATCCAGATTGGGATGCGAGGGCGCTGGAGTGGGCGCGGCGCCAGAGAGACTCCCTCGACGGCGTAGTGTTGCCCGCAGTGAGTAACCGACTCACCCGACCAGAGCCCATCCAATATCTGAAGCCCCTCGTCGAGCATGGCGGCGCGTTGCTTCGCGTCACCCGACTCTCCGAAGGCGGTGAACTCCTCCGGCACACCCCCGAGCCCGGCTCCGAAGATCGCGCGCCCAGCGCTAAGGAGGTCCAGGCTCGCCAACGCGTTGGCCACGACCTGGGGGCGGCGACGCGCCAGCGGGGTGACGGCGAGCCCCAGCTTCAGGTGCCTGGTGGAGGCCGCAACCGCGGACAAGATAACCCATGGATCCCCCGAGGGCACGCCCCCCACGAAGCCGAGGTGGTCCCACACGAAGAAGGCTTCCCATCCAGCCGCCTCGGCCGCGCGAGCCAGGCGGACTGCCACGCGCGGATCGGCGTACTCTCCCAGGTTGGCCGTCACGATACCGTAACGCATCCGAACCACTCCTCGTTTTCAACGGTCATCGCCGCGGTGAGGGGATACTCGACCCGGCCGTCGAGGACCAGATCTGCGCCGTAGGGGGTGACCGACGTATCGGTGAGGATCAGGGATCGGGCTAGTTCTCGGATGCCAAGATCTCCTACGGCCTCGATACCGGCCCCGAGGATCTTGGGGGCTACGCAGACCACCATCCGGTCGACCAGCCGTGCTTGCAGGAGCGCAGTGATCATCTGCGCCCCTCCTTCCACCAGCACCGAGCCAACGCTCCGCGCGTGCAGTGCCGCCAGCAGGGCAATAAGGTCTACGCCTCCTCCGGCGTTGGTCGGTAAGCACACGACGGAGGCGCCGAGGGCGCAAACCCTATCGCGCTTGGCGGCGGGCGCGCGGTCGGTCGCGGCAAAAACAGTGCCGGGTGCCGCTCCCTCCGCGAGGACGGCGGCGGTGAGCGGCGTGCGCAGGGTGCTATCGACTACGACGCGCAGAGGGTTTTGACCCGCGACGAGACGGACCGTCAAGCGAGGATCATCCTTGCACACCGTGCCGACGCCGACCATGATCGCGTCGTGCTTGGCGCGTAGCTCATGACTGAAGCGCAGCGATTCCGGGCCGCTTATCCATTGAGAGCTGCCGGTGGAGGTGGCCAAGCGTCCGTCGAGCGTCTGGGCGTAGCTCAAGGTGACGACAGGCCGGAGGCTTGGGATATTCTTCGTGGTGTCTACGTCGTCCATCATGTTCTTACGCCAATCCTCCGCGCGCGACGTCGAGCGCCACGGCCGCCGGAAAAAGGTGCCCCATCTTCTCCCGCTTCGTTTGCAGATATGCTAGGTTTGAAGGGTTCGGCGAGATCCCCAGCGGTACGCGCTCCACGACCTCCACGCCGTACCGCTCGAGGCCTTCGATCTTTGCCGGATTGTTGGTCAGCAGGCGGGCTCGCCGCACACCGAGGTCGAGCAGCATCTCGGCAGCTACCCGGTAGTCGCGCATATCCTCCGGCAACCCCAGGGCAAGGTTCGCCTCGACCGTATCGAGACCCTGCTCTTGGAGCGCGTAGGTGGAGATCTTGTTGGCAAGGCCGATGCCGCGGCCCTCCTGTCGCAGGTAGAGCAAAACGCCACGGCTCTGCTCCTGCAAGAACCGCAGGCTATCGGCCAGCTGTTCTCCGCAGTCGCAACGGGACGACCCGAATACGTCGCCCGTCAAACATTCCGAGTGCGCGCGGACCAGAACCGGGCCGCCGTCGTCGATCGCTCCCAGGGTGAGTGCCACGTGTTCTTCGTGATCGGGCGTGCCATAGACGAACATCTCGAAGGTGCCGTAACGGGTCGGGAGGTTCGCTTGGGCAACCCGTCGGGTAACTGACATCATCACACCCGTCCCTCGACTTGTCGAACCGCACTATCCGATGCTCGGAAACCGGCCTTCGAATTGGTGCCATCGCAGAACGGCTTGTTCATGGACCCCCCGCAGCGACATAGCGCAACGGTCGCGCGCTCGACGCGAAACTCGTTGCCCTCGGCGTCGAGCAGCAAGACCGGACCCTTCACCAAGTACGGTCCATTATCCAGAGGGGTGATCTTCGTCTGTCCATCCACGATTTTCCTCCTCATCCTCTACTTGCCTGTGCCGAACCGTCGTTTGCGTTCCCTTCACGATGGAGCGATACGGTTACCGACTTCCTCTCCAGATCCCTAATCGCCCCAACACGCCCTACCCCTTCCGGCCCAACCTTGTGAGCAGACCGACATCGGTGACCGCGGCCACCACGTGCATAAGGGCCAACGTCCCCGCAGAAGATCCTGTGGCGCCCACCAAGGCTATGGGGATGAACGAAAGGAGCAGACCGACGACCGCGAGGCCGCAGAAGACAGCGATCGTGCGCCGGGTGAACCGGCAGATGGCGGCGAATACGACAGCCGCGCCAACAGCGCCGGCAGTGCTGGCGCCCATGACCTGACCGATCGTTACCATCTCGTCGGGCGGGATGACGACAGGACCAAAGAGGGACGATGCGCCTGCTAGCACGACCACGTTGGCGCTCGTCGACAGGAGAGTGGCCAGCGCGCCGACCCGCAAGAGAGGGCCGGCGAGAACACGCTTCAACCTTGAACTCTCGGGTGCCGTGCCTTCCATGACCACCTCCTCAAAAATCGTTGTCGCTGCCTCAAAAGCAGTCTACATACGTATTCCACAGTTTGTCAAGTATAAACTTAATTTAATAGACAAACTTGTTTTCCTTGCTATACTGAGGAGCAGCGAATGGAAAGAGCGGATTGGGTACTACCTGGGACCAGAAGTTCTTCGACAGCACACGCGGGCAGGCGGTCACGTTATTACGTCGCTCGGACCGCACCGTCGACGAGCTGGCCAAGACGCTCGGTCTTACCAACAACGGCGTTCGAGTCCACCTCGTCACACTCGAGCGAGACGGCGTCGTCCGTCAGCGTGGCTCAGTGCGACCTGGCAGCGGTGGTGGCAAGCCCGCCTACGTCTACGAACTGACACCGGAAGCCGAGGACCTCTTCCCGAAGGCCTACGAGCCCGTCCTTAGTTACCTGTTGGACGTTCTCTCCGAGGGGTTGGGACCGAAGAAGTCGGAAGCGTTGCTGAGGGACGTGGGGCGCCGCATAGCCGAGGGGCGAGGGGCCCCGGATGACGGGATGCACGCGCGACTGAAGGAGGCGGTCGCGGTGCTAAACGAGTTGGGCGGTCTTGCGGAGCTCGAAGAGCACGATGAAGGCTTCGTCATCCAGGGCTACGGCTGCCCGCTAGCTGGCGTGACGCCGGACCACCCGGAGGCGTGCCGCACGGCCGAGGCCCTAATCGCAGAGTTGGCGGGCGTGCCCGTTTACGAGCACTGCGACCGCGGAGTTAAGCCACGCTGCTGCTTCGAAGTGGTGTCGTCCGAAAGTACCGCGCAAGAGTAACGAAGCTGTCACCTGCGTATGGCCAATTATTGGTCAGCTGTCAACCCAGCAAGGGGATGGCCCCAACGAAGCTTGGTCCGCTGATCGGCATTGAGAAACGAGAACGCGCGATTGTCCACGAAATATAGCGCAACGATTGCCGAGATACTGGCCTCCACCAAAGAGCGCACAGGCGTTATCTGGAGCCTTCAGGAAAGCAGGGATCTCAACGTCAACCTGGTCCAGTTCAGTGAGGGGGAAGGTGTCGGGGAGCACCGGAACGACGAGGTTGACGTGCTCCTCGTGGGCGTGTCGGGCTCTGGGGAGGTACGCATAAACGGTACGTTGCACTGCCTCTCGAGCGGAACCCTTATCCTTATACCGAAGGGGGCCCAGCGCTCCACCTGCGGTACCACTGCGGATTTCGCGTATCTGACGATCCACCAGCGACGCGGCCCGTTGAAGATCCGTATACCAAGACGAGATCAAGAGTAAGCAACGAGAAGAGATGTGAAATGCACGCCCACACCGATGGCTGGTGATAGTACTGGAGTACTAGAATCCCGTGAGAGCGGGCTAATCTATAGCTATCCAAGCGTTTTACCTGCAAATCCGCATATTTTTAAGTGGAGCCGAGGGAATTCGAACCCCTGACCTCAGCCGTGCAAAGCCGGCACCATACTTTGCTGGGTCTTTCAGGAGTTTGCAAAATCGCTGCAAACAACTGTAATTCTGTGTTGACGCATTTCTCAGCATTTCAGGAGATTTACTCGGGCTGCTGCACGGTTGCTGCACATGTTTAGGAAACGAGTGCAAAGCGAACAGTGCTGCGCTTCGGTATCTTGCTTACCGAAGAGGCACCCAGCACAAAGAATAGAGGAGAATTTACAGGACCCCGACTGCTCCAGACGCCTTCATAGCCACATAGCCGGCCCGCACCGACCTGGGGGTCCAACCGGGTCGGGATAAGCCCTAATACAGCTCGTATACACACGGAGGTCAGGCCGTCCTGACCTCGAAGAATGAATCGGGGTGTCAAGCTCCTGGCACCCTCCCCCACAGCATGCCGTCGACCACGCAGCCGGCGCACGCTCTTTAGATAGTGATCAAACTACCAGAGGAGTAGACCCTCCGAGATGAGGACCTACTCCTTCTTCTTATCCCTCTCTAATTGAAGTGAGCGAACGTAGTGTTCTCTGAAGTTCGGACTAGGGACCTTCCCTTTCGGAGGAGGACGCAACGTTGAAGCTGAACATCATCCCGCTCTCGATGTGCTCGGCGATGTGGCAGTGCGCCATCCATACGCTGGGATTGGTGAGGTAGAGCAGGATGTCTACGGTTTCTCCCGCGCGCAGGAACACGGTGTCCTTCCGCACGAGGTTGGACTCCCGCTTTTTGTCCCTTGAGAGGATGAGGAAGCCTCCTCCTCCGTGGACGTGGAAGGGGTGGTGCATCGGATGATCCGAGTCCATCTCGTTGATGAGCCGGATCTTCACCCTCTCGCCCACCGTGAACGCCCAGGAGGCGTCGTAGTTCTCCCCCCGGTCTCCCTGTCGATTAGCTAGTTGC
This sequence comes from Rubrobacter sp., assembly GCA_035640175.1. GTDB lineage: Bacteria > Actinomycetota > Rubrobacteria > Rubrobacterales > Rubrobacteraceae > Rubrobacter_D. The sequence goes on along the minus strand of DASQWQ010000172.1, from coordinate 9,212 downwards.
TCTCATTACATTCACCACTGTTCGTCAGTGTTTCAGATATAGCCTATTCAAGCTGAATTCCAGGATCTCGCATTTCCCGACGTCCGCCGGTGTTCTCCCCTGCGGCTGTCAAATCTCTGTCAAGAAGGTATAAAGTTCTTGCTCGTCTATAGCCGTTTGCAGACCGCAGTTCAACTTCATTTGTACACGAGAAGGAGCGTTATGCCTGCTGCCCGTTAGTGTTCGCTGCGTATCACCAACACGGGGCAGTGGGCGTGGCGAACTACCGCATCGGAGACGCTTCCCATAAGGGCTCGCCGAACCCCACCGCGGCCTCGGCTGCCCAAGACTATCAGTCCAGCGCCTATTTCCTCTCCCATAGCCACAACCTCTACATCGGGGTCACCTTCCCTAAGGTAAGTTCCCGCAACTTTTCCTCCGGCATTCTCGATTTCTCTGGCCTGTCTATTGAGTAGCGCTCTGGCCTCTCCTCCTGGTGGTTCTGGTTTTGGTTCGGTATAGCGACCACGGTAGGCGTAAGGAACTGGCAAGATGCGGTGAACGTGGATCACGTGCAAGTCCGAGCCGGTTTTTTCAGCCAGATCCACCGCAGTGCGGGCGGCCAAGATTGCCTCCTTCGAACCATCGGTGGCTAGAAGGATTCTTGTCGGGAAAATGCTCATCGCCTCCCACCTCTCAAGTACAGTTGTCGCGGTCGTTACGACATCTTTCGGCGTACCGTACGGCCCCTCAAGCCGTCACAGTATCGAACCAGTTTCTGTTCTCGGCTATCAGGTTAGAGACACCTCCTCCGTCAGAGTCGCTACTCCTCCTTCCTCGAACAGTTCTCGTGCCCGAGATGCGGGTCCCGACCACCGGTCGAGCAGATCGTAGACTGGGGCAAGGAAATCTTCTTCCTCCTGAGCCCGTCGTCGCAGGCCGGAACCGGCTAAATCAAGTAGGTTCTTGAGGAATCGTGGCACGGGCTCTGGTGCGTCGAGCCCGTGGCGTACCGCAAGTTCACGATAGCGCAGGAGGGTGTCCCAATGATCCTCTCCGAGTTCGGCTTCGAGGTAGGATTCAACCTCGTCCGCGGATTCTATGAGGCCTAGAGCCAGGGCAGACGGCACCCAGGTCGAATCGGCTGGCTGCTGGCACGCTGGTCGGATCTCCAGAGTCCCTATTTTTGCTCGCGGGCGGGCGCTGGGCCAGATGTAATGCTCATGGAAAAGGAACTCCTCGTATGCTGCCTCGGGGGCTCGCGCTGATGATTCTCGTCGCAGGTAGTTGGTGAACGGTTCGCCTACCTGCTTAAAGCCGCCATTTCCGTCGGGAAGACAGAGGCACCGTAGGCCCGCGAGGAACCTAACGTATTCCTCCAAGTCGGCGTAAGGTCGCGGAGAAGAGCCGTGACGGTACGGTTCGTCCATCATGTTGGCCGTGAGCCCCTCTCGCCCCGAAGCGAACCTGCCACCACGTCCCCTGTATACCGAAGAATTCGCGGTAAAGGCGATGATCGCGCCGGAGGTGGCGTTGATCAGATTCATCTGCTGGACGAGATCGTCCTGACCCATGTCCACCTGCACCTGGTCTGCAGCGGTAACGCAGAACTTCAGCCACTGAGGACCAATGGCTTCCAGAAGGGCGAGGTATCGCAGCTTCGGGGTGAGCAGCCGTGGCGAAGTGGGCGTCTTGGGCTGGATGCCGTAGCCGAGCAAGCGATACCCGGCCCGGCGTACGACTTCCTTCAGTCGCAGAAGGACTACTTCCATGTCCTGGGCAAGCTCGTGCAGCGTCGGTCTCGGGCCAACCGAGAGCTCGGCGGTTGCCCTGCCGACCTCTATGACGCAGGACCAATTATTCGTCTCCACGCCGACGATTAATTCGGAGCCGTCGGTTCCCTGGTCGTAGATCGGCTGGCAATCTCCCTGTTCGAGGAACAACGGCCATAACTGGAATACATCCGCTGCGCGCCCGTCGGACCTTACGAGCGGGAACTCCGCCTCCCTGCCCACGGTCCTCAAGGGAGGCGCCTCCATGGGAAATCCAGCAGCGAAGCTCCTGGTTATCTCCTCAAGAGCCTCGTCAACAATCGTCTCACGCGCCCTCATCAGAAAGACGGGTAGTCGCTGGCCGAAGGACACAGCTCCACGCTACGGTGGGAGATCAGGGAGCCGTCAGCATCGAGGCAAAACTGGTTCAGCTCGCAGTTCAGGATGGCACGCTCGAGCGATTCCATAGGCCCGAGACCGCGGATTACGCCGTGCAGCTGCTGGAGAAAGTTTTCGTGACCGAAGAGGAGTATATTCTTTCCGCTGTGAAACTCTAGCGTTCGTTCCAGAAAATTTCGGGCCCGTTCGTGGAGCTGTTCGAAGGTCTCACCGCCAGGCGGGTTGAGCGAGTAGTCGACGTGACCGATCCGCACGTAACGGACCTGTGGCAGTCGCTCCCGGACTTGAGTCGGCGTTAGTCCCTCCATGTCCCCGAAGGAGCGCTCGGTACTTCTTTCATCCACTACGATGTCCTCGCGCCTGATGCCCGCGATTATCTCGGCCGTCTCGAGGGCCCTCGACAACGGAGACGAGATGACGACGTCAAAGTGGGTGCCGTCGAAAGATCCGTTTGCTTCCCTAGCCTGCTGGCGCCCCTCCTCTATGAGGGGCGCATCGTAACGTCCGCCCACCCGCTTGTCCCGATTCAACTCCGTTAGACCGTGCCGGACTGTGAACAGGAGCGTGTGACACTGCGCCAGGTCCGGTGATTCGAGCATGCGTCACCTCCTCACACGTTCGTGCTTGGGATCCCAAAGCGGCATCGAAACCACCTCGGCGGATACCTCTTCGCCGAACACCTCGACCGACAGCTCCGTTCCAGGTTCGGCGAACTCTTTGGGCAGGTAGGCGTACGCGATGCTCTTGCCCACCGAGTAACCGCTTCCGCCGGAGGTTACCCGGGAGATGACCTCGCTGGACTTCGACCTGACAGGTTCGTTTCCGAGGGCGACCATGCCTTGGTCGGCGAGTACCAGGCAGCTCAGCCGACGCCGCGCGCCCTGAGCCTTGACCTTCTCCAGGGCTTCCTTGCCAATGAACGGCATCGGCTTGTCGAGTTTGACGGCGAAACCGAGACCCGCCTCGTAAGGGTTGTCTTCAGGCGTGATGTCGGCCGCCCACGCGAGGAAACCTCCTTCCAATCGCATGGATTCGATCGCCTGGTACCCTGCCGGTACGAGACCGTGGGGTTGCCCGGCCTCGAAGAGCACGTCCCACAAGCGGGTGCCGAACTCCATGGGCGGGTACAGCTCCCAGCCCAGTTCCCCCACATACGTCACTCGCAGCGCCAGGCAGGGCACGTCCTGAATGGTAATCTCCTGCGCCCTCATGTACGGGAAGTCCTCGTTAGAGAGGTCGTCCTGGCAGACTGAGGAGAGAATGTCCCGCGCTCGCGGACCCTGAAGGCCGATGCAAGCGAATTTGGAGGTTAAGTCCCTTATCTGGACGGAGCCGTCGTGGGGTCGGTGTCGGCGGATCCAGTCCATGTCGTGGATTCCGAAGGCCGTTCCGGTGACGATGCGGAAGCGCTCCTCCTCGAGGCGGGTCACGGTGAAGTCGCACTCGATGCCCCCTCGAGGGTTGAGCATCTGGGTGTAGGTCACCGTGCCGGGCGGTTTGTCGATGTTGTTGTCGCACAGGTGCTGCAGTAGCGCACAGGCACCGGGTCCCTCGATCTCGATCTTCGCAAAGGAGGTTTGGTCGAACAACCCGGCACATTGCCGGGTGGCTAGGTGCTCCGCCGGGATAGCCGTAGACCAGAGCCGTCCGGCCCAACCACGGGGGCGTAGGCGTTCGTAGGCGGGATCTTCGTTGGATCGGAAGTAGTTCGGCCGCTCCCAGCCGGCCTTCTCTCCGAACTCGGCATCCAGCATCCGCAGCCTCTCGTAGGCGGGAGAGAGCCGGAGCCCGCGGGCACTCCGCGGTTCCTCGTTGGGGAAGTGGATGTCGTAGTAGGTGGAAAGCGCCTCGGATGACCGCTCCAGGGTGTAGTGCCGGCTGCGGTAATGCTCCCCGAAACGACGGATATCCATCTGCCAGACGTCCATGCTTGGCTCACCGTCGACTATCCACTCGGCCATGATCCTTCCCATGCCCCCGGCACCGGCTATCCCGTGGGCGTTGAACCCTGCCGCCACGAAAAAACCTCGGACTTGGGACTCCCCCAGGATAAACTCTCCGTCCGGCGTGAAGGACTCGGGACCGTTCGTGAGCTGGACCACTTCGCCGTCCCGGATGACGGGAACCCGGGCGCACGCATTCTCGAACAGCGGGGATAATCTGCCCCAGTCAGGCTCAAGAAGCTTGTGGTTGAAGTCTGCAGGGACACCGTCGAGCGCGAAGGGCGCAGGATGTCTGCCGTAGCCCCCGGTAATTATGTCGCCCTCGTAAGGGCGAAAGTAGACCAGGTCGTCGGGGTCTCGCATGGTTGGCAAGTCCGGCGAGATAGGCTCTTCGGGCTTCACGTGCACGTACTGGTGTTGGAATGGGATAAGCGGCACGTTCACCCCGACGAGTCTGCCGACCTCTGGTGCCCAGATGCCCGTGGCGTTGATCACAACCTCCGTCCGGATCGCGCCGTGATCCGTGACGACCTCTTTCACGCCCCCGTTATCGACGGTGATCCCGGTGACCCGCACGTTGGTGTGGATCTCTGCTCCTCTCAAGCGAGCTCCTTCGGCCAGGGCGCGGGTGAGGGCGCTCGGGTCGATGTAGCCGTCGGTCGGGTCGTAAGCGGCGCCCAGCACACCCTCCGAGTTGAAGAGCGGGAAGAGTTCGAGCGCCTCCTTGGTGCCGATGAGCTCCAGAGGGAGTCCGAAGGTTTTCGCGCGGCCAGCAAGGCTGGTGAGCTCCTCCATGCGGTCGCGCGAGGAGACCAGCCTGAGGCTTCCGACCTCCTTCCAACCGGGATCGAGGCCAGTCTCCTTCTGCAACCGACGATAAAGATCGACGCTGTGCATGTTCATCCTGGTTAGAGTCTCCGTGGGCCTGAGCTGTCCGACCAGACCCGCCGAGTGGAAGGTGGTGCCGTACGTGAGCTCGCTCTTCTCGACGAGCACCACCTCTCGCCAGCCCAGCTCGGTCAGGTGGTAGGCGATGCTTGTTCCCCCCACCCCACCGCCGATGATCACCGCCTGCGCCTCCTCCTTCACCCGTTGCACCTCCTCGCTGTATCTCGGACTCTTGTTGTGATTCACTCGGCTTTACGGGCATTCCCCTTGCGAGAAACGCGTAGTTTACTTTCTCTCCTCGCGCCCGCCGGTGGCGATTTCCTCGACGCTCTCCCCTTCGCCAGCCCTTAACGCTCCGACAGATGGATATTCGTCTTCTCCTATAACGCCTTCTTCGCGATCTTGTCTTTCTAGCTCCAGTGCCGTGGGTACGGCGATCCAGTAGGCCAGCGCTATGGCAATTATTCCTGCCCCGACCTTGCCCAGCATAAGCGGCAGTATCATGTTGGGCTGGAAGTTGGCGGTGAATGCCAGGTGGTCTCCCAGGAGAAACGCGGAACAGACCGCGAAGGCTATGCAGAGAACCTTGTCCTTCGGCGGTATGCTCCGGATTAGATGATAAAGGGCCAGTATGTTGGCGGCGGCAGCCAAGATCCCGGCGCTCCCTTCAGCACTGATACCGAACCTGCGTCCGATGGTGCCCAAGGGCCCGGCGAGGTACGTCCTGATCACGTAGACCATCGGGAAAGCTCCCGCCAGAGTGATGCCGATGTATCCGGCAATCTCCAGAGCGCGGAACTGATCTTCGGCGTCGGCGATGATCGGGTCGAATCCCCAGCTACCGAATATCATGGAAAAGAAGCCAGTAAAGTACTCCACAATAGAGAAGGCCAGAACGAGCTTGATGCCAGTATCCATGGCTTTGCCGAACCACATGAACCCCTTGATCATCGCGTTGGCGTAGAAATACAAACCGAGTGCTATGGCTATCATGATGATGGCCAGGGGTAGCAGATTCGCGAATATCAGGCCAAAGCTGAGATCGTTGAGGGCGTAGTCCGACTTGGCAGTGGTGGAGACTTCGTCCCTCACCCGCCCGTTGGTGATCGACAGGATGCTGGTGGTGATCAGGACGCCGAGCGGCACAGTGAGTATGCCGGACATGATCCCGAGGGCCATGTACTTGTGGTCCCTCTGATCCAGCATGGCCAGTCCCACAGGGATGCTGAAGACTATGGTTGCTCCGGCCATGTAGCCGACTACCGCCGCCATGATCCAATTTGCCGTGTTGTTGGCTGTGGCCTCAGCGAGCTGGTAACCACCCATGTCCACAGCTATTACCGTCGTCGAAGCCATCGCGGGACTCGCCCCCACCAGATTGAAGACCGGGCCTACCACGGCCTTGATAAATTGTGAGAGATACGGGATCGAAGCCATGATGCCGGCCACCGGTATGAAAATGGGTCCGATGGCGTGCAAACCTTCCTTGAATTCTTTGCCCATTCCATGCTCGTCGTCGCGGATGGCTGCGATAGCGCCGGCGACGACGAAAGCCATTATGATGTAGACAACTACGTCCCCAATTATCGCCATAAGATCACTGCCTCCTTAACTGCTTAACGCTCTAGCCGAGTGCCGTCCGATGCTCGGGCGGTAGAGGATGCTGAGTGCTCCCTCCAAACCAGCCGTCGGATCGATGGGAGTCTTCTCTGTGCTCTCATGTGTTCTCAGCGGCGTCGCGTAGCCACATCGGGTGCCGTTCGTCCTCGGCGTGCTGCCGGCACCTGGCAAAGTGCTTGTTGGCGTACTCTTCGTAATCAAAGTCCAGTGTGGAGAGGGCCTGCTGCATCACACCCCACATCGCCTCGCGAAAATCCGACATGAGCCGCATAAGCTTCAGCCTAGCTACCCGCGAAGGAGTAACGGCGCCAAAGTAGAGCTCCAGGAGCGCTACATCGGTATCCTCATCGAAATCGTTGTTCACGGAGAGGTTGCCAAGATCGAAGAACACGTCCCCCATACCCGCATACTCGTAGTCCACTATCATTACCTGTTCGTCGCAGAGCAAGAAGTTGGCGTTGAGCAGATCGTTGTGGCACGGACGAGGAGGCGTAGGTTCTTGCTTGAAGGCCTCCTCGACTTCTCGCGCCCGTTCCAGGAGCCACCAGTAACCCTCCGGCACCTTGACGCCTCTGCTCTCAGCAGATTCTCGGTACAGTTCCACCACTCTGAAAGGTGAGAATGTGCCCGGTATCTCCGAGCAGTCATGGAACGCCTTTATGGAGCCAACCAGCCGATCTAGCATCGTACGCTGTCGCAGATCCTCCGGCGGCACGGTCATGCCCTCTATCCATTCGGTGATGAGGCAACCGTGCTCGGGCAGGAAAGCCACGACTTCTGGACCCATGCCTGCGGCCGCTGCCGCTTCTACCGCCGATCGCTCGTTGTCCCGGTTTATCCCTAATGCCTCAGTCTCTTCTCCCGCCAAGCGGACGAAGAAAGGCTCTCCGTCCACCCGTAGGCAGTAATTGCGGTTGGTGATGCCACCGGAGATGTACTCCGCTTCCACACGGTCTGCGCTCGCCCATGCCGGCATCGAGTTCACGACCTCTTTCAGGGCCGGATCCGAAGTTTCCAAAACTTCCCCACCTCATTCGGAAGACTTAAGCCGTCTCACCATCTGTCACGAGAGGCACCTTGCAGATCTTCACCTTGCCACCTGCAGTGACGAATGCGGCGGCCCCGGATTCAAGACCGAGTTAGCTCCTCACGCTTCGCGCATGTCCAAGCTACCTTAAAGTGCTCACCTTAGCTAACACCACCCCCTTCCCCATGACCCACAGAAGTGGTCTATACCGTTATCGTAGGGGCCAGCGTACACAAATGCTGCTATTGTGTCAATACTTTAGGAGACGCTTCACCGAGCTACGACTCTTTCGCCGCCAGCCGACAAGAAGTGCTATGCCCTGTGCAATCAGGAGAAGGGCCGGTTCATCTTATCAAGATGCAGGAGCGTCGGTGACGAATAGCAGCCGGTCACCGCGATACAGATCTCTGGCGAACTCGATCGGTCGTCCAGGGACATCCCAGGTAGTACGAGTAATCTGGAGCGCCGGAGCGTCCGGATGGGTAGCAAGTGCGTCAGCGGCCAATGCGTCAAGCTGGGTTACCTCGAGCCTCTGATGCAGGTGCGCGAGTTCGAGGTTGCATCTGGTCCGCAGAAGTTCATATATCGAACCGGTCAGTTCGTTGTCGAGTAGATCCGGGCAATGGCGGGCAGGAAAGTAGGATTTCTCGAGGGCCAAGAGCTCGTTATTGCCAGTACGCACGCGGATAAGCATGTGCACCAGCTCTTCTCCGGTGATCTCTAGGGCCGTCGCCACGCTGGCGTCCAGCTCCTCGGTGCCGACCGTACGAGCCTCGATCACTCGAGCACCGGGTATGATGCCGTGGCGTAGGACGCGGTCGCTAAAACCGGCTACCGTTGATAAGTCCAACTCGATCTTCGGACTGGCAACGAAGGTCCCCGATCCGTTCTTTCGTGCGACATAGCCGCGCTGCACCAGAAGATTTACGGCTGCTCTAGCAGTCATACGAGAGATCCCATACTCGGACGCGAGCTGACGTTCTGACGGGCATCGACTTCCTGGCAGTAGATCACTATTGTCTATACGCTCGATGAGTGCATCAGCGACAACCCGGTAAATCGGAGAAAGCTCCGCCTTGTCCGCAAACAACCGCCTCCGCCTTTCGGTCTATGTTTGTACTAATTCGTACTTCATACACATATTATAAAGCCTTGGCTTGAGGCAGAAGGAGTCGCCCATACATCGGGAACCTAAGAACTGGAGGATGTCCTCGACTCTCACGCGTCCCTTCAGAATTCGGCACACCGACGACTAGGCTCTTACCACGCGTTTCGGCGTGTGTATACCGCGCTTGATCCCTTCTGGTGCTATAACCGACATCACGCGCTCCACTGATGGACTAGAAGACCAGACTCTCAACCCGATAATGTAAGGCTATTCATGAAACTGCCGAAGTAGGATTCGAATCAAGACTAACTGTTTGTAATGAGTTTGCTGGCTGCGGTTGTGGAGCTCTTGTTCGGAGCACTTCGTACGATTGGAGCCCACTTAGTCGCGATAGGCAGCAGCTACACACCCTGATCGCGCAACCGTCACAAATCACGATTCAAGAGAGGCGAGACCTGCAAACTGCAGCTTTTTGA
>DASQWQ010000171.1:0-8443 GCA_035640175.1 Rubrobacter sp. | reverse complement strand
TGGATCCCTTTATCGCGCTCACCGCCGCTGCTGCCACAGCCGAACACCTGCTGCTCGGCACGGGGGTAGCTTTGGTTGTCGAGCGGGATCCGATCATCACAGCCAAGGAAGTCGCGAGCCTCGACCTCGTATCCGGGGGACGAGTAATCTTCGGCGTCGGCGTGGGATGGAACCGCGAGGAGATGGAGAACCACGGCACCGACCCCCGCACCCGCGGCAAGCTGACCGACGAACGCATCCGGGCGATGATAGAGATCTGGACCAAACACGAGCCGGAGTTCCACGGCCAGTACGTGGACTTCGACCCCATCGGCATCTGGCCCAAACCGGTGCAGAAACCGTACCCGCCCATCTACGTCGGCGGCGGTAGCCAGGCTTTCGAGCGAGTCGCCCAGTTCGGCGACGCCTGGCTGGCAAACGGTCTTCCCCCAGATAAGCTCGAACCCATGATGGGCGAGCTGCGAGAAGTTGCCGGGAGAGACGTGCCGGTAAGCGTGTTCAACGCATCCAGCGAGCCCGAAGACCTGAAAGCATACGCGCACCTGGGCGTGGAGCGCGTCTTGCTCAGCCTGCCGACCCTACCCGAAAGCGAAACCCTAAAGCAACTCGACGATCTCGCTCAGGTAGCCACAGATATCCGCTAACGTGATTCGTCCGTAAGAAGGAAGGGCCGGCTATAGAAAACGGCTCGGAACTCCGACCTCATCTCGCCGTAGGTGCTACGGTAGCTCGTCCCGAACTCGCGCAGTCCCTCGTGGCCTGTGAAGGTCTCTGGGCCTGAGACGTTGCCCACTTCACAGTCCTCGGTGTGGATCTTCACCTTTCAAGCTCCTTGGGCGTCATGTTGACGGCCTCTTCGAACTCCTCGATGATCTGCTGCCTGTCGTCCGCCACGACTTTACCTCCTAAACCTTGCTCAGGGCGCCGGGCTTGTGGGCGGCCTCCCTGCCGCTCTTCTCGCTCTCGACGAGGTAGCGCGGGTTGGCCTCTGAGGCGTTGATCTTCTGTCCGCCTACCTCGGTGTTCGAGTGAGCTTCTTCTTGACCGTGCCGCAGGTCTTGCCCTGCGGGGCGTTCCACTCCACCTTGTCGCCCTGCTTGCACTCATCCTGGGACACGGTTCACTCCTCCGCTGGTGGTCCAGTCGGGTGGTCATAGTACTCGGGGCTTGCCTGGCTCCGATGCGATCTCTCTTACGACGCGCGACTCAAAACCTACTTGAATCTCCTTCTATGGGCTTCGGTGAAGAGCCTAGGATACTTACAAGGTAGAATTGAGCGGATACTCGGCGCGCCCGGATCGACGTTGTAAAGAGGCTGGGATGTTCTCGCAAGGCATATCCTGCACTGCCCTGCCCGGACATCGGTACATCTACTCGCTGATCTCGAGGCCCGTTGCCCGAACTGCTGAGGGGTCATGCTCAGAAGGTCCCTCCAGCCGGAATGCTCCATGCTCGGTTAGGGTAAGAGCAGGGTGGGCCCGAGGAGTTGGCGATGTACTGAGAGTACATCTCTAGGGGAAGGGAGCACGAGACAATGCCCATACGTAAAGCACAAGCCGCCTGGCACGGCACCTTTCGCGACGGAGAAGGGAAGATGCGGCTGGGCAGCGGCGCCTTCGAAGGCGCTTACTCCTACCGCTCGCGCATGGAGGACTCAGAGCCCGGCACCAACCCCGAGGAGTTGCTGGGTGCGGCCCACGCCGGGTGCTTTTCGATGTCGTTGGCGCGCAGGCTTTCGGCGGCTGGGTACCCCCCGGAGCGCATCCACACCGAAGCTCGGGTTCGCTTCGGGCGCGCCGGGGAGGGGTACGCCATCAGCCGGATCGAGCTGCGGACGGAGGCCAAGGTCCCCGAGATCGATGAGGAACTTTTCTTAGAGAAGGCCGAGGCTGCCAAGCGCGACTGCGCGGTTTCCAAAGCGCTTGCGGGCGTGGAGGCGATCGACCTAGAGGCCAAACTGGTTGAGCACGCGGGGTAAAACTCCCTCAGTGCACCCATCGTGTAGAGTCTAGGAGAAGGCACCGACAAGATGGGTTTTCGGGACGAGGAGTACCTGGATCGGTTAATCTGCTTCGACGGCCACTAAGGAGATCAGAAGGGCGAGAGGCACAAGCCGATGACACAGGTCATCGACGCGGTGCGAGACTTCCTCCTCGACCAATGTGTAAGCTCACATGGCTGGCCTTCGCCTGGTGAGTAGGGATCCTCCTTATCTTCGTACCGCTCTCTGTCTCGCTCTACCGGCGCACGACGGCCCGCTGACGCAGGCAACGTCCTAGAGCCTTTCAAAAAAAGTATGAACCTTTCCGAGAAAGAGAGCCCTCAGCACCCTCCAGCCTTTAAGGCCTTCGCTTCTCAGCACTTCAGCCAAAAGATAAAGGCCTACCGCGCTTATGGCTCCTAGGAGAGAAAAAGACGCCCACAAGCTGAAGTAGTTTTGTGTTGCTCGAATGCTCGCAAGGAGGTTCAGCCTCTTTGCAAATTGCTCTAGACGCTCGCCGAGGGTAACTGGGGTGGGAACAGGCGACGTGCTCGATAAGTGGATCATCGTGGAGATCGGAGTGGTGTCAGGGACTTCCAGCCATGAACCGCGGAGCCGCTTTCGATCCGAGTATTCAGCTTATATAAGCCGGATTCACGAGAGCCGAGGAGCGAACTCGAACCGCTGACCTAACCTCTTTACGAGTGATATATAGGGTGTTGCAGGGGGTTGCACAGCCCTGCAAATCTTCTATATCTAAGGGGGTTTCTTTTTTGTGCCTTGCCCTTTTTGCCTTGCCCCGCGTTGCACCGTATTGCGTTCCCGGTGGTGTCAAAGTGGTCTCAATGCCACCCTTGCATCCGCGTAATTATGTAATTAAAAGCACAATGTAAGTCCTCATCCGATCACCATTCCGATAGCCGACTCTTTCGCCAACTCGCACCGCCTATGATCCATAAGCAACCACGCCGATCTGTTGCCCGACTTCTATTGGCGTGGCCTCTTAGCACCTTCCGGCGAGGGATCGCACGTTCTTGTATTTCGGGCATCTTGTACCACTCGCCGGACGCTAGAGAACGCTTCGACTAGGGCATCGGTGAACTCCTCTGCGATCTTTCCGTCTTTATCCAACTCCGGATCGAAGATGGTGACCTGCATACCCGCAACCAGAGGGGAACCCAGAAACTGCCTCAGAAGCTCGATCAGCTCGGCGTAGCTCAGTCCATCCGGCTGCCGGGAGTCCACCGCCGGCATGATGACGTCGTCGAGCACGTCGGCGTCCAGGTGGACCCAGAATCCCTCCACCCCACTCGCCTCCATCTTCTCGACGGTCTTCAGCGCGACCCCGGTGACGCCGAGGGATCTCATCTTCCACAGGTCCCACACTGTGATATCCGAATCGTGTATATCCCTCCACTCGGGGTAGTCCTCGCGCTCTCCGAGGGCGACGATGTCTCCGTCGAGCACGAGCGGTCTCAGCCCGTCGATGTTCGCGAGCCGGTCTGGTCCCCTGCCGCTGACCAGGGCTAGATCGGCACCTGCGGCCGCACCGACGAGCTTCGAGTTGCCGGGATGTCGGAAGTCCAAGTGTCCGTCGATGAACACCAGACCGAACCGACCCCGCCGTCTGAGGGCCAGCATGTTGCCTATGAGGATACTGCAGTCCCCTCCGAGCACGAAGGGGAACTTTCCTTCCTGCACGACCGCACGGACCCGCTCCGCGAGGTCCAACGAAAAGGATCTGAGGGCTTCGCCGTTGCGTACCCCCGTCGACGGATCTATCTCTGGCCTGTACGGCGGCGACGGACGGCTCCGCCGTCCGTCGCGCCGAGGCGCGACACTATGCCATTGGCCCTCAAGGCGGAGGCCAGACCGCGAACGCCGGGTTCCCTCCCCGGGCCGGGCGGACTGAGCCCGACGTTCGTGGGGGCATCGACCACTTTGATGCTTCGACCCTCTCTGTCCATTTAGTTAGCCTCGCTCCCTCTATGCGTCGGACCATCTGGTTTCTCTGGCGCCCGCTTCCCGGCGACGGCGCCCACGACTCCCCGTACCAGGGTCGCAGCGGTCTCGCCCTCCTCGTCGAGGCCCGCCTCCGCAAGGTACTCGACCAGCCTGGCTTCGCAGAGCGCGCGTGCCGCCTTTTTCTGGCCGAGCCAGTGGGCACGGATGCTGGAAGGGACATCGACGTACCCTAACCATCGTGTCAAGCTCTCATCTTCTTCTCCTAGGTTCGCATGATCCCTTTCCACCGATGAGTCGAGGACGGATGCTCATGCTCCCATGGACCTCAACGCAAGGCTTTCCGCATCGAGAAACCCGGCCTTTCGAACCCCAGCCGCTCGTAGAAACGTAGCGCGCCCTCTCGCTCCTTGCCGCAAGCAAGAGCGACGTATTTGCACCCTTCCCGGCGGGCGAGGTATTCCACGTGACTCATGAGCGCCGCACCATGTCCTTTCGACCTAGCACCCGCCGTCGCTACAAGGTCGAAGACGTAGAGGTGACGCTCGTAGTACAAATTGGTGATGACCTGCACCCCGGCCACGGCGGCCACCTCACCCTCGTCCCATACGGCGAACATACGGTAGCCGCTCGGTATCATCTCGGCGAGCAATTCCGCGTACTTCCGCTCGTCCAGCTCGCCATGCAGCTCTCGAACGACGGTAAATGCTCCCTCAAGCTCCGCTTCCGACCGAAGCTCCACTATCTCCACGACTCCTCCTGTATTACCACTCATACATACTTCGATAGTAAGAAAGATACTCGGAGTGAACTTACCCGTCAACGCCTTTTTGGTAGTAAAGTCTCGTAGTGGCGTCCGACGAGTGGCGAGCGCAGCGTAAAGAAGGAGAGCGCGGTGAAAGCTAGAAGTGCTACGACGGTCGGGTTGCTGGGCGGAGAGTTGTGCCTCGACTTCGCCAACACCGTGGAGCCACGTCACGGCGACGACCGGCACGACTACCTGGCAGGCTACCCGGATCTCGTACGGTGGGCCGGGCACGCCGGCGCGCTAAGCGAAGAAGAAGCGCGACGCCTGCTGCGGGTGGCGGACGCTCGTCCAGCGGAGGCCGCGGAGGCCTTCAAGCGGGCCCTGGCCCTGCGGGAGACGATCTACCGGGTCTTCTCTGCCGTCGCGTACGGAGAGCTGCCGGAGGGGGAGGACCTGGAGACGGTCACGGCGGCTCATCTGGAGGCGCTCGCCCACTACCGCATCGTTCCCGCGGCGGAGGGCTTCGGGTGGAAGGTTGCCAAGGACGATGGGCTTGGGAGACCCGTCTGGCGAGTGTCGCTCTCGGCGACGGCACTGCTCACCGGAGGTGAGCTCGACAGGGTGAAAGCGTGCCCGGTGGGAGAAGGCGGTTGCGCTTGGCTCTTCCACGACGAGAGCAAGAACAAGAGCCGCAGATGGTGCAGCATGGAGGGTTGCGGTAGCCGTGCCAAGATGCGGCGGATGTACGCTCGCCGACGCGAGGCCTATTCCGGAGCAGGACCATGATCCGCGGCCGTAGTCATGGAGGACCTAGCTACGGCCTGGACCGGCACTGCGTCGCCACCTCCCTGCGCTCTCAGAGCCGTTGGGGCCGCTCGGCGAAGCGCTGGGCGAACCCAACATCTACCTCAAGGGTGCCGACCGTGGCGGGCTGGCCAGCGGGAACGGGGCGCGCAAGCTCGAGTTCTCTTGGCTGCCTCCACGTAGCACCGGTACAGAAACTATCGACGTTACCAAGAAAATCCGGTAGGAGTTATGCTGTGTAAGATCTCGGTTATGAAGGTTGATGTCCATTGCGAAATCAGAGGCTTATTCACCTAAGCTCGTAGAAGGAGGTTTCTCCGAAGTTCGGCGCTCTATGGCTCGCCGCGGTCGTTGGACTCGATATCATGAACGTGAGGAGGCCGTTGGGGCGAGGTTTGGGGCAGGTGTAGCACGGCATGAGACGCGGCAAGATTCGGAACCTTCCGACCACCATGGGTAGATTAGTGTGAAGGCTCTGCACCTCAGGATGATCCTGAACGCACTAGCGATTGTCATCTCCGCCGGGGGCGCTGCGATGCTCGTCCCGGCGGCCTACTCGCTGCTGAAGGCTCCTGAGGAGGCCTGGGTCTTCTGGGTGCCCGGCGTGATTGCCCTGGCCCTGGGCGCAGTCCTCTACTACCCCACGCGCAGACAACCACGCGGCTACGTCTCGAGGCAGAACATGTTCCTCATGGTGGTCGTGAGCTGGTTGGGTGTGGTGCTCGTCGGTGCCCTACCGTTCATACTCTCGGGCCTCATGGGTCCGGTGGACGCCTTCTTCAACTCCATGGCCGGCTTCACGACCACCGGGGCCGCAACGGTCACGCCGGAAGAGCTCTCACCCGTCTTGCTGCTCTGGCGCAGCCTGAGCCAGTGGATCGGGGGTATAGGCATCATCGTGCTGTTCGTGGCCATCGCGCCGCTGGCGGGGTTCGGCGCCACCCAACTCTACACGGCCGAGGCGGCGACCCCAGTGCAGGAGCGGATTACCCCGCGCATTCGGGATACGGTCAAGGTGCTGGCCTTCGTCTACGGAGGCCTTACGCTGGGGGGCGTGGTCATCCTGCATCTAGTCGGGATGGGAACCTTCGACGCGGTCAACTACGCGCTCACCACGGTCTCGACGGGCGGGTATTCTCCTCACTCGAACTCCGTGGCAGCCTTCGACTCCTGGGCGGTCGAACTGGCGATCACGGTGGGGATGGTGCTAGGTGGCACGAACTTCGCCATCTACTATATAGCCTTCCGGCGCGGATTGGGGCGCGCCGTCGGCAACGCCGAGCTCGTCACCTACCTCGGGGTGATCTTCGCGAGCACCATGTTGATAACCGCCGACCTTCACGCCTCCGACCACAGTGCCTCGTTGGCCATAGCCTTCCGCGAAGCCCTCTTCCAGAGCGCAAGTCTTACCACGGGGACGGCCTTCAGCACGACGGACTGGAACACCTGGCCCCCGTTCTCTGTAGCGCTTCTTGTGCTGATCATGGCCGTGGGTGGTTGCGCTGGCTCGACGGCCGGGGGGATGAAAGCTATCCGAGTCTACCTGCTGACGCGCAACGCCGCACAAGACATCTTTCGCATGATCCACCCGCGGGCTGTCACGCCCCTCGTGTTGGGCGACCGGGCGCTTCCCGAGCGGCTTAGAGTGGGGGTTCTGGGCTTCTTCTTCGTGTATGTGGCAACCATGGCCGTTGGGACCCTCCTCATCGCCCTGCACCAAGTTCCCGTGGGTCAGGCTTTCGGATCGGTCTTCGCGTGCTTAAACATTACGGGCACGTTCCCTGGCGCGGTCGGGACCTCGCAGTTCTACGCCGATCTGCCCGCAACGGCCAAGTGCACTCTCGCCATCTTGATGCTCCTGGGACGCCTGGAACTGTTCACGGTCCTGGTCCTGCTAAGCCGTGCTTTCTGGCGACCCTAGTGGATCCCGACAAACGCGAGCACAGCGGCTTATTCACCCGCGTGCGTAGAAGGTAGATTCTCGGAAGTACGTTTCCAAGATGGTGAATATACTCCAGACCTGCGCCAGGTCGCCTCGATCTCGTGAATTATATGTCGCTGGTTCCACTGTTACGCTCGATGCACGAGGAGAGAAAAGGATGGGTCGACCGCAACCGGGCAAACTCACGCACCTCTGCTTTCGGCACCTGCACTACACAGTGGAGGAAGTTCTCACCGGTCTATGCAGAACATGACACCGGCGATGCGGCTCCTCGGGCAAAGGCTTACCGTGCCAGCGATGGGTAACTTGCGGGTTCAAGACGGTGCCTTGTCGGCGATGGAGTGCAGCAACTCCGGCCAGCGGTTGTAACCAAACCTCTCCCCCAAACGCACGATCACAAGGTCTTTGTCGGGTACCACGTAGATGAACTGACCCAGGTTGCCGCGGGCCATGAACCGTCCACGCTCGGGTTCGACGACATCGACCCACCAGAAGTACTGGTAGAAGTCCGCAGGATCGGCAGTGGTTTCCACTCGGGTCGATTGCTCGACCCAGCTCGCCGGCACCACCTGTTCGCCGTCCCACTCTCCCCGCTTCAGGTACAGCCGCCCGAATTTGGCGAAGTCGATCGCCCTGGCGTTGAGGCCGCTCTCCATCTTCTCGAACCCGCTCGACTCGCTGTCGAGGCTCCAAGACCCCTCCGCCTCCATCCCAAGCGGTCGCCAGATCTTCTGCGAAAGGTAGGTGGACACCGGGCGCCCGGTGGCCCGCTCCAGGACCATGCCCAACAGCAGCGGATGATAGTTGTTGTACTCCCACCGCCTCCCCGGCTCGACTTCGAGCCCTACTGTCAGTGCTAGCTCCCTGAGGTTCGGGTCGTAGTAGGTCTTGGCGTCATCGCCCAAAGGACCCCCACCACCACCCTCACCAGAGTACTTCAGCCCGGAGGACATAGTAAGCAGATGGTGTATGGTTATCTTATCCATCGCCGGCTGTTCTAACTCCG
>DASQWQ010000170.1:0-2499 GCA_035640175.1 Rubrobacter sp. | reverse complement strand
TGTTCCCTAAAGCTATGATGTCTTAGCGAGTTAATGGTGCCATCTCACGAAAAGGAACTCACCCCAAGACCTTTTCGG
Organism: Rubrobacter sp.; assembly: GCA_035640175.1. Taxonomy (GTDB): domain Bacteria; phylum Actinomycetota; class Rubrobacteria; order Rubrobacterales; family Rubrobacteraceae; genus Rubrobacter_D. Next base: position 2,421 of record DASQWQ010000170.1, on the reverse strand, counting down.
GCGAACAACCGCTCACTGCGTCTCCTTTTTCCAACCCAAGAGAGGCAGTCGGAGGGGGCAGCTCCTGGCTCACGGTGCCCTCCTAGCCTACCTTCGCCTTCTCATTGGGCCTCGCACACTATGCGATGAGTCGCACGATTGTCGCACCCTCCGGGTCGAGGCGCACGCTAAGGGTCAGTCCCGTTATCGCAGCCTGCGTTCGCCTCCCCGCCTCCTCGTCCCCTGCCCCGCACGCATTCTCGATGACCACGGGGATGTAGCCGAGATCAGCACCGTGGCGCACCGTCGGCTCTATTCCGACCTCCGTGACGATCCCGCAGATCGCGAAGGTACTCATCCCAAGGTCGCGTGGGGCTACGTTGAGGAAGGTCCCCTCGAAGGCGCTCATGGCGATCTTGCCGGAGACCGCTTCGCTCGGAAGTGGGGAGAGCTCGGGCACGATCTCGGTTTGAGGAGCCTCGGGAGGGAAGGGGGATACCGCGTCTTCTACCTTGTCGACGCGTTGCCAGGCCATCGCCTGCTTGAGCTGCGAGACACCCATCAGCTGCTTGGGCAGCGACGCGTGGCGACTGAAGAACGCGCAGAAGCCCCCTCGCGAGCCGCGGACAGCACCTCTCCGACCCAGGCGGTGATCTCGGGGCCGTGGGGCAGCTGGCCTGCGATGCCAACCTGCATGTCGTAGATTAGGAGCGCCAAACGCCTCTGGTCGCAAGCCGCCTCCAGCGTGTGTGGTATGTCCAGCACGAACGCCCTCTTCATCGAACGCCTCCTCTCGACCGGCGACCCTCCGACGCCAAGCCAGAATTCTACCAACCGGCCTACCGATCCGCCCCGCCGGCGCCTCCCCACGCATTCTGACTCGTTGATTCCGCGCACACTCACATGTAAATTACTGAACATGTTGGTTAGCTCGGGTGCCGAGGTAAAGGACCTGAGAGGGGAAGGGACATAATGACGCAAGGCCCTGGATAACAGTAGCCAAGCAACAACGGCGCGAACGTACGCAAGCTAATGATTACCCTTACTAACCTGTGAACATAGCGGCGGAGGAGGAAAGCGGATGGAAAAAAGTGTCACGCGACGGGAGTTCCTGAAGGCTAGCGGACTAGGATTGGCTGGGCGAGCCTCACCATGACCCTCGTGCCAGCCGGAGCGTGGGCCACGCGAGGCTCGCAGGCTGCCTCACAACCCCAGGCTCAGACGACCACCAATGCGACGTACTACAACAATGCTTTATTCAACGCTGCCGACCCCTACGTGCTCTACGACAAACGCAGCGGCTACTTCTACGCCTACTCCACCGACGGTGGCGGCCAAGACGCTTCCGGCCGCAGCTACTACTTTGGCATCTATCGCTCGGCAGATCTCGCAACGTGGGAGCAGATCCCCGGCGGGGCTCTGCCTGTGGACGACCGAAAAAACTGGGGCAACGACTGGTTCTGGGCACCGGAGGTCTACCACAATCCCAATACCGGCCTCTACTTCCTCTTCTACTCCGCGCGCTCTGACGCCGACGCCAAGAGGTGGTTCGCCGTCGCGGACTTTGAGGAGCCCTGCAAGGTCGGCGTCGCGGTGTCCCAATCCCCCGAGGGGCCATTCTACAACATAGCCGACCAGCCCATCGACTACTGGCCCTATGACCCAGATTACCACGATGTGAACCAGATCATGGGTCCTGACCAGATGAAGCCGCCAGCCACGCTCGAGGAAGGCCAGACGGCACCGCTCGGCGTTTACATCCCCTTCATCGACCCGAACGTCTTCTTCGACGACGATGGCAGGCTCTACCTGTACTACTCGCGCAACGCGTACCGCAACTGGGTGTGGGACTACGACCTCAGCAAGTACATCGAGGAGTCGAACATCTACGCCGTCGAGCTGACCGCGAACTGGTGGAACGACGCGACCGGCCGCACGATGCCGGCCATCACACCGGCGTACGTCAACGCCAACAAGGAGCCGGGCGACACCTTACGGCGGCGGGAGGATGGCTTCGTAAGGATCCTCGACTACGGCCACGTCAAGCAGGCTTGGGAAAACGCGCACGTCAACGACTACGCGACGAGCGGCGGTACGAGGAAAGACCGGCGGTGGGAGGAGGGCTCGACCACGGTCAAGTCCTACGTCGACAACGACGTAGACGGGCGCAAAGATGCGGTCTACTATCTGACCTATTCCGCGAACAACTGGGAGAACCCCGACTACGGCGTGGGCTACGCTACCGCCACGAGCCCGCTTGGGCCGTGGAAGAAGTACGCCGGCAACCCCATCCTCGCCAAGGACCCGAGCCTGCCGATGTACTCCACCGGCCACGGGAGCATCGCAAATAGTCCCGACGGCAGCCAGATCTACTACGTCCATCACGGCCGTCCGAGCGCGACGGGCGGCCCGCGCAAGCTGTACACCGAGCGGCTGTACATG
>DASQWQ010000169.1:0-2277 GCA_035640175.1 Rubrobacter sp. | reverse complement strand
CCGATGTTCTGCATGAGTATCTTCATCGCAGGCTCTGAGTTCTTGTGCTCGAGAAAGACCTTCACGCCCTTGCCGTTGGCGTGGTCGGTCAGCTCGGCGACGCCTTCGACAAAGCGACGCCAGATCTCTGCATACGGGCGCTGGAACGTGTAGTTATAGCCCTCAGCGCCGGGCCAGATGATGAAGTTAGCCCCTACTTGCGCGCAGAGGTCTATGCCGCGCCTCAGGGTATCTATGCCCTGGCGGCGGAGCCCTTCGTCGGGGTTTATGAACGCGCCCAGTGCGTAGGTCGGGTCGGGATGGAGGCCAGCAGCGACCACGGGCAGGTCCATTCCGTGGGTGGCGAGGACCCGCAACACCTCCTCGACGTTGTCTTCATTGATCTCACCAGGATAGTGGTACTCGAGCCCTTCCAGGAGGTCGTGGAGCCCGCCGGCGACGCGCTCCGTCTTCTCGACCATAGGCTCGTCTGCGACCTCGTTGTGGTAGCCCGGCGGCACGAAGCGGGTCACAGCAGGGCCGAAAGCCCATATCCCAACAGAGTTCTTGATCATCCGGCTCCTCCTTGCCTCTCTTACCCTGTTACACGGGAAATCATTGCCCTCCGCCCATCATAGACTGATACCGATCCTGCCGCGCTCCGCTCGTCTGCAGAAGGAAGACAGCGATCACGCTGAGATCGTCAGGCTTCCCCAAGGACGCTCCTGGTCAGAGGTCGGGTTTTTGCTTATCCTGTAGTCTCGAAGATCCTACTGCGGTAGCATACGCTCTAACGTTCCTGAGCCGCTTCGCTCAAGTGTGGGACCTTCGGTCCGGGCGTGGCTCGCAGCGTTTCTGCCGCGACGTTCTGTCGCACCCCAACCGAACGAAGTCAGCACGGTTACGATTTCCCATCAGGCATGGTCGCTTCTACGCAGGCACCGGCCCAGAGAGGTAAGGAGAAGGCTATCGGCGGCGCGACGCCGGCGTAATCTACGAAAGGGAGGTTTGCGGTGCAGGACACGCAGGGAGAGAGGCACTAGGTAGGGGTCGTATTCTCTGGATCTCTACCGTGGTCGCGCTGGCGTTTATCTTGTGGGGTGTGCTCGCGTCCACGAGCTTCGGTACGGTGACCCAAGCGATCTTCGAGTGGGTAGTCTCGAACCTGGGCTGGTTCTACCTGCTAGCGGGGAACTTTTCCTGATCTTCGTCGTCATCTTGGCCCTCAGTCGCTACGGGAGGTTTCGGCTTGGTAAGGAGGGCGAGAGGCCCGAGTTCAGCACCTTCGCGTGGTTCGCCATGCTTTTCCAGGCGGGGATGGGGCCGGCCCTCATCTTCTGGGGTGTGGCTGAGCCCCTCTCCCACTACAGTGCCCCGCCCTTCGGCATGGCCAGCCCGGGCACGACGGAAGCGGCCCAGGTGGGTATGCAATACTCCTACTTCCACTGGACGCTGCACCCGTGGGCCATGTACGCTGTCGTCGGGCTCGCGGTTGGGTACTTCAGCTTCCGCAGGGACGAACCTGGCCTCATCAGCCCGGTCTTCAGGCCCCTGCTAGGCAACCGGGTGGACGGCCCTCTGGGCAAGACCATAGACGTGATGTCGGTCCTCGCGGTCCTGTTCGGCGTCGCCGTCTCTTTGGGTTCGGCCGGTCTTCAGCTCACCGCGGGGCTCGGCGAGACCTTCGGGACCCCGACCGGGACCGCGGTGCAGCTGCTCGTTATCGGCGTCACCACGGTCGCGTTCATGATCTCGGCCTCGACAGCGGTCGAGAAGGGGATCAACTACCTCGGCCAGATCAGCATGTACGTGGCTGCCGTCCTGCTAGTCTTCTTCCTCGTCATGGGTCCCACGGCCGTGCAGCTCGGCGCCCTGACGCAGGGAGTCGGCGACTACTTCGGAGGTCTCGTCCCGATGAGCATGAGGATAGAGTCCTTTGACCAGGACAACGCCTGGCTCGGCAGCTGGACCGTGTTCTACTGGTCGTGGTGGATCGCCTGGTGTCCATACGTCGGCTTGTTTATCGCCTGCATCTCCCGTGGGCGCACCATCCGTCAGTTCGTAATGGGGACCGTAATCGGCCCGAGCATGGTCACCTTTATCTGGATAGCTTTCTTCGGTGGGTCGGCTCTCCACCTGGCCCAGACGCAAGGTGGGGGATAGCCGAGAGGGTCACGGCCGATCCGGCCTCGGGGATGTTCGTATTCCTCAACCAGTTCCCCCTCGCGCTACCCATGTCGATCTTGACGCTCGCCGTGCTCTGGATCTTCTTCGTGGCCGGCGCCGACGCGGGGACCG
>DASQWQ010000168.1:0-4445 GCA_035640175.1 Rubrobacter sp. | reverse complement strand
GATAGCACCCTTTTGATGTGCCGCTCCTCTTCTTGGAGTATCTTCTGCGTCTCTATGTCGCCCTCCCCTTCGCTGTAGTGAAACTCCTCAACCCGGACGATAAACTCTTTAGGAACCCCGAGGAGCATCCCGGTGGATATCAGGAAGGCATCGTCCAGATCCTCCTCGTGCGGCGTGGGGAAGACTTCGAGCTCACCCACCTCCATCGCCTTGTCGAACAACTCTTTCCTAACGCTGCGCTTGTCCACCTACTGCTCCGTTCTAATTGTGGGCCGGGACATAGAACGAAGGATACCCCGGCCCTGGGCTTCTCTCTACGCTAGACGCCGAGGCTCTGTAGCGTCCTCAACCCATGCGAGGAATAGCTTCTCCTCGACCAGCGGTAGTCGAATAATTATCCTAGTTCCTATCACTCGCGCACTTCCGGCCTCGGCGCGCTCGATGCGGTCCGGGCTTATAATCTCGTCTCGTGACAGACCTAAAGAAGGCGGCCATCTTTACGGAGGTCTCTTTGATGCTAGCCGCCGTCTTCTGGGGCGCCAACTACGCGGCGACGAAGTACGCGGCCGAGTTCATGCCTCCACTGCTCATCGTCGCCTTACGCTTCACAGCAGGCGGTATCTTGATGTTCTGCCTCCTCCGCATCCTGGAGCCAGCGGACAGGCTCAAACCGAAAGACCTTCTCTCCGTGGCGGGCCTGGGGTGCCTCGGGGTGGCGATCGGCCAGACAGCTTTCACCTTCGGCGTGAGCATGACCAGTGCTGCCAACACCGGTCTCATCTTCGCCACTGCCCCCATCTGGGGACTGTTCCTGAGCCTGATGCTCGGGTTGGAGAGGCCCACGCGGAGGGGCATGGTGGGCGTGGGGCTTTCGATCCTGGGTGTCGGCATCGTCTTCTACGAGGGCCTCGGGACCGAGGGTACGAGCCTGGCCGGAGATCTCTTCGTGCTCGTGGCGGCGATGGCGTTCGGGAGCTACACCGTACTCTCGATGCCGGTGCTGGAGCGTCACTCGCCGCTGGCGGTGGCGACCTACTCCTTGCTCTTCGGAGGGCTGGTCGTCTTGCTGCTCTCTTCACCGTACCTTACCGGTTTGGAGTGGGGGAGCGTCGGCATCGGAGCATGGGCGGCTGTGGGCTTCTCGGCGGTCTTCGCCACCGCTTTCTCCTTCTCGGCCTGGCAAACGGGCGTATCCCGCATCGGGGCTAACAGAGTTCTGGTCTACCAATATTTGATCACCATCACGGGGGTTGCCTCAGGCATCGTCTTCTTTAGCGAGGTGCTCGGGATCGAGAAGCTCGTAGGCGGGGCGGTCATACTCGTGGGTATATACCTGGCCCGGCGCCAGTGATGGGTGGGGGACGTTCACGGATCCAAGTGCCGCGAAAGATCGGTACCGAGCGCGGCCGTTCTCAGCAGAGAGCTCAGCAGAGAGAACTCAGATGAGGCAAGCACAACATTGTCCAACTCGCTCCAGAACTGCAAGAATTTAACGGGGTGCGTGGTTCTGGCTCTTTTTCGTGCCTGTCGAATTGACCGATGATCCATAAGAAGTATTCTCCAGACCGAAGCTGAAAATGTAGGCACGTGCCGAACCGTCATCCTCCAGCTTGCCGGCTTCGATCCCAGCGAAACCTGCTCTTGACACAGCTTCGACCCACCGGGTAGCAAGAACCGCGCTGGTACCAGCGCACGCGATAACCGCGACGATCGAGACGAGCATAGCCATGCCCAGCAACCCTGCGCCCGTGAACGTTCCTCTACGCCTGTGGCGTGAGATATCCACCACTGCTGCAAGCCAGAGGGCTACTATCGTGAAGGTCAACAAAGGCCACAAGGCATACTCGAGAACAGAAGTCGCCGGAGCATCCATGCTACATCAGGTCCTCGTTTGCGAGGTGATCCGGTCCCCCATTATTCTGGGGACGGCCTGACGGTAGACCTCGTAAGCCATCTGTAGGTGTTCCTTCATCCGCATCCGGGCCAGCGCCTCGTCCTGGTCGAGGATGGCCTCGTAGATCAAGCGATGTTGATCTTGAGCGACCTGCTTCTCCTCAGGCAAGACGTATCGCTCGGCCAGCGTACTGATCGTCATACAAATAGATAGCATGAACAAACTCAGCAGCCTGTTCTTGGAAGCGCTCGCGATAGCCCTGTGGAACGTTATGTCCGGGAAGTAAGCTTCAAAGTCCTTGTCCTCGTCGCTCTCGATGATCCTCCGCATCATCGCGAGATCCTGCTCCGTTCGCCGGGCGGCGGCCATGTCCACCGACAGGATCTCTATGGCCTCCCTGGCCGACCACAGCTCCTCCAGCGTCAACTCGTCCGTGTCCAGCAGCAAGGTTATAGAGTCCGTCAGGTACTCCGCTACCCCGACGTCGTCGAGCGACTTGACGAATGTTCCCCCTGTGGGTCCCGTCGAGCTCTCCAGCACGTTGAGCGCCTCAAGGACCTTGAGAGCCTCCCGCACCGTCGGCCGGCTGACCCCGAGGGAGCGCGCCAGATCCGTCTCCGGAGGCAGCCTGTCGCCCGGACGCAGCTCCCCGGAAGAGATCTCGCCGCGTACATGGGCGATTATTTGCTCATAGGACTTGCGTGCCTTCCGCGTTCCGTTCAGGCTCTCTTCTCTCGTCATGCCACAGATCCCTTCGCAGTGGTGCAACACTAATTGTAAGGTAAGTGCATCGTTACTGTACAAGCCCACCGCATTTATTGTCTTTGCCTCTTCTCCCACCGTCCCACGAGCCGCTCCATGAGACCAGACGCCGATGAAGCACGAATGAATGGGCGATGGATCTCCAGCACGGCGGCGCGCTCTACACCAGGTGCAGCGAGATTCTCGGCTTCCACCCGGCCTTTCCTGCGGCGATGAAGCACCTGGCCACTTCGGGGCACGGGACGAGCAGTTTGCAGGAGTATTTGTTTGACAAATTATCGGCGTTTGGCTATCGTGCCTCTTGGGTGTTTGGGGTTTAGCGACGTAGGGCGGCGTTCGGCGCTAGGCCACTGGACCATGGGCTGTTGGATCAAGGAGGACGGTTGAGATGAGTGAACGACCAAGTCAGCCGGGTGAGGGCTCTGTCGGAGGGACGGTAGAGGGGATACAGACTTCCTTCACTACGCGTGAACTGGTCTACCCCTCGATCATAGCTTTCCTCGCCTGGGTTGTCTGCGTCTACGACTACATAATGTTCGGGACGCTTCTGCCGAAGATGGCGGATGACTTCGGCTGGGCGACCGCGACGAGCACCTTGATCGCGACCCTTGTGTCGATCGGGACCTTCTTCGTAGCCATTCTCGTGGGGCCGATGATCGACTACGTCGGTCGAAAGAGATCGCTGATCATTACCACGGCCGGCACAGGTCTTAGCTCCCTCCTGACGGGATTGACCCCTGGGGTGTTTTCGGCGCCTTACCTGACGATCGTCCGATCCATGTCCGGTCTCGGCTACTCCGAGCAGGCGGTGAATACCACCTACCTCAACGAGCTCTACGGTAACCGGAAAAGCCGGGGGTTCGTGTATGCCTTCGTGCAGGGTGGGTGGCCGATAGGCGTGCTGCTCGCCTCGGCCTTTACGGCGCTGTTGCTGGGGACTGTCGGATGGCGCGGCGTATTCATGCTCGCCACTATACCGGCGCTCATAGTCGCCGCTCTCGGCTTCAGGCTCAGGGAGTCGCCGAGGTTCCTGGCCATGCAGCGGGTCAGACAGCTCGAAAAGGAGAACCAGCACGAAGAGGCCGTCGAGTTCGGTCGGCATTTCGACATAGATGTGCATCACGTGGAAGAGACCACCCTGCAGCAGATCTTCGAGCCCGACATCAGGCGGCACACGATCTTTCTCGCCCTGGCCTTCCTGACGAACTGGATCGGCATCCAGGTCTTCGCCGTCCTCGGAACCACCGTGCTTACCGAGGGCAAGGGGGTTTCGTTCGGGAGCGCGCTGACCGTTCTCATAGTCTCCAACGCGGCGGCTTACATCGGCTACCTCTGCCACGGCTTCGTAGGTGACCGCATCGGCCGGCGCCTGACCATCGCTGGCGGCTGGGTGATATCAGGCCTCGCCTACACGCTGATGCTGTTTGGGCCGGATGCGGACGGCTTCGTGCTGACCATGTACACGATCGGGCTCTTCTTCATAATCGGGCCCTACGCGGCCCTGCTGTTCTTCATGGGCGAGTCGTTCCCGACCCGGGTACGCGGCACGGGGGCGTCCTTCGTCAACGCCATGGGTCCGATCGGGGCGATTGTCGGGGGAGCGTTGCTGACCGCGTTCCTTACCGCGACCGGGGAGAACATGGTTCTTGCGGCGTTCCTCAGCGGTGGGATCGCGACGATCCTCTCCGGGGTTCTCATGCTGGGCACCCGCGACGTGAAGGACCCGCGCCAAGCCGAGGTGGTGCAAGAGCCTGCATAGCCGTGCGCGGTGACCGACGCTGCGAACGCG
>DASQWQ010000167.1:0-9725 GCA_035640175.1 Rubrobacter sp. | reverse complement strand
CGAGGGCGACGGGACGATCCTGCCCGTCTTCAGTTTCGAGGAGGAGGCACTGCTCTTCTTGCGCCTGTGCGGGTTCGGGGGCGGGTGGCACGCCAGCAAGAGCGGGATTGCGGACCTCGCGTCGGTCCTCTCTGACGTCTGTTCGGACGTCCGGCGCGTCGCCCTCGACCCGATCCCCGAGATCGGCCCCCATGGGCCGCACGACCTCGTCAGCCTGTCGCGGGAGGAGTTCGTCAGGTTGCTTGCTACCGGACGATGATGCTTCGCACGCCCCCCGCGCCGCCACCTGCGCCGGGTCACCCCGACGCCCGTGGGCCGGACGGAACCGAAGCCGAACGGGAGACAGGAACGGCCCAGTCTTCCCGAAGAGAGCCCCACATGCGCCCGGCGGAGCGGCGCGAGAGAAAAGGCAAACCGGTCGGAAAGGACCAAATTATTTGAACCACAACGAGTTGTTTACGACCGGTGCGGCGAACGATGGGTCATCGCGACCCCCGGACGAGAGGACCTCGTCCCGGTCTGGCACCAACCCCTACGCCGACCTGAAGCGGATCGTCAAGAAGAACGGGCTGCTGGATCGCCAACCCGCCTACTTTGGCGGCAAGATCGCCTTGAGCCTCTGCCTGCTCGCGGTGAGCCTCGCCCTGCTGCCGATCCTCGGTAGCACCTGGCTCCAGCTCGCGAACGCCGTTTACCTGGCCGTCGTGTTCGTCCAAATCAGCTTTCTTGCCCACGACTTCGGGCACCGGCAGTTCTCTTTCCGCTCCTCTTGGAAGAACACCTGGGCCACCCTCATCCTCGGCAACCTGCTGCTCGGCATTAGCCGCCAGTGGTGGATCGACAAGCACAACGAGCACCACGCCCACCCGAACCAGATGGACGTTGACCCCGACGTGGACATCCCGCTGCTTGCCTTCGAGGAGGAACAGGCCTTCGAGAAGCGAGGGCTCGCCCGGTTCGTCGTCAAGTACCAGGCTGTACTGATCTTCCCGCTTTCGCTGCTGCAGTCTCTCAGCATGCTGCGCAGCAGCGTCAAGTTCCTGGCGAGCAAGAAAGCGCGGCGCCCGCTGACGGAAAGCTTCCTCATCGTGGTCCACTTCGCACTGTACTTCGGCCTGCTGTTCTTCTTTCTGGAACCGCTGCAAGCTATGCTGTTCGTCGCCATCCATCGCGGGTTGTTCGGTCTGTTCATGGTCTCGGTCTTCGCGCCGAACCACAAGGCCATGCCCCTTCTGGAGCAGGACAGCGAGACGGACTTCCTTCGCCGCCAGGTACTGACCAGCCGCAACGTCGTAGCCCACCCGATCACCGACTTCTGGTACGGGGGCCTCAACTACCAGATCGAGCACCACCTCTTTCCGAGGCTGCCCCGCAACAAACTCAAAGAGGCGCAGCCGATCATCAAAGCCTTCTGCCGGCAGCTCGATATCTCCTACCACGAGACGAGCGTTCTTCAGTCCTACCGCGAGATCCTGCAGCACCTGCACAAGGTCGGCGCCCCCCTCCGCAAAGGGGACGAAGCGTAGAGGAGACTCGGGGAGGGGTTGCGGCCGGCAAAGGCCGAGTAGAGTCACGGCGCGAAACTGAGCAGGGGACGCCGCGTCGGTTGAGCGCTCTTGCTATCTCGGCCGTCGACTCCCTCCTAAACAGCGCTCGACGAGTCGGATCCCCCAAGGGGAGAGGCTGGTTTGGAGACCTGTGCTCCACTACTCCAGTTCCACTGCTACAGTTCGAGGGAGAATCTCGGTAAGGTCATTAGAAAGGGTTTGTAACATCCATGGATATCGCGGTGCTGGCACAGGTGTTGTCTTCTCTCGCCACCTTCGTCGTGGCTGCGGGGATTCTGTATCAGGGTAGGGAGGCGCGCAAGGCCCGCAACGCCGAGGACCGCCCGCAGATCATACAGCGATGATCAAAACGATTGAACCGCTACGCGGTAGCCGGAGTGCGCGAAGAAGCCGGCGCTTTGTTTCGTCCCGTCGATCGCCTCGAGGGCGCCACTTGCATCTCCTTATGCCTGCTTCACCCGCGCCAGGGCGGTGTAGGTGATAGCCAGAGGACCAGCCGCTCCTACGCATTTTCCTAGCTTGAGAGCCTCCTCGAGGTAGGTCGTGGCGGCGTCCAGGTCATTCCACTGGTGGGAGAGTTCTCCCAGCCCAAGGTAAGTCCATCCGGCTACCGGCAACTGAGGCTCACCCTTACTTATTCCTGACCGCAGCGCCCACCGGTAAGCCTCCTCGGCCTCCAGAAGCCTGCCTCGAATCAACCTGTATCCAGCCCAAGCTTTAGGTGGCGAGCAGGGGCAAATATGCGTCGCAGCCGGTCGTTCGAGCCCTGGTAGTAAGTTCGACAAAAGCCTCCTCGACCGCCGTCAGATCACCACTCATCCAAGATGAGATACGAGGTTCTACATCGCCTTGAAGCGCAAATACGGGCTGTCCTCCGACAGGTGATCGAGTGCCTGGCGCGAGAGCGCAATGGCGTGGGGTGCCTCGCCCCGCATCCGGGCGAGGTCACCGTGGAGGATGGCCACGCAGCTGGGGATGTCCGCAAGCCATCCCATAGCATCTCTTTCTTCCGGCTACAGGCTCGACGCTGGAAGCGTCGAGCCGAGAGCACGCTCCGCGCCGCGCAGGAGCGGCTCGACATAGTCCAAGCGTCCTTTGAACAGCGCGGCGATAGCGTAGGCGACCGAAAGCCGCGGACGGGAGCGCACCAACTCTTCGGGCAGCGCTTCCAACCACCTGAGCAGCGTGGCTCCCTCACTACGCATGGGCCCTCTCCAACGCCTCCAGCAAAGGGCGTGAGGAGAGCTGCTCGACCGGCGGTGACCGCGGCGACCTGAGCACGGTCATGGCGCCCTCACCGACATCTGGGTGCAGCTTCCGGAGCGCAGCTACAAAGTAAGTCCAAACGCGCGGTGGATCATTGTCGACTTCGTCGAGGGAGAGCCACCCAACAGGCCATCGGTCGCTAGAGAGCGCAGTGAGCCACTGGCTCAGAAGAGTGGTCTTGCCGAAGTCGCCGTGGCAGAGATGAGGGTCAGCCGGCGTCCTATCCCTTCTCTTAGTCGTTCGCAAAGACGGAGATGGGGGACGGACACGTAACGCCTCCGTGGGGCACAGAGCTTGGTTGCAAGGAGCTGGCCATCCACGGAGGTCTCCTTGACACTCGACACATCGACCTTCTACAGGATCCTAACAGTTGAAAGCCTGCTCTCGCCGGGTATCTCGTGTTTACTACGAACCAGGAGGCAAATCTTGTCACGCACGGGTGCCGCGAAGGACGGTGAGGAGCCGCGGCAGCCTTGACACAATGTATCTTCTCATGGAGGTTCACTAACAGCTCTTTGATAGCTAGTCATTATGCTTCCCACCAAGATAGGGCCAAGGGCATTCACGAGGAGGGAGGAGGAGTACGTAATGGGTTTGACCAAGTCGGAGCTAGTGGGCGCCTACCACCTACTCTACGGCAGGATAGAGAGGGCCAACGGGATGGTTGAGTATCCCTACGGCGAGGGCGCCATAGGCTACCCCGTCTACCTCGATAACGATCGTGTCTCGTGGCATATCATGGCCGCCGATCACCCACCGTTTTCTAACCCGGACCTGCTGGGAGGGCGCCCCGAAGAGAACGACAGGGCTTTCAGGACCTCCAACGGCTACTTCGGCAAGTACACCATCGACGGGGAGGTAATACGATACGACATCGAGGTAGCGCAGGTGCCCAACATGGCGGGCCCAGGCCACAGCCACGCGGACCTAGAGGGCGACGAGCTCCGGTTGACCTCGAAACGCATGCAGATCGGTGGGTACGAGGGCCACACCAAGTTCGTGTGGAAGCGCGTGGGATCCTAGTGTCGGCTGCTATTTGACCATTCACCCGAGTGCCCGGAAGACATCAGTGTGTTGAAAAGCACCCTTAGTGCCCGCTTTCACCCCTGATTGAATACCAAATACGCTGGTTTTGGCGCATTTCGAGTCCGATTTCTAGTCGCAAACAATGCGTTGCTGGCTCTTCCAACAAGCGGGGCTACCCACAGCATCACGTGGCGCGCCGAGCAGTGTTTAGCAGGTCGTTCCGTATGATTGAGGAGTGAAAGGATAATAAAGATGCTCAAGGAGCAGGGCGAAAGGCACCCTAAATCGAGGCCACCGAGCATATCAAGGCTAAGTGATGTTGTAGGGTGCCTTCTACGCACTCGAGCGAATAGGGGGAAATGGGCTGCACAAGAAGTAGAATACTGCTATGACCGACGGACGAGAACGAGCCTCAGGTAGGCAGATGGCGGAGTCCCAGCTATCGGAGCTGCAGAACGTGCGCGTGCTACTAGAAGAAGCGAGGGGACTGTCCCGAAACCTCGCCTACCACCGGAGGGCGCGGCTGGAGGATAAGCTCGGCGATGCCCTCGATGAGGTGGATCATCAGATAGCAGAGTTGCGCTCCGACCGGCGCTAAAAGAGCCACGCCTCAGCAACCGCTCGTGGTGGACTTCTGCGCGCATTGGTCAATACGTACCAGGCAGGGCCAGACGGTGGATGAACTCCGGCCCAACAATGGTGATCGTGCCGACTTGTGGAGAGGAGTTCTACGGAAGATTAGCAACCTCCGCAGGCCGCCGGATATGCCCCATTTACGTGCCATTGATGGGCTCGGCTTAACAATCGTCACCTTCGAGATGTCATTCGAAGAGAATCCTCGCGCCGAACTTCGCCCTTAGGGTGTTCTCTGGATTTCGCCGGTCCCACTGGCCAGGTAGTCCCCATACTTAGTACATTCGGGTGAGAAAAAGAGCACTCATTCGGGCGATTCTCTGTCGAGTAGTCGTGAGGGCGACCCCGTGCGCCGCTAGCTCTCCTCGGGACCCGCTAGGAATGCGAGGATGCGCTCGTTCACGCGCTCGAGTCCCGCCTTCGAGGGGATGTGGCGGCAGCCTCTGAGGGACTCGGCCGGGGCGAGGTTGGGGAAGATCTCCCTGGCCCTCGGAAGGACCGCCCGAGCGGGGAAAAACGCATCCTCCTCAGAGGCGAACACCGCCACCGGACCCCCGAATCCTCCGAGCTCATCCTCGGTGGCCATCCGGGGCAGGTCGGCATCCAGCCGGAGGTGCCGGTAGATGGCCCCGAGCTGCCGGACGGCGGGGCCGAAGGCGGGATCCTCGGGCTCGGTGAGCAGGGCCCTCGCCGCACGCAGAAGGTAGTCCTCCGTGGGCCGGAGGCGGTAGAGGAGCATGGGGGCGCCGACCCCTACGAGCGTCCGCCAAAGAGGGCCCGCAGCTATACCGGCGGGGGAGACGAGCACCGCCCTAGAGATGCGCTCGGGGGCCAGGCGCATGGTCCTGATGGCGAGACCAGCGCCGTAGGAGAGGCCGACGAGTGGGACCCTCTCGCGTAGGCCGACTCCGTCGAGGACGTCCTCCACCCAGAAGGCGTGGCCGTCCCCCTTCGGCGAGGGCCTCTCCTGCGCGCTCCTGCCCGGCTGGCCGACGATGTCCGGCGCGTAGAGACGGTGAGTGTTCGCCAGGGGCAAGAACCAGCCCAGGCATGTGGGGTTCAGGAAGTTGCCGCCCGGGAGGAAGAGGAGGGGCGAGGCGTCCTCGGGCCCTATCGCCAGGACGTGGGTGTCGCCCAGGCGCGTGCGGACGCTTAGGCTCTCGTAGCCCGGGCCCAACCCGGCGAGCGCCTCGTCGTAGAGCACCCGTATTTCGGCCTCCCCCTGTGGCGTCCTGTAGATGGATTCGGGCGTAGGGCACCTCCCACAGGAAAAACGACACCCCGTCAGTCTCGCAGACCCGCGCAACCGCGTCTATGCGAGGCGGGACCCTGAGATTGCTGCCGCGAACTTGGCAGAAAAGGCAACGCCCGAAATTCGGAGAATCCCACTTTTCTCTGAGCTTCGCGGGTTATGGGTTCTGAGAAGTTCGGCCTTCGTGGTAGGGGAGTCCGTGCCCTTCTTTCTGCGTGCGACACGCTCCTTGAGCCAGTCCAGTAGAGCCGCCGTTCAGGAATAGGTCGGGAGATCCACTAGGCAGTCGGGCGTGTACTTGCTTTTTCGACCTTCGTAGTATATAATTGTAACATCATCTACAAAATGCTAGAAACAGAAATTTGGTCTGGTATTGGTGAAGCAGCCAGGGCCGAAGAAAGGAACGAAGATGAAAACTCAGACCTACACGACCGAGGAAGCAGCCAAGAAGGCGGCAGCAAGGGCATACAGGCCTGCCATCGTACGCTTGCCGAACGGGCGCTATGCCTGTTTCCAGGCTGGGCATCCGCTTCCGCAGGGTGCGCGCGCAGTTAGTCGCTGGGGTACTAACCAGTGGCGTGCGTATAACTAGCAGTAGATCCCATGTTCGTAGGAGCTTAGGAGGAAGGTTCTCTTGACCCGGGCGACGACGATGCCGGTACCTTGCCAGGTGCGAAGCAAGACGGAGAGCCCATGTCTCCATCAGGCGATGGTGGAGATACGGGGTATACCCTTCTGTGAAGCTTGCGCCCGCGAGCAGGAGGCGTACTTCGCGATCGGCGAGCTTACGCGGGAGACGCAGGACCTCCGCAGCGAGCCGCTCGGCAAAACGCTTGGCGAGACACTGGACGGGATACGGCGACAGCGCGCGGATGGCCTTGCTGCGGCCAGGCGTCTCGATTTTCCGAGCGTAGACCAAACCGAGCGACTCGCGCTCACGGAAAGCTAAGCACAGCTAACCAAGGAGTTGCCGACACCGCGATAGGAGGCCGAATAGGATGGAGCACATGAGCGAAGGCGCGCGGGCACTGATCCGTGCCGCCAAAGAGGTACACGCCGAACGCCACGGGGCAGAGACTTTCCTACCCGGAAGCCATCTATCCTTTCTGGAAGCGGCGAAACGCACCGGCATCCGCTCGGACCGCCAGCGCTACTACGATGCCCTAGAGGAGCTGGAGTACGAGGGGGCCATCGAATGGGACCCTAGTGCGCGATACGCTAGCGGGGACAAGCACTACGTCATCACCCAGCGCGGCCTGGATGAGTTGCTGGGTAGGGCTGGAGTAGAACACTCCAAGCACTTCCCACTAAAGAACTCAGAAGAGATACAGAAGAGGATGCGTGTCGGAGCGAGATCGTAGTAGAGGTGCATAGCTACGTGCCGAGCGGATCCAGTGGAGGGGACGCTCTCGCAGCATGAGCCAGGCCTCGCGGAGCATAGACGAACGCCTGCGCAAGATGAGAGATCAGGGGAGCACCCTGGACAAGCGGCTACATGGCCTCGCGGAGGAAAGCAAGAGGTGGCACCAAGAGGTGGCACACGGCCTGGGATGACCCGCTGAGGACTGGCTAGCGCCGGTCTAGCCATCCTATCGGCATTATTGTTGGCAGTCCGCGGCCTCTCCGACCGGCGGATAGCCGCGGAGCTGTACCTCTCGGAGGCCGTGGTTAAGTGTCACCTCGCCAACGTCAACGAGGAGATAGGGGCTCGTTGGAGAGCCCTCCAAGAGCTAGGCGCTGAGGACGGCGCTCGTCGAGCAGTGGATCGTAGGTCATAGGACTACAAAGTAAGGGCGACGTGGAAGGACGGTAGGGCGTAGTGATGGACAGGGAGAGGCCCGGAGCCTCTGGCTACGAAGGGAAGATCCCCGAGGCATGGATCGGGCAAGAGGTGATGCTCGAGACCACAGAAGCCCTCTCGAGCGATCTGCGGGCCGCAGCCCCCGTCTACCTCGAGGACGTCAACGAGCGGGGCATTGTCATGTTGGTGACGCGCCACAAAGACCAAAGCCAGGTCTCCCGATACTTCTACCCCTGGAGTGTGGTGGGCTGGATACGACTTGCCGAGGAGGATGAGCGCGGCCGGGAGGATCAAACGTGACCGCTGATCTGCTCGGGCATCTTGCGGGGCGCATCTAAGCGAGGAGGCTTGGCCGTGCAACGCCTTACGGAAGATCAGCGCGCCCGCGTCGAGAAACTGGCCAGAGACGAGGGGACGACCTGCGAAGGCTGCGGCTGCGCGCGGTTGCGCTGCGGAGAGGAGGCGCGCCGCACCCACGATCATGGTTTGATGGTCTACCTGTGTTGCGCCAACGAGGTCCACCCTCGGGGGGCCTACCAATACTTCACGATCCCCCCTGGGGAGGACATCGGCGCCTAGAGACGAGCTTTATGCGCCCGAGTGCTTAGCAAAAGGGTCTAGTAGATTCCTGCTTGCGCGGGAATGACGGGAGAGGTGGCGGCAATAATGATAATGCTGGGAGCAATGGGGTAGAGGTTGCGACCAACCAGTTTGGACACCGCGGTAGTGATCCTGCGGATTACGTCTTACGGCTTGCCCTTTGCGAGTCGGATCAGTTCCTCCGGCATCCTTACGGGTTTGCCGCTGGCCAGATCGACGCAGGCGTGGCGCGTGTGTCCTGAGACGAGGACTTCTCCATCGCGAAGTACCTCATAATCGAAGCGGAGGGAGATCTTGCCCAATTCGGCGAGGTTGGTGCTCAGGGTCAGCTCCTCGTCGAAGAAGGCTGGCCTGCGGTAGTGGAGGAGCGCCTCAACGACGACGAGGCCGCGACCCTGACGCTCCATCTCCCTGTAGGAGTGGCCTGTGGCACGCAGCCACTCCACGCGTCCGACCTCGAAGTAGGAGAGGTAGGTGGCGTTGTTGACGTGTCCTTGGGCGTCGATCTCGGCGTAGCGGACCCGGATTTTGGTCTCGTGGACTATCTTCCCTCGAACTCTGGTTTGCGCTTCTCGCCGAAGGCGTTCATGCCTTCGCGGGCGTCCTCGGTGGCGAAGAGCAGGGCGAACTGGTCAGCCTCGAACTCGAGGCCGCTTACGAGATCGACGTCGAGCGTCCGGTTCGCGGCCGCCTTCGCGTGCCTTACGGCGAGGGGTCCGTTGGCGGAGATCTCGGCCGCCAGTTCCCTGGCCGCGTTCAACGCTTCGCCGTGGCCGACGACGCGATTGACGAGGCCTATCTCCCTGGCCTCCCCGGCCCCTATACGGCGGCCGGTGAAGATCAACTCTTTGGCCAGGGCGGGCCCGATCAGGCGCGGCAGGCGTTGGGTGCCGCCCATGCCAGGGAGTATCCCGAGGCTGACCTCGGGGAAGCCGAAGGTAGCGTTCTCGGCAGCGATCCTGATATCGCACGCGAGCGCGACCTCGCAGCCTCCGCCGAGGGCATAGCCGTTCACGGCGGCTATGGTCGGGACGGGACTCCTGTCGAGGAGGGCCATCGCAGCGTGCCCGATCTCGGAGAAGCGCTTGGCCTCTAGAGGGTCCATGACGCTCATAGCCCTTATGTCGGCACCCGCGATAAAAGCCCGCTCGCCCGCTCCTGTAACGACGATCGCGCGCGGCCCTTCTGCCTCCAGATCGAGCAACGCCTGCCCGATCTCCTCGACTACCTGCCTGTCGAGGGCGTTCAATTTCTCCTGGCGGTCGACGGTAAGAACTGCGGTGCCGTTCTCACGTTCTACTTTAACGTAATCCACTAGCCTCCCTTCGGTCCAGCATGTCAGCCGCTCCGATTGACGCCTCCGCTTGTCAGCATTTCAGCTTGTCAGGTTTTTCGGTCGCAGACGATTCTCAATTAGTAGGTGCTCCTCTAGCATTCACTCAAGCGCACAAGGTCTCACCATACTACACGTAGCTGACCGGCTGAAATGCTGAGTAGCCGCCTGCAAGGCGGCGTACTGACTAGCTGGCAGGCACTGCCTGCTCGACGTACTCTACAGCTTTCTTCGTCGGTGTTCCCG
>DASQWQ010000166.1:0-2505 GCA_035640175.1 Rubrobacter sp. | reverse complement strand
TTGGTGCTCTCGCTCGTCGCGAGTACTTTGTTCGCTCACACTACTCTTTCTCCTAGACACATACCGCCTTGTGCAGAGTAGCCTAGCGCGCCTTCGTTAATGTCACACCAGCTATGCGGTTAAGGAACGATAAAGATCGCGTGGCGCATATGCGAACTTCCGAGAACTCCTACCTTCCACGCACTCCGGTGAATAGTCTTTTCCGGAGATGCTTAGACGGCTGATGTGTAAAGAGCTAGATCAACAGGGCCGCCAGATGACGCAGCGGTCAGCCGAGGGAGTCGTTGATCCGTTGTGCGCAGGTGTACGCCACGACCTTGGCGGCCAGACGCCTCAGCAGCCCACCCAACGTCTTGGCACGGTGGCGCTCCAGAGAGAAGAAGTCCTTGAGTTGGTCGATCACCCCTTCTATGATCTGGCGTTTGCCGGAGGCCGAGCGCCGATCGGCCTTCGACCGCGCCCGCCGGGAGTTGTTTTTTGGGGCGGCCGCAACGAGCGCGCCGTAAACCTCCATCCACAGCCGCTCGCACTCGACCCCTGTGAAGCCCTTGTCGGCCAGGTAGGCTCCGTGGCGGTCGGAAGCCACGAGGGCGTCCCTTATGGGCCTCTCGTCCGAGGCCGCAGCGGCCAGCCCGAAAGCGGTGATTACGCCCTCGGGGTCCACCACCAAAGCCACCTTAAAGCCGTAGACCCACTCGGTCTTGGAGGCGCTGCGTCCGAAGCTCGCTTGGCCGGCAAACAGCCCCTTGCCAGAAGCCCTCACCCTCACGAGGGCCGGGATGAGGGTCGTGTCCATCACGCGGTAGACGGCCGATGGCTCCGAAAGCTCCTCGGCGAAGGCCCGCTGCAAGAGGCGCAACTCGGGCTCCAGGGCTCGGACGCGCCGGTTGAGCTGGCCTTGGGAGCACAACATAGGGAAGTAGGGGCGAAGGTGCGCCCATGCGAAGCGCCAGAAGTCCCTCTCGCTGCGAAAGCGAGGCCACTGGGCGAGGATCGCCAGCGTCAGGACCTCCGAGTCGCTCAGGAGGGCGGGACGGCCAGGGGGAGGTGTTGCCGAGGGGTGGTTGACCTTCCACCGGTCGTCTATCTGGACGTACAATGAAACCAGGAAGGAGTCGAGATCCATCATGGGGCACCGCCTTTGGGAGAAGGTTCGGTGCCAGCATAAACTCTCGGCTCCTTCCTGGTAGTCTGCAATTACGCATCAGCCGTCTTAGGACTCGCCGGATACCGCTCTCTGGGGCATCACTTCCATTCGCGCCGCGTCGCCCACAGCACGACCCACCAGTACAGAGCCAACCCCGTAAGGACTTCTTCCTCCAAGGCCATTGCCCCCTTTCGGATGTGCCAAACAAAGCATATCCCCGAACGATGCTCGTTCCGTAAAGCGTTGGTAAAGCTTCCGCTAAGATAGAGCGCCGAACTTCGGAGAATTTCCCTTCCACGCACTCAGGTGAATAGGAGCTCGGCTTGCCCGACTTGGCTCTCAGCGCCTTGCCACTGGTCCCATGATGCTCTCGTCGGGCTCGGAGGGAAAAGAGCTACCCGGAGAAGAATCCGGACGTGTCCCATACCAGGAGGACGCCCTGGCTAGTTGAGTCTTTCGTCACGCTGATCAGCTTCCAGCTCTGGTGCGCTCCCTCGTTGATCGCCTCTTGCAGGGCCGCCTCCGGGGAACCCCCTGGGCCAACGCCGAGCGCCGCGTACTGAGCGTAGTAGCGCTCGGCTGCGGACGCTCGGCGGCCTGCCTCTGATGCTCGGTCATGTTCGTCCTCCAATCTTTGAGTTAACCCCTCTGGTCTTGCGGCGTTCGACGGGTCGATCGGGAAGTTACCGCGAGGTAGCGGCCTGCTCCAGGTCCTGCAGGATGGCGCTGGTCTCCTCGTTGAAGCTCTCTATGCGGGGTAGGTTCTCCCTCGCCGCGGCGCTCATGCGCCGGAGGTCCTCGCTGTTCGCAGCCTCGATGATTTCCTCGTAGGCTGGCAACACCTGCTTGTAAGACCCAATGAGGCGTTGATGAATGGGCTCGAGGTCCTCCGGAGGGTTTATCTCTCGCAGCCGCTTGAGACCGTTGCGCGCGCTCTTGCGGGCCTCTTGCAGGGAGGCAACCTCCACGTCGAAGGAGAGGTTGCCGTCCTCGAGACTTACATCGACTTGCACGAGGTCCGAGACGTCGCGAACCGTGTCCTCGATGATCGGCCGAACCTGCGCCTGGTACCTCAGAACGTCTTCGCGCTCGGTGGTGACCTCTGGTACGGTGATCTCGCCGCCATTCGGGCGCTCGACGGAGAAGCCGCCCACGCTCACCACTTCAGAAGTAGTAGTGGTGCCCTCCATGACGGTAGTGGTGCCCTCCATGACGGTGGTCTCCTCGAGGGCTTGCGTGTCCTCTGGCGCGGTCTGCCTCTCTTCGGTAGTGGTCTGCTTCGGGCCAGCGCCATCTCCCTCTTGCTGAGCCTGCTCTTGGTCGGCTCCGCAACCCACCGCGGCGAGAAGAACCGCTAA
>DASQWQ010000165.1:0-8935 GCA_035640175.1 Rubrobacter sp. | reverse complement strand
TGGATCGAGAATACGAGGGCGGCGATCCAGACGGCCACGATCACCACGTAGATCAGAATAGCGAGCGGGCCGCTGATGCCCACGGCCCCGAGGAACGTCTTCATGTTCGTGATGAGGATGACGCCTCCGACAGCGGTACCGAGGATGCGGGTTGGCAGGATGCGCACGATGTACGCGGCTATTGGTGCGGCTATGACGCCGCCGAGCAGGAGCGCCCCGACGATAGTCCACGGGATCTGGGCAAAGCTGAGGGCGAAGAGGAAGCCGATGCTGGCGCTGAGGGCAACGAGGAACTCGCTGGTATCGACGGTGCCGATGATCTTGCGCGGCTCCATACGTCCTGAGGAGAGCAACGTCGGCGTGGAGATTGGGCCCCATCCCCCGCCGCCCGCGGCATCGAGGAACCCGGCGATCAGGCCGAGAGGAGCCAGGAAGCCCCTGGAGACGGGCCTGACCTGGACGGGACGCTCGTGCCGCCTGAAGGAGAAGCGAGCGAGCACGAAGACGCCGAGCCCGAACAGGAAGATGGCTACGATCGGCTCGGCCGCTTCGGCGGTGATGAACGAACTCACGACCACAGCGCCAAAGAAACCCCCTATCGCACCGGGTATCGCGAGCGGCCAGACCTTCGACCAATCCACGTTCTTGAACCGCCAGTGGGAGACACCGGATGCCGCCGTCGTGCCTACCTCGGCGATGTGCACGCTTGCCGACGCAAGAGCCGGCGCAATGCCAATCGTCAACAGCAGGCTCTGCGAAGTCACCCCGTAAGCCATGCCAAGCGACCCGTCGACCAACTGCGCAATGAGTCCTACAACCGCCAACAACAGGAAATTGGCCATCTATCCCATTCCTCCACTCTTCATCTTGTCTACCATTTCTACCTTGTCTACCATTTCGATGTAAAATACGTTGCGCACGATAGAGTGCCAGAGGGGCTGTGTCAAGACTCTGGACCACGAAGTTGCCCAAACTCTCAAAAACCTTCGCATCTCTTAGAATTTCTACGTAAAAGCTCTTGACGCGCCGCCCGACCTGTTCTAGAGTCCCCCTCGCTATTGTTAATAAACCTAGTAGACAAAGATAGCAAGAGGGGAGAGAAGATGGATTGTCCTAACGTGGTGGTGATAGTGGCGGACACGTTCCGCAGGGATCACCTTGGGGCTTATGGGAACCCGTACATCAGCACGCCGCACATAGACGAGTTCGCGCGTTCTTCTGTGGTGTTCGACCGGCATGTGATCTCATCTTTTCCCACGATGCCTGCGAGGGCTGACATCCTGACGGGGACCTTTTCGTACACGCACATGGGTTGGGAGCCTATGCCGAGGCACTTGACGACTTTGCCAGGGGTCCTCTCCAAGGCCGGTTATCATACGATGGGCGTCGTCGACACGCCTTTCTTTATCCGCAACGGCTTCGGATACGACCGCGGCTTCGACGACTTCATGTGGGTAAGGGGTCAGGGCGACGACACGAGGCCGCACGAGCGGGCGGACGCGCGGTCGACGTGGCGCTCCGAGGAGGACAGGATGGTCGCCCGCACGGTGACGCAGGCGGAGCGTTGGCTCGAGCGTCACCACGACGAGCGGTTCTTTCTCTACGTCGACACCTGGGACCCACACGAGCCTTGGGACGCGCCGGAGTACTACACCGCTAGATACAGAGAAGGTTACGAAGGAGAGCAGATCTACCCCGCCTACGGCAACTGGAAGAAGGCAGGCCTCGAAAAAGACGACGTCGACCTCGGCCACGCCACCTACTGCGGTGAGGTCACGATGGTCGACTTCTGGATCGGGCGCTTGCTCGCGAAGCTGGACGCGCTCGGGCTCAGGGAGAACACGCTCGTCTTTTTCACCTCGGACCACGGCTTCTACTTCGGGGAGCACGACTACTTCGGCAAGGCCGAGTGGGTGCACGACCCTGAGGCTTCGATCACGGCGGACTCGTCCGTCCCCGAGTGGCTCACCGACTCCTGGCTCCTTACGGTGGAGCGTTCCCCGCTCTACAGAGAGCTTACGAACGTGCCCCTGATGGTGCGCGGGCCTGGCTTGGAGCCGGGACGTACCCAGGCGATGACCACGGCCCCTGATCTGGCGCCGACGATCATGGAGCTCGCCGGACTTGGGGGCGTGCCGACCACCATGACCGGAGACTCCTTCGGCGGCGTCCTCAACGGAACCAGGCAAGGGCACAGGCCGCTCGTGGTGAGTTCCTGGCCGCTATATCTGGCGGAGGGTGAGATCGTCACCGCTATAGACTCCAAGGCGCGCAGGATCGCCGACTACATGCCGGTCACAGTCACGACGCCTGAGCGGTCCCTGATCCTGGGCGGCCCAGACGACGAGCCCGAACTCTACGACCTCACCCGCGACCCGGGCGAGCAGGACAACGTCTGGAGGACGCAAGGCGGCGAAGGCGGGCTGCTGGCCGAAGAGGCCCTCTCATTCCTCGAGGGCGTCCGCACGCCGGAAGAGTACCTCGCCCCGCGCCGCGAGGCGGTCGACCGTTGGAGGGTTGTCAGAGAGAGCGCGTGATAACGGGTTGGGGAAGGGCTTCCCCAACCCGCGCTTGTCAGCATTTCAGCACGCTCCGGCGGACGCCTTCGCTTGTCAACACGCCGCCTTGCAGGCGGCTTGTCGGCCACTCAGCACGCTACGCCCTTCGGGCTTCGCTTGTCAGCACGCTCGGGCTTCGCCTACGCTTGTCAGCACTTCAGCATGGCAGCTCCGCCGCCTTTTCAGCCAGTCAGTCAGGGCTTGCAAGCGCGAAAGCTGAAATGCTGACAAGCTGAAGTGCTGACAAGCGCCCGACAGGGCGCGTGCTCACATGCTGAAATGTTGAAATGCTTGCAAAGAGGTTCTGAACCACTTTGCAAACTGTTCTACCGGACGAGGTGGGCTGGAATGATCTAGGATACTTCCACGGCGTCGGGCATCCTGTCGGGGTGCTCTAGGGGATAGAGTGGCGCCGGGAAGGAGGAGTGGCCGTGAAAGAAAGAGATCAGGACTACCTCTTCGAGCAGTTCTGCGTCGACCGCGGATGCCTCGGCTATATAGTCGCCGACGCCCGTTCGGCCGCCATCTTCGACCCCGAGCTGGAGATGGTCGAGCCTATGCTCGATTTCATCTTCGAGCACGGCCTGAAGCCGGCCTACATAGTGGACACCCACACGCACGCCGATCACATCTCCGGCGCCAGGGAACTCAAGCACAAGACAACGGCGAAGATCGTGATGCACGAGAAGGCTCCTGCGAGCTGCGTAGACATGAGGGTCGAGGACGGCGACCGCCTCCAGGTCGGCAGCCTTACGATCAAGTTCATCCACACGCCGGGACACGCCAAGGACTTGGTCTCCGTAATGCTGCCTGGCCGCATCCTCACCGCCGACGCCCTGCTCATACGCTCCTGCGGGCGTACAGATCTCCCCAACGGCAACGCGGTCCGCCAGTACCACACGCTGTATTACACCTACCGCGCCCTCCCCGACGACCTGCTCGTCTTCCCAGGACACGACTACAACGGCCGCGAGCACTCGATTTTGAAGGAGGAGAAGGAGAGCAACCCCAAGATGCTCTTCGACACGGAAGAGGAGTTCGTCGAGTACATGGAAAGGGAGAACCCGGCCAAACTCACGCCCGTCTATCATCTGGCCGACGCCCTTAAGGCAAACATGGCCTGAGTCACCAACGTGGTCCTTCTACGTCGGTCCGGTCGATGCTGATGGACGACGTGTTAGCTGCTAGAGTGCAGATTTTGGGGGTAACGGTTCGGGAGTCGGCCTGCAGTGAGCAAGAAACCGAAGAGGACGTTGACGCGCGGGGACTTCTTGAGGGCCGCCGGCGCAGGTGCGGCCGGGGCGTCCCTACTCGGCGCGACCGGGTGCGCAGGATTCGCCGACAGAGTGCCGCGACTACCCGAGGAGTACCTCCCTGGCGGGGGAACAGGGCCAAACGTCATCCTGGTGATCATAGACACCCTGAGGAAGGATCACGTCGGCGCCTACGGCAACGACTGGATACAGACCCCCACCCTCGATGCCCTCGCCGAAGAGAGCCTGCTTTTCACCCAGGCCTACCCCGAAGCCATGCCCACGATACCGGTGAGGCGTGCAATACACACAGGGATGAGGACCTGGCCAACCCGACCGCCCTCCTTCGGGTGGAAGCCGATCCCCTCCGGACACACTACGGTGGCAGAGATGCTTGCGGAAGAGGGCTTCGGCACCTACCTGGTGACCGATACCTACGTACAGTTCCCCATGAACTTCGGCCGGGGCTTCGGGGCTTACAACATGATCCGGGGCCAGGAGAAGGACCGCTACAAGGACGCATCCACTATCTCCGAGGAGGAGATGCGAGACCGTTACATCATCCTTGGGGAGGGCAAGAAAGCCCGCCAGTACCTGGCCAACGTACAGGGCCGCAAGGGCGAGGAAGACTGGTTCGCCCCCAAGGTGTTCCTTGACGCCATGGATGCGCTCGAGGTGGCCGCGGCGGAGAACCAGCCTTTCTTCCTGGTGGCGGACTGCTTCGACCCCCACGAGCCCTGGGACCCGCCAGAGGAGTACGTGAGCCTCTACGACGAGGGCTACAGAGGTAAGGAGCCCCTGGACGACAACTACGGCAGCGACGACTACCTCACCGACCGCCAACTTCTCAGGATGAGGGCACTCTACGCCGCCGAGGTCACCATGATGGACCGTTGGCTCGGAAAGTTTATCGAGAGGGCGTACGAGCTCGGGGTGATGGAGAGGACCCTGTTCGTGGTCGTCTCCGACCACGGCCATCTCCTCGGGGAGCACGGCTACACGGGGAAACTCGCCTACGCCCTCTACCCCGAGCTGACAGATATAGTCCTCATGGTGAGGCACCCACGTGGCGAAGGTGCTGGCAAGAGCAGCGATTTCTACGCTTCTACCCACGACGTGGCGCCCACGATCCTTAGCTTCCTCGGGGTTGAGCAGGCCGAACCCATGGACGGGCAGGACCTGGCGCCCATCCTGGAGGGTAGGGAGCCAGAGCGACCGAGGGACCATTTCACCCAGGGCTACAAGAACTACGTGTGCTGCAGGGACGAGCACAGGGTGATGTTTTGCCGCAGCGACGGGACCGATGCCCACCTCTTCGACGCCGTAAACGACGCGGAGCAGAGGAGAGACCTGGCCAAAGCCGAGCCGGAGACGGTGAAGAGGATGTATGAGGAGTATGCCCAGAAAGACGCCCAAGGGCGTCTTCCTAATTTCTGAAAGTAGGGTATCAGGTGTCAGCACGCTCCAGCCTTCGGCTTCCGCTTTCAGCTTCACCTGATCACGTAGAGAAGGAACTCCTCGGAAGCTTGCAACCGCTAGTAACGCTCTAGCACCTGCACGAATAGTCTATTCGGGGGATGCGCTCATCACCTCCAGAGACGTATAGTGGGCCAGTTACATCTGCGCGAGACCCAGAGGCGGGGTATTGAGCCCAGTCTTCGCGGAAAGGAGCGGGTGATGGATGCACGTGAAGCTACAACCCGGCAAATCGGGGGGACACTGCAAGTACCACGAGGATGGGAGCCGTGGCCCTACCCATAGGGATCGTCTTGATCGCGATCTCGGAGATCTTCCATCCTGCCAGGGAAGACCCCATGGACTTCCCCGCCGTCTTAGAGGAGTACGCCCACAGCAATGTCTGGACCACTGTTCACCTAGGCGAGTACTTCGGCTTCCTCCTGCTCCTGGGTGGCCTGGTCGCCCTCTACTACTCCGTCAGCGCAAGGCCGGGAGCAGGTGCGGGGCTTGCGCCCTTCGGCTTCGCAGCTGCAGTGGTGACGGCGGCCTCTTTCACAGTACTTCAAGCTGTCGATGGCATAACCCTCAGGTATGCGGTGGATGACTGGGCGAGTGCTCCGGCCCCTCAGAAGCCAGCAGCCTTCGCTCCGGCCGAGGTGGCGAGGTGGACCGAGATAGGCATGAACAGCCTCTCTTACTTCCTCGCTGGATTGACCCTTTTTCTCTTCGGGCTTGCCATCGCGCTCGGTAGGGTCTATCCGCGATGGTTGGGCTTGATGGCCGCCATTTCCGGGGCCGCGTTCATGTACAACGGTGCGGTAGTCGTGGCCTACGAAGGCTTCGTCCCATCGATCGTCAAGACGGTGGGCCTGCTGCTATTAGCGGTGTGGGCGTTCGCCATGGCCGCGTTCATGTGGCGCAACGGTAGTCGCCGACGCATCGCTCGCCTCGGGTCGACTCCCACGGGACCGGCCCAGCGCCCCGCCGGCACACGCTGACCGTGGAAACGGACCCCGGCCTCGCAACCGGGATAGTCAAGCCCGTAGACCTAGAGTTGGGAGAACGGCAGCTTGTACTACCTGGCAAGAGGCTCGAAATCCGCCCCGACATCGGTGCAGGAGATCAGTTCCGGGGGTTGAAAACGACGAGACGCTATTCCTATTCGACGGTCGAAGATGGCCCGTTGGAGGAGAAGGGCGAGGTATGGTAGGTGGCTGCGGCTGCCCGCTTCGCTCTGGAACGCGGTCTCGCTTGATCCTGCCTTCCATATAGCCTTCCAGCCTGCACCTTCGAGCGGGTGTTCAGTGGGGGATGAGCCCGCCCGGACGCCAGGTTCGAACGGTCCGCAAAAGATGCCTCCAAGAGAGGAAAAATCGTCGGAGTGGCTTGACCTCGACATGATGCTAGTCTACAGTCTTCCAATGCTCATAAATCTAGTAGGCAAAATGGTTAATTGGCCTGACGGTATGCTCTCATGACGTTGTGGCGTATCCCGGTATCATGCGTGGCAGGACCGGCAGAGTCTAGGACACTTACCCTATCGAGTACGAGAGGGAGGCGCATGTGACACAGAGCAAACCCGTTGCGTTGTGGGCTGTACCCCGCTCCATATCTACGGCGTTCGAGAGAGTCTTTGTGGAGAGGGACGACTTCGAGGTACTGCACGAGCCGTTTTCGGCCTCTTACTACTATGGAGAGGACCGCTTGAGCGACCGCTTTGCGGACGCCGAGCCGAATGCCGAGTACAGCTGCGAGCGGGTGCTCGAGGGCGTCTTCAGGCCACGCGAGCAGCGTGTTTTCCTCAAGGACATGGCCTACCACGCAAAGAAGGTATTGAGCCCCGAGTTCGCCTCGCGGTTCGTCAACACGTTTATCGTCAGGGACCCGAAGTACGTGTTGGTGTCGCTGTACAAGATGTGGCCCGACTTTACGTTGGAGGAGACCGGCTACGAGGATTTGTACAGGCTCTTCCGTTATGCGATGGACGCGGGGGAGGACGTTGCCGTCGTCGACGCGATGACCTTCTCGGAGAATCCGGCTAGTGTGCTGGCCGCCTACTGCGAGCACCTCGAGGTGCCTTTCACGGCCGACTCCCTCACGTGGGAGTCGGGGGAGGTCAGCGAGTGGGACAACTGGGAGGGATGGCACGCGGATGCCGAGAGCAGCACCGGCATAGAGCCGGCCGAGCGCAGGGACCCCGAGTTGCCCGAGGAGCTCGAGGCCGCCTACGAGCATTGTTTGCCCTACTACTACGAGCTGGCTGCGCACGCGATCCCATCCGTGGCACGGCCGTCTGGCCTGGAAAGAACGGAAGACGACAAGGAAACGATCTTGCTCAGAACAGAGAACGCTATAGCCCCGCATGGGGGGGAACTCGTAGACCGCGTGGTCCCCGAGAAGGAGCGCAGGGAGCGGTCGATGGAGGCTGCGGAGCTACCCAAGGTACCCTTGAGCCCGCGGGCCCTCTCCGACCTGCAGATGATCTCGACCGGGGTCTTCAGCCCCCTGGAAGGGTTCATGGTGCGCGAAGAGTACGATGGCGTGGTCGAGGAAATGCGCCTGAAAGACGGCCTCGCCTGGAGCCTGCCCGTTACTCTTTCTACGGACGAGGAGAAGGCCAGAGAGCTGTCGGAAAACTCTGAGATAGCCCTGGTCGACGATACCGGGGAGCCCGTCGCCACTATGGTGCTCAGGGAGCTCTACGGCTACGACAAAGAGCGCGAGGCCAGGATGGTCTACAGGACGACCGATACTGATCATCCAGGCGTCGCGGCGGTCTACAGTCAGGGCGACGTCCTGCTCGGCGGCGAGGTAGAGCTCTTGCGCCCGCCGGATGAGGGGCGCTTCCCCCGCTACTACCACACGCCGGCGCAGCTCAGGGCTTCGTTCGCCGAAAAGGGTTGGAAGCGGATCGTCGGTTTCCAGACCAGGAACCCTGTCCATCGGGCGCACGAGTACATCCAAAAGAGCGCCCTCGAGACGGTGGACGGACTCCTCCTGAACCCGCTCGTCGGGGAGACCAAACCGGACGACATACCGGCCGACGTGAGGATGAGGTCTTACGAGACGATCCTGGATAGGTACTATCCAGAAGACCGGACGATGCTCGCGGTCTTCCCTGCAGCCATGCGCTACGCCGGTCCGAGGGAGGCCATCTTCCACGCCATATGCCGCAAGAACTACGGCTGCTCGCACTTCATCGTGGGCCGCGACCACGCCGGCGTCGGCAGCTACTACGGCACCTACGACGCCCAGCACATCTTCGAGGAGTTCGAGCCCGAGGAGCTCGGGATCACACCGCTCTTCTTCGAACACGCGTTCTTCTGCACGGAGTGCGGGGGTATGGGCTCCTCCAAGACCTGCCCGCACGACCCCGACTCTCACGTCTTTCTCTCTGGTACGAAGGTCCGAGAGATGCTCTCCAAAGGCGAGTACCCGCCCCCAGAGTTCTCCCGTCCCGAAGTCATCGAGGTGCTCATGGAAGAGCAACGAACTCAGAGCAGGTAGCGATCAGCATGTCAGCCTGCCAGCATGCTACGCCCTCCGGGCTTCGTTGGTCAGCATTTCAGCGCCCTACGGGCCTGCGACCCTCGCTTGTCAGCCTGTCAGCCAAAACTTGCGTACGCGAAGGCTGATACCACGTCCGGGTGAATGCCAACGGCACGA
>DASQWQ010000164.1:0-7277 GCA_035640175.1 Rubrobacter sp. | reverse complement strand
ACGATGAATCCGGAATGAATCCAGGCCGAATTAGCGATGTAAATAGGGCCTCTGGCGTCAACTGGTGATGATTTGAACCCGCGACCTTCGGGCTATGAGCCTAAAGCAAGCTACCGGACCAGTATGAAGGAATCTAGGGTTGTCCGGTTCATCGGATTCACCCAAAATTCATTGCCGCCTGCTCAAATAGATAGCGTATGGCGGCGAAGGACCTACGACCCGAACGAAAGGACCCGTGCGATGTCTGGATCCCTATTCTCGCAGCTGTTTGGCCGAGCAACCGAAGTCCTCGATCGAACGTTCCGGTGGCACAAGCTACCGCTCCCGCTCGGACTTCTCACGCTCGTGGGGCTGCGTATGAGACTTCGGGAGCGCAACCTCTACGATACGTCTTCAGCGTCACCGGTAGAGGTCCCTCCACCAGGCAATGGACGACACCTCACCACGCGCACGGCCGATGGCGCCTTCAACGACCTGGAGAACCCCGCGATGGGCAGCTCGGGGACACGCTTCGGACGGAACGTGCCCGTCGAGCTCACGTACCCCGATAACGACTGGGCCCTGCTCAAGCCGAGCCCGCGCAAGGTCAGCAGAGAGTTGATGACTCGCCACGAGTTCCTGCCCGCGACCACGCTCAACGTGCTGGCAGCGGCATGGTTGCAGTTCATGATCCGTGACTGGTTCAGTCACGGAAAGAGCGAGAAGGAGAACCCGTGGAAGGTGGATCTGGCCGAGGACGATCCCTGGACCCAGGAGCGTCCGATGCAGATCATGCGTACCCGCAAAGACCCGACCCACCTGCCCGAAGACCCTTCGCCCCCCACGTACCTGAACACCGAGACCCACTGGTGGGACGGCTCCCAGCTCTACGGCAGCAACGCCGATGCCCAGAAGAGGGTGCGTTCCGGCGAAGACGGCAAACTCCTTGTGGAGCCGGACGGCATGCTCCCCAGAGAGCTGCTCGCCCAGGCGTCGAAGGAGCCGGGGTTCTGGGTAGGGCTGGCGTTGTTGCAGACGCTCTTCGTGCTGGAGCACAACGCGATCTGCGACCGCCTCCGCGCCGAGTATCTCTCCTGGTCCGACGACGAGCTCTTCGACCGCGCGCGGCTCATTAACTCGGCGCTGCTGGCGAAGATTCACACTGTGGAGTGGACTACCGCCATCCTCGGCCATCCCACCATGCAAATCGGCATGAGGGCCAACTGGTGGGGCCTCGCGGGTGAGCGCATCCACAAGCTCCTCGGAAGGATAAGCTCCAGCGAGATGATCAGCGGCATCCCCGGCTCCCCGCAGAACCATTTCAAGGTACCCTACTCTATCACGGAAGAGTTCGTCGCTGTCTACAGGATGCACCCCCTCGTCCCTGACGCCTTCGACTTCCGTTCCGCGACCAACAACAGCCAGGTCCAGGAGCGCAACTTCCGTGAGGTCGCGGGTCCGCGCGTGCCAGAAGTGCTAGATCAAGTGCCCATGAAGGATCTACTGTACTCGTTCGGCGTGGCTCACCCCGGCGCGATCACACTCCACAACTACCCCCGTTTCCTCCAGGAGTACGAGCGCCCCGATGGCGTACTGATGGACCTCGCGGCGACGGACATCCTGCGAAGCCGGGAGCTCGGCGTGCCTCGATACAACGAGTTCCGGAAGTTATTGCACCTCCCCCCCGTCGAGTCCTTCGATGAGCTGACGGACAACCCGGCCTGGGCGGACGAGCTGCGGCGCGTCTACGACAATGAAGTAGATCGCGTGGACCTGACCGTCGGCCTGTACGCCGAGCCGGTGCCCGAAGGATTCGGCTTCTCAGACACCGCCTTTCGCATCTTCATTCTGATGGCGTCGCGGCGTCTGAATAGCGACCGGTTTTTCACGACGGACTACAACGCCAAGGTCTATACTCAACCCGGCCTCGACTGGATCGACGACAACGACATGTTCACCGTCTTGCTCAGACATTTCCCTGAGCTACTGCCCTCGCTCCGCAACGTACAGAACGCCTTCGCCCCGTGGCAAAGGACGGGATCATGACGCAGATAGCCCCCGGTGTCTACAGCATGAAGCAGAATAAGGGTGGTCACGTGCACGCCTTCCTCCTCAATAACGGTACGGACCTAACGCTTATAGACACCCTCTTTGACACCGACGCCCGCCAAATCCTCGAACGCATTCAGAGCATCGGACATACGATCCAGGACCTCAAGCACATCGTGCTGACGCACGGCCACCGTTCCCATCTCGGCGGACTCGCCACCCTCAAGAGGCTCTCCGGAGCGAACGTCTACTCCCACGAATGGGAGGCGGATATCATCGCTGGCGAGCGTGGCGCCCAGCCAGTCACGATAGTGCCGATGCGTCCGCTGAGCATCTACTGGCGCGTCTACTATCTGCAATTCGGCGCAGCTTTGGGACGGGGGAAACATCCGCCCTGTCCCGTGGGCAGCACCCTGAAGGACGGGGATATGGTCGGTCCCGTAGGGGTGCTTCACACTCCCGGCCACACTCCTGGGCACCTCGCCTTCTGGTGGCCCGAACGACGGATCCTTTTCGCAGGTGACGCCATCGCCACATATCCGGTGTTCGAGGCAGGCTGGCCAGCCTTCAACCTAAATCCGACGCAGCAGCGGATCTCCATACGTCGCATGGCTGATCTGGAGGCCGAGGTCGTCGCCGTCGGGCATGGAGACCCGATCACTGGTGGCGCAACCGAACGCCTACGCTCCCTGGTCTAGCCTGAGGTTCTCCTGCGGTTTGTTTAACTTAGCGCGGGACCAGGGCTCATGTGTGGCTGACGCAAAGACCTTAGGCCTCGCACGTCCTGGCCGCCGACAACAAAACCAGAGTTGAAGGTATGTATCGCTAGAGAGGAGAGGATGCGTATTAGAGACCGTCAGGATAGTCCTTACGGACCAAGGGGTAGAGTTGGAGGAAAGAATGGACCGAAGTGAGTAACTTCATAATAGAGCAGGAGGGGTCTGCTTCCAGGGTGGCCGAAAAGGTCTTGGAGATGTACTGGGACAATGCATGGCTACTTTGGGAGCTATAGTAGGGACGGTCTTCGGTCTTTATCTCGGTAGATGCCTGATGCCCGGCGAAATCGATGGACAGCTAAGGGTTAGCTGGTGAATATCGCTCACCGCGGTGGTGCCGAATGCTTAAGGATGTCATCAGGCCCTAGATCATTCTTGATAGCCATGGGAAAGCCAGGCGAGCCGTGACACGTCGTAAACCATGCACCCGCCACCAAGCTGTTTATGATGATCCATAAAGGAGAAAACGATGAAGTGGTTAGGTTACTTGAAGGTCGCGTCGGCTACCACGTTGAACATCCTCCTCTACGCAGCGACGTTTGGGCGTTGCATCTGGCTCGAGGGAAGGGTATGTAGAGGCGTTTTCACGAACTGGGTCAAGCACTTTCGCTATAAACCCCACCGCTACTTCCGGCCTACCACCGAGCAGGAGATCGTCCAGCGTATTGGAGACTCAAGGAGCGTAAGGGTGTTCGGCTCGGGGCATTCCTTCAACACAGGGGTAGTGTCGGACCATACCCTGTTGTCCCTTGATGATTACAGCGCTAGTCCAGAAGGATCCAGGCAAGAAACAGGTAGCCGTGAAGGGTGGTACCCGCATACGGGACGTCGTGAAGTTGCTGCTCAAGGAGGGACTTGCCTTGCTGGCGTTACCCTCGCATGATGCCCAGAGCATCGCGGGCATCCTGTCAACCGACGTACATGGCACGGGGAAAGTGCAGGGGACGGAAGACGAGTGGGGCTTCGTCAGCCAGTCGGTCGAGCGCCTCAAACTGATAGACGGCAAGGGGGAAGTTCGCGTTTGTGGGCCGTCGGACGACCTCTTTAAGGCGGCTATAGGCGGAGTTGGCGCCGTGGGGATAATAACGGAGGTGGTGGTACAGGGCGTAGAGCGTTTCTCCGTCGAGCAGAGGGTTAAAACGGCGAAGCTATCCTTCGTGAAGAAAAACCTCGCCCAACTCTTAGAGGACAATGATCACCTAAGCCTTTACCTCTTCCCTTTTACGGACAAGTGCCGAATCAATACCTGGAACCGCACGGAAAAGAAACAGTCGGTCCTCGGCGATCTCCGAGAATTTGCAAGGACTTCCGCCGATGCTTTGGCCGCCGCGTGGGTTGGGAACTTTATCGCCTACACCGGGCTATTGTCCATGCCCGTTGTTTCGTCCCTCATGTACGGCTTTGAGCGTGGTTCTCACCTGGTCTTGAAGAGCAACAAAGCTTTCAACAGGACGATCTACCACTTGCACCAGGAGTTGGAATTCACGATCCCTTTCGAGGAGACCTTCCGGGCGTACGAACGCTTCATCGAGCTCTACGAAAAGATGTATCGTTCCTCGGATCTGCCCTACACGCTCTTCGAGGTACGCTTCACACCGGAACACGACCTTACCCTGATCGGCGCTGGGCGGGATCGTCGGTGCACGTGGATAGATCTCCTCTGCAACGACTCACACGGCTTCGAACGGTATTTCGCGGCCGCCGAGGACCTGATCAAAGAGATCGGGGGCCGTCCGCACCTGGGGAAATACTGCGAAGGTTTCCGCAAGGAAGACATGGCGAAGCTGCACGGTGACAAATTTGTAAGGTTCCTAGACCTGGTAGAGCAACACGACCCAGAGCGCAAGTTCGCTAACGGGTTCACGCGACGACTGTTCGGCAATGGAGCATAGCTGGGTAGGTTCTCGACGTTTGCGGCGGTTTCTATTCTTAGTTCTATGCCACCCGAAATCGCCCAAGTGACCATAAGGAAGGGTTGGGTCGAGCACTCGTGAACCTAGCGGAACTACCTGACCTTACTCGAGGTCTCACCCGAAACCCATGGACCTGTCCCAGGCACCCCTGTCTACAAGGGCGAGTCTGCCGCTCTTGACCGTGACACCACCTCTGGAGAGCCGGTATGGCGGGTCGGCGAAGACCATATCTACGCTGCCTGAAGGCATAGTCTTCATGAGATTCACACAGTCAGCGAGGTAGACAATCGCCCCAGGCTCGCCGAACGCCTGCACGCCCCTTACTCCACACCACCATTTTAGGCAGCGGCGTCCGTCGACTCTAGCGATGCTATGGAGTCCCGGTGCCAGGAGGGCGGGCTCGGGCCTCCTCGAGCGCGCCGAGCAGGAGATCAGGCGTGAGGCCATGGGCCGTGATGCCGTCGCGCCCCGTCATGTCGCCGGCCGCGAGAAGCGCGTTCAGGATGGCCTCCTCCGTAGCCTCCGCAACCGCGTGGAAGAGCGGCGTCATGTACTCGTTGGTCACCATTTTCAAGGGTATGATCGCCGGTGGTTCGGAGAACCCGGCGCGTGGGATGCCACGGTTGCCCGTAGCGAAGGCGAAGAAGATGTCGCCACTCCTGTCGTCGAGGCCTCCCCCCATCCGGCCGAGGCCGATGCTCGCGCGCACCGCGAGCCGGTCACACTGGGTAGGCAGGATTGGAGCGTCGGTGGCCAGAACCACGATTATAGAACCCGTCCCCGCCGGCTGTGTCTCCTCGCCTTTGGATGGCGAAGAGACGATCTCGGCACCAAGTACCCGTCCTACCGGTGCGCCGTCCACACGCAGCATGGAGCGGCACCCGTAGTTCGCCTGCACTAGGGCGCCGACCGTCCAGCCGCCCCTCTCTTCCGGAAGCCGGCGCGAGGCCGTGCCGATACCGCCCTTGAACTCGTGGCAGATCATACCCGTCCCCCCGCCGACAGAGCCCTCCTCCACAGGCCCGGTACCCGCCGAAGCGAGCGCTTCGAGTGCGTGCTTCGCCGTAACGTGCTGGCCGTTGATATCGTTCAGGATGCCGTCGTAGGTCTCGGCCACCACGGGGAGGCACCAGTACTCCTCCTCGTCGGTGCGGGCTTCGATCTCGGCCCTTACCAGGGCGTCGCGTACGATACCGACGCTGTGTGTGTTGGTGATCGCGACTGGTGTCGCCAGGACACCGGCCTCCCTGATCCACTCCAGTCCCGTCATCTCGCCGTTGCCGTTGAACCTGTGAGACCCGGCGAAGACGGGCTCATCCCGCGCAAGCCCCTCGCGGGGGCAGACGACCGTAACGCCTGTTCTCACGGGCCCCTCTCCGATGACAAGCGGCCCTTCGCCGCGCACGATAGTCGAGTGCCCCACCCTCACGCCCTCGACGTCGGTGATCGCATCGTAGGGGCCCGGCGATAGATCCCCGATCCTTATTCCCAGCTCGCTGGCGCGCACGCGAGCTCAGCGGCCCAGGGAAGAGACGCGGTCCATCTCCTCCTCAGAGAGCTCGAAGTCGAAGACGTCGAGGTTCTCCCTGAGGTGCTCGTCGCCGGTCGCCTTGGGGATGGCACAGACTTTGTCCTGTTGCAGAAGCCAGCGCAGGGCCGCCTGCGTCGCAGTCTTGTTGTGTGCCTCTCCTATCTCCCTGAGGGTCTTATCCTGTTGGACGCCGCCGCGGGAGAGAGGCGTGTAGGCGGTAAGCAGATAGTCCATCTCCTGCGCCTGCCCGAGGAGCGCGCCCTGGCTCCTGTAGGGATGGTACTGGACCTGGTTGCAGAAGATCTCCGCGTGCTCCGCCGCCTCTTCGACCAGCGAAGGGGAGAAATTGCTCACCCCTACGTGCAATACGCTACCCTCTTCCTGCAGTTCCTGCATGGCCCCGAGGGTCTCGCCGAGAGGCACGCCATCGCCTGGCCAGTGCATCAGCAACAGGTCGACGTATTCTGTGCGGAGCTTCTTCAAGCTCTCCCCAGTCTTCCGGATGACGCGGTCGTAGGCGAAGTCACTGGGCCAGACCTTGGTGGTCAGGAAGACATCCTCCCTGTCTACCCCCGCATCCTCCATGCCGCGCCCGACCTCTGCCTCGTTGCCGTACATCTGGGCCGTATCCACGTGCCTGTAGCCCATCGAGAGGGCTCGCCCGACGGCCCGTACGCACACCTTCCCCGTGAGCCTGTAAGTACCAAGTCCCAGCGAAGGGACCTCTGCATTCTTTATCGTCAGATACTCCATTTTGACCTCCTCTAGAGCCAGGCAGTGTTCTTGCACCGTAACACGTTCTAGCTGTCCTCCGGGGAGAATGAGGCTTCGGGCCAGCCTTCCAGCTTCGCTACGGTGGGTAAGAACCAGTCAGGGCGCGGTCGAACTGTGTTCTCCAGAGGGTCGAAGAAGACGTGGGCCGCAAAGCCTTCGGCGACAAGGGTGCCGCCCCCATAGGTCTCGCCGGTGCGCAGTTCGAAGTCCATCGTGTAGGAGCGGTTGCCGACCGTGCGCATTCGCGCCGCGCCG
>DASQWQ010000163.1:0-5587 GCA_035640175.1 Rubrobacter sp. | reverse complement strand
TGCTCCAGACCTCAGACAAGCGGATGCAGAAGATCAGGGGCAACGACATAGCCATGATCTTCCAGGACCCGATGACGAGCCTCAACCCCGTCTTTACGGTGGGCAACCAGATCCGGGAGGCGATCCGCATCCACCAAGAGCTCTCCAAGGGTGAGGCCAAGGAGAAGACCGTGCAGGTCCTCCGGGACGTCGGCATCGCCAACCCCGAGAGGGTGGCCAAGGAGTACCCGCACCAGTTCTCGGGCGGCATGCGCCAGCGGGCCATGATCGCGATGGGGCTCTCCTGTAACCCCAAGGTCCTGATAGCGGACGAGCCGACCACGGCCCTCGACGTGACGATCCAGGCCCAGATCTTAGAGCTCATGGTCGACCTGCAGGAGAAGTACGGCACGGCCATCATAATGATCACCCACGACCTCGGCGTGGTCTCCCAGCTCGCGGACAAGGTGATGGTGATGTACGCTGGGCGCGCTGTCGAGCAGGCCACCACAGAGGAGGTCTTCTACGACCCCCTGATGCCTTACTCGTGGTCGCTCTTGCGCTCACTGCCACGCCTCGATACTGCGGGCGAGGTGAGGCTCCTGCCGATAGAGGGTACGCCACCCAGCCTGATCTTCCTTCCGCAGGGATGCAACTTCAGCCCCCGCTGTCCTTTCGTCAAGGACGAGTGCCACGAGACAGACCCCAAGCTCGAGGAGAAGAAGCCAGGCCATACCGCCGCCTGCATCCTCTCGGTTGAGGAGATCGAGAATAACAAGCGTCGCGTGGACGAGGAGCTGGGGGTCCAAGCGTGAGCGAGAGGACGGACGGCAGCCCAGAGACCAACGGTCATTCCGGCGAGTATCTGCTGGAGACCAAAAACCTGAAGATGCACTTCCCTATAAAGGCCGGCATCCTGCAGCGCACGGTCGGGCACGTCAAGGCTGTGGACGGCGTCAACCTCTCCGTGCGCCGCGGGGAGACGCTCGGGCTTGTGGGGGAGTCGGGATGCGGCAAGAGCACTCTCGCCCGCCTCGTCTTGCGCCTTCTGGAACCAACGGAAGGGGAGGTGATCTTCGAGGGCGAGGACATACTGGGTTACGACCGCAAGCACATGCTCGGCGTGCGGAGGAACATACAGATCGTCTTTCAGGACCCCTACGCGAGCCTGAATCCCCGCATGACGGTAGGCAACATCGTCTCCGAGCCGCTGAAGATTCACGACGTAGGAGGTAGCACAGGCGGCGAGCGCAAGCGGCGGGTGCAGGAGCTTCTCGAGCTGGTCGGCCTCAATCCTGAGCACTACAACCGCTACCCGCACGAGTTCTCGGGCGGCCAGCGGCAGAGGATCGGGGTAGCGAGGGCCATCGCGCTGAACCCACGCCTGATCATCTGCGACGAGCCCGTCTCGGCACTGGACGTCTCGATCCAGGCGCAGGTCATCAACCTTCTGCAGGACCTGCAGAAAGAGTTCGACCTCACCTACGTCTTCATAGCCCACGACCTCTCCGTGGTCAAGCACATCTCGGACAGGGTCGCCGTGATGTACCTAGGCAAGATCGTTGAGATCTCCGACAGGCCGACGCTCTACGGCAAGCCGCACCACCCCTACACCGCCTCGCTGCTCTCGGCCATCCCGATCCCCGACCCCCAGAAGGAGCGCCAGCGCCAGCGTGTGGTCCTCTCCGGAGACGTGCCATCTCCCGCGAACCCTCCCAGCGGGTGCAACTTCCACAACCGCTGTCCGCGGGCGCAGGACTACTGCACCGAGCACGAGCCTGGTCTCGACTCGCAGGAGAAAGAGGATCACAGGGCTGCCTGCTTCTTCCCTGTGCTCGAGGACCAGCGCATAGAGGAGCCCGCAACAAGCACTCCGTACAGCGCCGAATAGCCAGTCAGCTAGTCAGCACGCTCCAGCCTCCGGCTTCCGCTCGTCAACACGGCGCTTCGCGCTTTTTAGCACGCCGCCTTGCAGGCGGCTTTCAGCCTGTCAGCGAGGGTTTGCGCACACGAATGCTGAAATGCTAACTAGCTGAAATGCTGAGATACAATTGCTGCGTGTGGAAGGACACCAAGACCAGAGGTGACCGGCGGAATGCGGTGGCGCGGGCGCTTGCTTTAGTCGTGGTGCTGCTCGCGACCGCGCTCGGGGCCTATATGGTCGGACGCTCGCAGAGTCCTGCCACGCTCAACGAAAAGGACCAGGAGAGCCTGGCGCTGTATGCCGAGGCGCTCGACACCATCAGAAAGAACTACGTAGACCAGAAAAATATAGATCCCAAGAAAGAGACCTACGGGGCCATAGAAGGGATGCTCGAGACGCTTGGGGACGACGGGCACACGCGCTTCCTGACACCCGAGGAGCGCGAACAGAACGACCGGAGTCTCTCAGGAACGTACGTGGGGATCGGGGTCCAACTCGAGGAGAAGAATGGTGAGGTCGTGGTCGCCGCCCCGATAGACGGCTCTCCGGCCGAGGAGGCCGGTATCGGCTCCGCCGACGTGCTCCTAGCCGTAGACGGAGAGAGCGTCAGGGGCGACGAAGTCTCGGAGGTCGTGGAGAAGGTCAAGGGTCCGGAGGGAACCAGGGTCGAGTTGACCGTGCGCCACGAAGGCGAGAGGCGTACGTACGACCTCCAGCGCGCAGAGATAAACTCGCCCGTGGCATCGTGGGCCCTGATCCCAGGCACAAACGTCGCCCTCGTGCTCCTCTCGTCGTTCTCTGACGACAGCGCCCAGGAGCTCCAGAACGCTTTCGAGGAGGCGAAGGCGGCGGGGGCCAAGCGCTATATCCTCGATCTCAGGAACAATCCCGGCGGCAGGCTCGACCAGGCGGTGGAGATGGCAGGATACTTCCTCGAGCCAGAGAGCGTCGTCTACATCCGCAAGGACGCTTCCGGCGGGCGCGAGGAGATCAAAGTCGAGGGCGAGCCGGAATCTACGGACGCGCCGCTCGCTGTACTGGTTGACGGGGGTTCTGCCTCGAGCTCCGAGATACTGGCCGGAGCCTTGCGGGACAACGACCGCGCGCCCGTCATCGGGGAGACCACCTTCGGCACGGGTACCGTGCTCTCTGAGTTCGTCCTCAGGGACGGCTCATCTATCCTGCTCGGCGTCGCCGAGTGGCTTACCCCGGACGGCGACTTTATCCGCGACACAGGGATCACACCAGACGTAAGAGTCCCCCTCGAAGAGGGGACCGAACCGCTTACGCTCGACGACGCCCGCGACCTCTCCCGCCAGGAGATCCTGGAGAAGGACACCCAACTGCGCACAGCATACGAAAAGCTCCAGGGTCAGTAGCGAGGTTCACACAAAAACGAGTTTGGACCAGGCATCCTCACGGGCAAGATGAGTCTCGTAGCCAACAGAAAGGATGCTTATGGCACAGCGAGTACATGAGAGCATCGAGGTAGAAGCCCCGGTCGATGACATCTTCCGTTACTGGTCCAACTTCGAGAACTTCCCGAATTTCATGTCCAACGTCGAAGAGGTCAGGTTGTCCGCCCGGGACATCAGTCACTGGCGGGTCAAGGGCCCTCTCGGTAAGAGTGTGGAGTTCGACGCGAAGACGACCGAGATGGACCCCAACCGTGGCATAGGCTGGAACACGGTCGACGGCGAGGTCATGACCAGCGGCGAGGTCCGCTTCGAGGAGACCACTCCAGGACGCACGCAGGTCGAGGTGACGATGAACTATGCCAACCCGCCCGGCGGGGCCGTTGGGGAGACCGTCGCGAACATCCTCTCCAACCCGGAGCGGAACCTCAAGGAGGACCTGCAGAACTTCGCCAGGATCGTCGAGCGCGGAGAGCTCGGCGGGCCGGAGGCCCAGACGCCAAGCCGCTGACAGCGCCGTGCATAAGGCTCAAGAGCCTTATGCACGAGGAGCATTTCAGCATGTGAGCACGCGCCCTGTCGGGCGCTGGTCAGCATTTCAGCTTGTCAGCCTTCGTGTGCGCAAGCTTTGGCTAACATGCGGACAAGCGAGGGCCGCAGGCCCGTAGCGTGCTGACCAGCGCGAGATGGGGAAGGATTGACCCTCCCTATCCCGTCGTGGGTACCGAGGGCACTATTTTAGGGTAGTATAGAGGCTGTCGGGCGAGGAGCTCGACGGCCTCTATACCCGCGTGGGGAGGAATAGCTCTTGGGCCTCGCTATAGTTTCACTGCTCGTTCTCGTAATCGTCGTAATCGTCGCCGTCCCCATACTGATCCGGATCCTAGGTGAGGCAGGCCGCCGCGACTCGAGCGACGAAGGAGACGAGGGCTCAGAAGGTGACCGCAGCCGGCACTCGGGACCGGGAAGAGAATAAGAGGCATCAGGCTTCAGGTAGGGGCGGTGGGAGATTTTCTGGATAAGAAAGTCTCGAACCCGATTGGTGCGCTAGCGTTGGAGACTACCGTGGCGGTGGCATACCGGTGCGTGACTTCCGACCATACTGCCTGAAACCTATTCCAATAAATCGCGCAGTCCGGCGGCGTGGGGGCTGCTCTTTATCTTGGCCAGGGCTGTGAGCTGTATCTGACGGATACGCTCGCGGGTGACGTCGAAACGTTCCCCGACCTCTTCGAGGGTCTTGGGCTGGCCGCCGGTAAGGCCGAATCGGTACTCGAGGACCATCCGCTCACGTTCGGGGAGGCTCCCGAGCGCCTCGCGCATGCGGGCCTTCAGGAGGGAGGACTTGGCGAGGTCGTGAGGAGATTCCGACTCCTCATCCGCGATAAAGTCCCCCAGCTCCGAGGAGTGGTCTTCCCCGACGGGGGTCTCCAGGGAAATCGAACGCCTCGATACGCGCCTGATGCGCACGATCTCCTCCGCGTCGACCTCCATTATGGAGGCGACCTCTTCGTCCGTGGGGTCGCGGTTGAGCTGGGCGCCGAGGCCGCGCTGGACCCTGTAATACTTGTTGATCTTTTCGACCATGTGGACTGGGACCCGGATCGTACGTCCCTTGTCGGCTATCGCCCTGGTGACGGCTTGGCGGATCCACCACGTCGCGTAGGTCGAGAACTTGAAGCCCTTGCGGTAGTCGAACTTCTCGACGGCCCGCATCAGCCCAATGTTGCCCTCCTGGATCAGGTCGAGCAGCGAGACGCCCCTTCCAGCATACTTCTTCGCTATCGAGACAACGAGCCTGAGGTTGGCTTTGGTGAGGTGGGCCTTGGCGCGCCTGTCGCCGCGCTCTATGCGCCGCGCGAGGTAGGTCTCCTGGGCTTTGGTGAGAAGAGGGGTCTTGCCGATCTCGTCCAGGTACATCTGGACCGCGTCCCCCGTGTAGCGGCTCTTCAGGTCGCCTTCGAGCACCTCTTTGACGAGCTGGGTGTCCTCATCTTCGCCCATCGTCTCCGCAAGGAATCCGGCATCGACCACCTCGACGCCGTGCTCCCGGAGGAGCCCGTAGACCTGTTGGATCTCGTCGGTCGAGAGGTCGACCTCTTGTAGGAGGTCGAGTACTTCACTCGACTCCAGCGTGCCGGTCTCCTGACCGGCCTCGAAGAGCTCCTGTATCTCCTCTATGTCCCGCAGGTCACGTTGAGGCTGCAAAATCTACTCCGGGAACTTCAGGTTGAAACCCTCCTGTAGCCTTCACGTAATATATCTTAAA
>DASQWQ010000162.1:0-10627 GCA_035640175.1 Rubrobacter sp. | reverse complement strand
AAGAAGTAGTTGATGACGTGCTCGGGCGTACCGGTAAAGCGCTTTCTGAGCTCGGGATCCTGGGTCGCGATACCCACCGGGCACGTGTTCAGGTGGCATACGCGCATCATGATGCAGCCCGTGGCCACGAGCGGCGCCGTCGAAAACGCGAACTCCTCACTGCCCAGGAGCGCTGCGACCACCACGTCGCGGCCCGTCTTGAGCTGGCCGTCGGTCTGCAGGATCACGCGCCCCCGCAGATCGTTCTGTACAAGGACCTGCTGCGTCTCGGCGAGCCCGAGCTCCCACGGCAGTCCTGCGTGTTTGATCGAGGAGAGCGGCGAAGCCCCCGTGCCTCCGTCGTGGCCCGAGATTGTTATGTGGTCGGCCTTCGCCTTGGCCACGCCCGCTGCGACCGTCCCTACCCCGACCTCGGCGACGAGCTTGACGCTAACGTCGGCGCGGGGGTTCGCGTTCTTCAGGTCGTGGATGAGTTGGGCAAGGTCCTCGATGGAGTAGATATCGTGGTGTGGCGGGGGGGAGATCAGACCTACCCCAGGCGTCGAGTAACGGACCTTCGCGATGTCCTCGGAGACTTTGTGGCCAGGGAGCTGGCCGCCTTCGCCCGGCTTCGAGCCCTGGGCCATTTTGATCTGCAGGACGTCGGCGTTGACGAGGTACTCGGCCGTGACGCCGAAGCGCCCGCTCGCGACCTGTTTGACGGCGCTGCGGCGGTTGTCGCCGTTAGAGTCGATGGTGAAGCGCGTCGGGTCCTCTCCGCCCTCGCCGGTGTTGGATTTCCCGCCGATGCGGTTCATGGCGATGGC
Organism: Rubrobacter sp.; assembly: GCA_035640175.1. GTDB lineage: Bacteria > Actinomycetota > Rubrobacteria > Rubrobacterales > Rubrobacteraceae > Rubrobacter_D. The sequence continues at coordinate 9,821 of DASQWQ010000162.1, read as the reverse complement.
GAGCGTCTCGTGGGCCTCCTTCGAGATCGAACCGAACGACATCGCGCCGGTGACGAATCGCTTGACGATCTCACGTGCAGGCTCGACCTCTTCTATGGGGATGGGGGCCTGCTCGAAGTCGAAGAGACCGCGCAGGGTGGCGAAGCGCGCGCTGTGCTCGTCGAAGTGCCGGGTGAACTCTTTGAAGGTCTCAAAGCTCCCTGTCTTGACGGCGCGCTGGAGTGGAGGGATGCTCCTCTGGTTCCACAGATGATACTGGCCCTGCGCCCTGAGCTGGTACTCGCCCCCGACCTCGAGCTCCTCCGCGTTGTCCTCGGCGGCAGAGAAGGCGCTCCTGTGGCGTTCGAGCGCCTCCCTTGCCAGCGCGTCCATCCCGACGCCGCCAACGCGCGAGGCGGTGCCCGTAAAGCACCTGTCTATGAGCTTCTGGTTCAGGCCTACGGCCTCGAAGATCTGGGCCCCGCAGTAGGAGAAGAGTGTAGAGATGCCCATCTTGGAGATGACCTTGAGCAGACCCTTCCCTACGGCTTTAATGTAGTTCTTCGCCGCCTCTTCGGGGCCGACGCCCTCCATGAGGTGCAAGCCTGCGAGCTCTTCTATCGTCTCGAAGGCGAGGTAGGGGTTCACGGCGGTCGCGCCGTAGCCGACTAGGAGGGCGAAGTGGTGGACCTCGCGCGCCTCTGCGGTCTCGACGACGAGTGTCGTGGCCGTCCTTATGCCTGCCCGTACCAGGTGGTGGTGAACGCTCGCGGTGGCGAGGAGGCTAGGGATCGGGGCCTGCATCTCGTTCACGCCTCTGTCGCTAAGGACCAGAACCGCAGAACCTGCCTTGACCGCACTCTCGGCCTTCTCGCACAGCCTGCCCAGGGCCTCCTCCATCCCCTCCTCGCCGGTCGAGACCGAGAATAGGGTCGAGAGCGTCGTGGAGCTCGCCCGCGCGGATCCGAGGCTCCGGATCTTCTCAAGTTCCGCCGCCGTGAGAATCGGCTGGTCGATGAGCACCCGCCTGCAGTGCTTCTTGGTCTCGTCGAATAGGTTCTGCTCGGGCCCGAGGCTCATCTTTAGCGACATGACGAGCTCCTCGCGCAAGGGATCTATCGGAGGATTCGTGACCTGCGCGAAGTGCTGCTTGAAGTACGAAAATAGTAGCTGCGGCCTCTCGGAGAGCACGGCCAGGGGCGTGTCCGTGCCCATCGAACCGTCAGGCTCCTTGCCGTTCTGGGCCATCGGGGCGAGGAGTATGCGCTGGTCCTCGATGGTGTAGCCGAAGGCCCGCTGGCGCTCGAGGAGCGAGGCCGGTTCGGGACGCGGGTCGGCGTCGGGCTCGGGAAGCTCGTTTAGGTGGATCTCACCCTCCTCGAGCCAGGCCCTGTAAGGTTGCCGCCCGAACAGCGGCCTCTTGACGTCCTCGTCGTGCAGCAGTTCGTGCCGCTTGGTGTCGACGACGAGCATCTTGCCTGGCTGGAGCCTCCAGCGTTCGATCACATCCTCAGCAGGCACCCTCAAAGCCCCGTCCTCCGATGCCATGATCACCCTGCCGTCACGGGTCACAGAGTACCGAGCAGGGCGCAACCCGTTCCTATCCAGCGTAGCGCCGACGATACGGCCGTCGGTGAAGGCGACCGCCGCGGGGCCGTCCCACGGCTCCATGAGGGCGCTGTGATACTGGTAGAAGGCGCGCCTGTCCGGGTCCATCAAAGCGTCGTTCTCCCAGGCCTCGGGGATCATCATGGCGACCGCGTGCGGCAGGCTCCGCCCGGCGAGGTGCAAAAGCTCCAGGGCGTTATCGAAGGAGGCCGAGTCGCTCTGGCCAGGAAGGATGACCGGTGATAGCTTCTTCAGGTCTTCTCCGAAGAGCTCCGAACGCAGACGGCTCTCGCGGGCCCACATCCAGTTTATGTTGCCCCTTATGGTGTTGACCTCGCCGTTGTGTGCGATGTAGCGGTAAGGGTGCGCGAGCTCCCAGCTACCCAGTGTGTTCGTCGAGAACCGTTCGTGGACTAGCGCTATCGCGCTTGCGAACGCCGCATCCCCGAGGTCGGGGTAGAACCGCGACAACTGCCGGCCCTTCAAGAGCCCCTTGTAGATAATCGTCTTCGAGGAGAGGCTGACGACGTAGCATGAGTGCGAATCCTCGACGGCCTTGTGCAGCAGCCGCCTGATGACGTAGAGCTTCCGCTCGAAAGCCGCCTCATCCCCACCCCGCCTGGCTATAAAGAACTGCCTGATGCGCGGCATGACGCTGCGCGCGACCTCGCCCACGGCCTCGGACACGATGGGTACGTCTCTGAAGCCGAGGAGCTCATGGCCCTCCTCGGTGCAGATCTCCTCGAGCCGGCCCTTGCAACCGAGCTCCCCGTCCTCCCCCGACTCGAAGAGCATCCCCACCCCGTAACATCCTGCCGCGGGAAGCTCGATGCCTAGCCCTTTACATTCCTTTCGGAAGAAGCCGTCGGGGATCTGGGTGAGTATGCCGGCCCCGTCGCCCGTCGCAGGGTCGCTCCCCGTGGTCCCCCTGTGCTCCAGGTTGTGCAGGACCTCGAGGCCCTCCTCGACCGTCTCCCGCGTCTTGCGCCCGTCGAGCCTCGCCACGAATCCGAGCCCGCAAGCATCGTGCTCGTACATGGGGTCGTAAAGTCCGGCTCCAGGGGTCAACAAGTCCTCTCCTGTGGCGTCCAGGGTGCGGAGCGCCCATTTTTACACGAATTGCCAACAGAGCACAAGTGGGTAGCAATCTTGTTGCATACTAGTATCTGGTAAGGCTTCAGGAATTTGCAAACAGGTTCCAACCTCTTTGCAAGCTGGTCAGCAAGTCAGCCCTTCAGCTTGTCAGCTTTTTATACTTGCTCTTAGCCGAAAGGCAATGCGCGGTAGGTCAATTCCTCTGCGTATCGCTTTAGTGCTCGGGTAACGCTAGAGCTCTTCGAGCGCGCTCCGGAGCTTCTCCTCTTCCTCGAGCAGGACGGAGAGTTGGATGCGCAGTTCGGCGGCTTCGGCCTCTACCTCAGCGAGGCGCAAGGTGAGCTCCCTCTCGCGGGCGGCGGTCTCGGGGTCGCGCCGTTTGGCGCGGTAGCGCTCGCGGATATTCTTCACGCGTTCTGCGGCATCGCGGCGCACGCGTTCGCGGTCGGCTTTGAACTTCTCGCCCTGTACGTACTCCCTGACACGCTTCACCCGCGCGTCGGAGAGGAGATCCGAGATGATCTCCGCCGAGGTCTGCTTGAAAAACCTGTTGGCCACGGGACTACTCCTTCCGCTCCTCCTGATTGTACCCGCCCGCGGACATGCTGTGGTAGGCGGCGCTAGCTCCTCGCGGCCTCCATGACGTCCCTGAGAACGATTCGTCCGTTCGAGCCCGTGCCTTCCAGGGTCGAGAGATCCAGGCCCAGATCCCTGGCCTTCTCCCTGGCGGCGTTCGTGGCTTCCACCTCCGGGGCATCCGCCTCCTCGGTGGCTGCGCCTTCCGCGGTCTCGGCCGCACCCAGGGCGTCTCGAGTCGCCTCCTGCGAGGAGCCGGTGGTCCGGTCCGCCGGTCCTGGGGAGTCCCTGAAGAACCGCGGGTTGTGTTCGAGGGACTGCAGCACCTCGCTGAAGACCGCGCGCACGTTGTCGAGGCTGGCCTTCAGCTGGGCCTGGGCCTCGACGCCCTTGATCCCCAGCTTGACCCTGCCCAACTCCACGTCGAGGCCAATGTTGATCTTCACCAGATCCGCCAGCTCGGCCTGGAAAGACACCCTGGCCCGCAGGTCTTCGACCTCGAGGTCGATCTCCTCCACGTTGAGCATCGGCACGTCGAGCAGCACGTCGGGCTCGCCCAGACTTTCCCCGTGATCCTTCGTGGTATGGGCGTCGTACTCTTCCGCTCGACCCGACCGTCCATCGTCATCCCGTACCGGATGCTCCCCGTGCTGTGATTCGGCCCCTCTAGGTGACATACACTCCCCGCCTCTACAAAACCTCTCGCTACTCGTCTGTCGTGCCCCCTCCACCCCGGAAGTAAACTTGCCCGGTCTCCCGCGAGCGATGACCCTTGTGTCTAGCTTCGGTACGCATAGGGTATAGACAGCCATATGTTGGATGTCGAAAGGGAACGGGTCTCTCTTTTCAGAGGAAGAGAGCGCCGCGTGGTGAGGAGGTCTAGATGACGCAGGGCAATCAGCAAGGGCAACAGCAGGCGAGTCCTTTGCAGTTGCTGGGGCGTGCCTTGTCGGACATTCGTAAGGTCCAGAACCTGCTGGAGCTCAACTACCCGGACCAGGGCGAGGCGATCAAGATGCAGCGCGAGGCCGGGGATCTAATATGGGCGCAGATACAGAGGATGCAGCAACAGCAGCAAGCCCAACAGTAGCCGGGCTGCGTCGTCGCGGGTCTCGACGAAGCAGGCGCCCGGAGCCTTAGCCCGGCCAGAAGTTCTTCAGGGCGTCGCGGTTGGTCGAAGACCAGTAGCCCATCGCGTCCTGCCACGTCTTGAGGAATGGGGCGGCGGGGCCGTCCGCACCCTGAACGCCTTCGTCTGTCCCGGCGTCGTGCGCGGCGCGGACCCCGCCCGACACCTCGTCCCTAACGGCGCACGCGAAAGCGAACAGGTCGTGGTCTCCTCCGGCGTCAGGGTGCAGCCGCGCTAGGAGCAGCCGCCACATCCGCCGGTCTTCAAAGGGCGTGAGTCGCTCGGCGTTCTTCGCCTCGAACACTGGACACGGCCTCCTCTCTATCGAGCATTCTATGCTGGGCACCGGAGCCCTGTAAACCCCGTTGTTCGACGATCGCAATACCTAGAGGAACTGGTGAGCGCCACGCCCACATATGGCTCGCAGCAGTACCCCACACGGCGTTGGGAGCTCCTGATCCCAGTCTCGATGGAGGTGCTGGCGTTGCAGGGGATAGGCGACTTCCTGTGCCGCGTGAACCAGGTGCAGCGCTACCGAGATGACCTGCTCATACGGAGCATAATCCCTACGTTCTAGGCGGTAGGGTGAGCAAGAGCGCCGAGATCCTGGAGCAGCTGGAGCGCTACTTTCCGGGTGCCGTCTGGCCGGCCGTGCGTTACAACGTGAGGCTCTCGGAAGCGCCGGGCTTCGGTCAACATATCTTCGAGTACGCGAAAGAGAGCAACGGGGCCGCCGATTGCGCCTGCTTGGCGCAGCGGCTCGCGAAAGGGGCGTGAGCGAAGGCAAGGGCCATAGGAGAAAAGTGCCCGAAGACCTTATGGGAACCATCTTGAGTGAGGGTTCCGGAGTCTCTGGCGAGACACAAACTTTTTCGGAGTCTCTCGGGTTGCGCGGTGCTGACCGAAAAACAGGCTCGCGTTCTCCCGTGGGCGAAGGCACCGTCTCTTGGGAGGACCATCCAGAGCGGGTGGGTATCACGTTCAATCTTTCCAAACAGGTCAGCACGGAGCTGGACAAGCTCCGGCTCGAGCTTGAGCTAGAGGGAGATATTCGCTCTTCCAAGTCCGAGATTACCGAGGTAGCGCTTCGGATCGCCGTAGAGGACGTACGAGGAAGGGGCAAGGAAAGCGAACTGGTCAAGAGGCTGACCGGGCGGCAGGCAGCTCAGGCCACGGGCGCTACCGACGAAGGTCGACTCACAGTCCGGCGCAGCGTGGACGAAGCCGGCTTCATCGTCGAGACTACCTACGAGGAGAACGCGGAATTCGTGGACGAGGACGTGGTCGCCAGCGTCGCCGAGTTGCCGGTGGAGGCAGAATTCGTTGACGAGAAGGGGAGGCTGGTGAGCCTGGCGAAGGACGAGCTGGGGAACACCTTCGAGCAGATTGTGGATGAGGAGTTCAACACGCTCGGAACGGGGTTGCTCCCAGGTGCGGATTGAGAGGCTCGGTGGCGCCCGACTGTGATCGGCGTTCTCTAAAAGCGCTCGTCGGGCGAAGCCCGGGGGTCTTCAGTGGACCAGGCAGGCTTCGATATCGTCGGCCCTCATACCTGTAAAGGGTGCGGCGTAATCTTCGCTGGAAACGTAGCGCTGAAAAGCACGAGCTTCTTGCGGAGTCGTCGATCGTCTGCTCGCGGACCGGGAACACGGGTTCCGCGGGTAGACGTATCAGGAGGCCTCATAGGAGGCGCTATCAGCCTCCGAGGAGTTCGTTCCCCATCTGCTCCACCTTGCGGTCGGCGTGCTCTTTCATGTCCGTGCCGGCGCCCGTGTCCTCGGTCATCTCCTTTTTCATCTCGTCCGCCCTGCGCTGAGCGTGCAGGTGGAGGTCCCCGTCGGAGCCCGTGTCCTCGGTGATCCTCTGCCCGAGCTCTTCGTGCGCGCCTTTCGGGTCTATGGCGAGCGGCATATCCTCGCTCATGTTTCCGCCGCCGTACGCCTCTTCCTCAGAAGGCACTCCGCCTGTGAGCGCGGGCGATTCCGTGGATTCCATGGAGGCCATCGACTCGCTTGACTCCATCGACTCCATCGAAGGCAGCGAGTCTTCCCTGAGGCTCGGTAGCGGGCGCGGTTCGACGTCACCCACTTCGATCCTCCGCTTGACCTGATCCACCCTGCGCTTCGACTCTTTCGCCAGGAGTTCGGCCTCGTGCATCCTGCCGGCGATCCTGTTCTTGATCCCGTCAGCCCTGCTGATGGCCTGCCGCTTCCGACGCTCTTGCTCGCGCATGCTCATGCTGCCGCCCTTTTGAGGTTGCTAGGCACCGGGAGGCTTTCCGGGTTTCGGGGGTTTGGGTGGTTTCTGGCCCGTTCCGTTGCCAAAGCTCACCTTCGCGTTCATCTGTATGGGCTCGCCCGCGAGCTTCGAGAGGCGGGTCAGGTCTACGCCCAGGACCTTGGAGATGCGGGCCAGGTCCTCGCCGCCGAACTGCCACTCGACTTCCCTGCGCCCGCCGGTTCGGGGTCCGGAGACGTTGGCGCGTTTTGCGATCAAGTCAGACAGATTGACCGAACCGGCGGTCCGCCCCACGCGCCCGCCCGCAGTCGTCCGGGGAGATCCTGCTCGCTTGCGTCGCGGGGACGGGCGCGACGACCTCTCATCGTAAGCCCTGTGCTTCTCCGGATTGGAGAGTATCTCGTAGGCCTGCTGGATCTTCTTGAAGCGCTCCTCGGCGGCGGGATCGTAGGGGTTGGCGTCAGGATGGTGCTTGCGGGCGAGCCTCCTGTAAGCCTTGCGGACGTCGTCCTCAGACACTCCCCTCGATACGCCAAGCAACTCGTAGGGATCCCTGGTCAACAGCTTTACCTCCGCGCTCTCTACTCTTCTGACCCGGGACCGCTACTAGTTCCCCGAGAGGCTCCTGAGTTCCTTGACCCTCTGCTCGAACTCCTGGGCGGATCTCGAGTTTTTGAACGCCCAGGCCAGGTCCTTCACGTTCTGCTCGTTTGTGCGCACGAGCACGATGGCCTGTTTGAGCGGCATGTCTTCGAACGCGGCGACCGCCAGCGCCGTGACGTCCAGAGGCTCGGCGACCCCGGCCTTCTGGCACATAGCGTACATCCTGGCCGCCTTGACGAGCTGTTCCTTGAGCTCGCGTACCCTGGTCTTATTGCCATTCGTGTCACCGGCCATTTTGCTCCTCTCTTCCTGCCTGTCCTGCGCCGGAGTCCCCAAGCTCGACGAAAATCGTCCCGCTTGTCAGTTCGCCGATACCATAATGGCCCGTGAGCGCCTTTCACCCTGCCTGAGAGCGGGCGAACGAGCGGATCTTTCCCAACTTTCACCGGGCATCTTGATCCCGGGTTCGAAGAAGCCTCGTCCCGAGCGTATTGAACCCCTCGTCCATGATCTGCTTATGTTTTGCGGCTTCTCAACGACGCACCACCGTGAACGTCCATCTCTTTCTGGCCGTCCTCGACCCGTAATTGGTCTCGATGATGGCTTCTATCTCGACCGCGTGAGTGCCGGAGGAAAGGCTCCCGGTGGGACACGTCAGGCGGCCGCTAGACTCCCCATAGTCGAACCTCATCGGCTGCCCGTCGAGGTACACGTCTATGTCGTGCCTGGACAGGAGGACGCCGTACCTGTCCTCTACGATGGCCCGGATGGTGGGGTTAGAGTTATTGACGACTCCGGTGGGTGCAACCGAGGTTATGAGGATCGTGCGCCTCGAACCACCGCGGCCCCCGGACCTTCTGCTGCCAGGTCCCCTCCGTCTTCTCCGTCTGCTCACGCGCTTTCAACTCCCCCCGCAGCGATGTCAATGTAGTAGCCGGAGCTGGTCGTTGGTCAGCTCCACCGCTCCTCTCCGAGAGCGATAATCAAACCGCAAACGAAAAGGCGAAGCAGGAGTGGCCTGGTTCCTCGCAGGCGAAGAGAAGCCAGGCATGCGAACCGGATACCCGGCACGGCGCTCGCGACCGAACCGGCCTAACCTTACGCCCCTCATTTCTTTATCATGAAGGTCCATCTCTTCCTGCCCGTCTTGCTGTTTCCGTTATCGTCCTCGGTGTAGGCCTCTACCTCGACCGTGTGAGTGCCGGAGGAAAGGCTCCCGGTGTAGCACGTCAGGCGGCCGCTGGACCGCCCGTAGCTGAACCTCTTCGGCTGCCCGTCGAGGTACACGTCTATATCGTGCCTGGACAGGTAGCTGCCATCCATGGCCTCCACGAATGCCTGGATGGTGGTGCCTGGACCTTTGACCTCTCCGGTAGGGCTCGCCGAGGTTATGAGGATTCTGCGCCTCGGACCACCGCGGTTCCGGCCCTTTGCGCTACCAGGTCCCCTCCGTCTCCTCCGTCTGCTCATGCGCTTTCAACTCCTTCGCAGCGATGTCAATGTAGTCGGAAAACGAAGAGCCGGGCGTGGGATCTATCTCCGGCAAACACCGGAGATGCGCCCCGTGCCCGGCCTTCCTGTCAAGCGTTCTCGGCCTTAGAACTTACCTGGAGCCCTTATCACGCCCGGACAACGCGTCCGTGACGCCGCCCAGCAGGCCTTCGTCCTTGACCTTCTGCCCGTCTCTCTTCCGCTCGGCCTGCCTGGCCTCCTTTTTGGCCTGGCTGGTCCTTTCCTTCTGTGTCGCTTCCTCTTCGGCGGCTGCCTTCCTCTGCTGCGCCCGGCCTTCCTCTTTCTTGGCCTCGTCGCCGGTCAAGGCGCCCCAGGCTTCCTTGGCCTTGCCTGCGGCTTTCTCGTCCATACTACTCCTTTCTTTCGACGGCTCTCCAGCGCTCGCGACGACTTGGTACGCCCTTCAGCCCCGGAACCCTGCACCTGGGAGAGGTCCATGCCCAGCTCCTGAGCCTTCTGCTGGGCGGCCTGCGTGGCGTTCGGCTGCTACTGGCCTCCGCCGCCCTGATCCTCGCCTTCGCCTTGCTGGCCTCCTTCTTCCTCCTCATCTCCGCCACCGCCGCCGGTGAGCCCGCCTGTCAGACCGCCAACGGTGTCCTGGGCCTGCTTGGCCGCTCCTCCGGCGACCTCCGGCGCCTGGCCCGCTACCTCTCCTGCCTGGTCGGTCACCTGCCCGACCTGATCCGTGACTCCATCCAGAGGTCCTCCGCCGTCCTTGCCTTTGTCCTTCTCGTCGTTCATAGCTACTCCTTCCCTTCGACAGCTATTCAGGTCCCCCCGCTACTGGTTAGAGGCGGCGATCACATCCCTGACCGTGATGCGCCCTCCTGCTCCGGAACCCTGCACCTGGGAGAGGTCCACGTTCAGCTCCTGAGCCTTCTGCTCGGCGGCCTGGGTGGCGTTCGGCTGCTGTTGCTGGCCTCCCCCGGCCTGCTGGGCGGCCTGGCCCGCCGCCTGCTGCCCTTGCTGGGCTGCCTGCCCCGCTGCTTGCTGCCCTTGCTGGGCTGCCTGCCCGGCGGTGTCCTGGGCCTGCTGGGCGGCTCCTCCGGCGGCCTCCTGGGCCTGGCCCGCAACCTGTCCT
>DASQWQ010000161.1:0-6369 GCA_035640175.1 Rubrobacter sp. | reverse complement strand
CCGTGAGCATCAGGATCGGGACGCGAACGTCCGCTGCCCTGAGCCTTTTGACTACCTGGACCCCGTCGAGGTCGGGCAGCATCCAGTCGACCACCAGCAGATCGAACTCCTCGCTTAGGGCTCAGGTGAGTCCCGAGCGGCTGCCGGAGGCCGTCTCGGTGGCGTATCCCTCTCTGCCCAGGACTTCGGCGAGAAGCCGGCCCAGGTGCTCCTCGTCCTCCACGATCAGTATCCGCATAGTCATCAGGCACTATCGTACCCCAGCACGAAGCAGGGGGCGCGGCTAGGGGGCGCGGCTCCCCAGGGACTCCTTTGAAAATCCTAATGGCAATCAAACATCGATCCAATCTCCCACCCCCAGACTATCAGGAGTTACGGGATCCGGGCGAGAGGCCCAATGCGGAGGAGAGATAAATGGGGCTCATCAGCTGGATAGTCATCGGGACCATTTCGGGGATGCTAGCCAGGCGAATCGTGCCAGGGCCGGATCCTGGCTGCTTTATCGTCACCCTCATCGTGGGGATGGCGGGGTCTCCTTGGGCGGCTTCGTTATGGGCGTCCTCGGCGGATCCGGGACGACGGGCTTCAGCGTCTGGTCCGTGATGATGGCCACTAAGGTCACCCTGCCGGAACAGATCCGCTACGACGGCGTCGAGTACCCCGAGACGGAGCTTGCACCAGAGAAGGGAAAACTCTGGATCTTGAACGAGTCAAGTCGGAAGGAGTAGGATATCGATGAACATCTTCCCGACAAAGATCTTGCTTGCCACCGACGGCTCCAAGGACGCCTGGCTGGCAACGAACACCGCTATCCTCCTAGCCATGGTCACACGCTCGGAGCTGCACGTCGTCAATGTCGGGGTCGTCGCGCCCCCACTCCTAAAACCTCTGGACGTCGAACTGACTCGGGCGGAGAAGGAGGCAAGGAGGGTCCTTGACGAAGAGGTAAAGAACATTGAGAACGCGGGGGGCACGGTAGCACGAAGCCACGTCAGGATGGCGGATGTCGCCCAAGAGATCGTGGATCTTGCCGAAGAGCAAAAGGTTGGCCTCATTGCTGTGGGCAGTCGGGGCAGAAGCCGGATCAAAAGAGCTCTGATGGGCAGCGTCTCGGACTCTGTGGTCCGCTACGCCCACTGCCCTGTTCTCGTGGCGCGCTGGAAGCCCCTTATCTTCCCCGCCCGGATACTCGTGGCAACCGACGGCTCCGAGGAGGCTACCTTGGCGGCAAAGACCGCCGCTGAGTTGGCCCATAGAACCTATTCGGAGCTACACCTCGCGAGCGTCGCAGATGCGTATTCTTCTTACTATGACGTTCACAAACCAGGATTAGTTAAGAACCTCCGGCAGCGAGCTCAAGAGGTGCTCGACGATCAGGTAAAGAAGATCGAGCAAAGCGGAGGGAAGGTCGCTGGCAAGCACGTGAGTTTATCTGAGCGGCACCCGGCGGAGGGCATAGTGCAGGTCGCCGAGGAGGCTGAAGCAGACCTCATCGTCATGGGCAGTCGGGGCTTGGGCGGAATCAGGAGGGCTTTGATGGGCAGCGTCTCTGACTCGGTCGTCCGTCACGCCCACTGTCCCGTCCTCGTGGTGCGCAACGAGCACCGACAGACCCAGCAGTTGTCAGGTGAGGCATCCTCCAGTGCCGGACGAGGCGCAGTGCGCTATAAACCGCCCGCACGAGTACGTAGATGAGGCAGAGGGAGTGCTCAACGACAAGAGCGTCGAGATCATGCTCTCCGGCGTGGACGTGGATTGGGCCGCGTCGGGATTAGAGGCTGCGAGCTGTGACGGAGCGCGGACTACCTCGAAGGCAGGGAAGGTCGGTGGATGAAGGCCGGGCTGCCCCTCGAACAAGGGCGTGCTCTAGGCTCGGCGTAGGGGCGGCTTCCAATAAGCTTGGAGCAGTACCGGTGGATGTGCCAAGACATCGGCAAATGAGGGTAGTTTGATAGAGACCCTTCTTCAAAACCTCAGGGACAACGTCTTCTACGAGGTCGCAGTGCTGCTGCTCATAGCCGCAGTGGTAGGGGCCGTGGCGGTACGGCTGCGCCAGCCCCTAATCATAGGGTTCATCGCCGTAGGTATCCTCGTGGGGCCGGTGTTGGGTCTCGTGAGCGCACATGAGCAGATAGACCTGCTGGCTGAGCTGGGCATCTCTCTGCTCCTCTTCATAGTCGGTCTCAAGCTCGACCTGAACCTAATCCGCACCATGGGTCCCGTTGCTCTGGCTACGGGCTTAGGGCAAGTGATCTTCACCTCGGTCTTCGGGTTTCTCATAGCCCTGGCCCTGGGGTTTGAGCCTATACCGGCCCTCTACGTGGCGATAGCCCTGACCTTCTCAAGCACCATCATCATCGTCAAGCTGCTCTCTGACAAGCAAGAGATCGACTCCCTGCACGGGCGCATAGCCGTGGGGCTCTTGATCGTCCAGGACATAGTCGTGGTGCTGGTTATGATCGCCCTCACCGCCTTCGGCGGCGGAGAGGGAGCCTTCGGACGCGAGGTCCTCCAGATAGCACTGCAGGGTGCAGCCTTCCTGGCAGCCATAGTATTTCTTATGCGCTACGTGCTGCCCTCTCTCCTGCGCCGCTTGGCTACCTCTCCCGAACTCCTGGTAGTGTTCTCCATCGCCTGGGCGGTGGCTTTGGCGGCCACAGGGGACGCTCTGGGTTTCAGCAAGGAGATCGGGGCCTTTCTAGCCGGGGTGTCGCTGGGTTCAACCGAGTATCGGGAGGCCATAGGTTCCAGGTTGACCAGCCTGCGCGACTTCCTGCTCTTGTTCTTCTTTATCAGCCTGGGGTCGGAGATAGAACTGGGCTTGCTGGGAGAGCAGGTGGGTGCGGGCATAGTGCTGTCGCTGTTCGTCCTGATCGGCAACCCGTTGATACTCCTGGTCATCATAGGGGTCATGGGTTACCGTCGTCGCACTGGCTTCCTGGCCGGTCTCACGGTGGCGCAGATAAGCGAGTTCTCACTCATCTTTGCAGGGTTGGGACTGAGTCTGGGTCACATTGGCCCTGAGACTTTGGGCCTCATTACCCTCGTCGGCCTGATAACCATCAGCCTCTCCACCTATATGATCCTCTACTCCCACGCCCTCTATGAACGCCTCTCTCCCTTTCTGGGCATCTTTGAGCGTGACATACCGCATCCTGAAGACGAGGATGCCGAGGATGTTGAGGCTTCCGATGTAGACGTGATCATCTTCGGTCTGGGACGCTACGGTAGCCGCCTCGCCGAGCGTCTGCAGCGCCAAGAGGTCTCCCTGCTGGGCGTGGACTTCAACCCCGAGGCTGTAGAACGCTGGGACAAGCGAGGGTTACCCGCCCACTACGGTGATGCAGAAGATCCGGAGTTCCCCGCCTCCCTGCCGCTCGGTCAGGCACAGTGGGTGGTCAGCTCGGTGGCGGAGCGCAGCGTCAACATCGTACTGCTCGAAGCCCTGCACAGACAAGGATACAAGGGGAAGACCGCTGTCATAGCCCGCGTCCCCGAAGACGCCGAAGTCCTGGAGAAAGCCGGAGCCGATGTGGTGTTCAGACCGTACCTCGACGCCGCCGATCGAGCCGCGGAAGTGCTGACCAACGCTAATACTGAGCTAGGCATGTTCGTCTCTTACCTCAAGGAGGAGTTGGGCAAGGAGTTGGGGCAGTTGACCATCGAGGACATCTCCCTCTACCGGGAGCATCTAACAAAGAGGCATGCGCCGGCGACCGCCGCAAAGAAGCTGGAGGCGCTACAGGAGTTCTTGCTCTTCGAAAACCCGTAAGCCAAGAGAGTCCTAGCAGCAACTAAAGCCCGCAGCAAGCAGCACAGAGAGCGGGGCACGGTAGTGTCCGCGTGAGATACTGTTGGTTTATAATTCGGCGAACAAGCAGTACCGAGGAGCTCCCTCACTTGGCTGGACACCCACCCGTCATTGAAGTGGCCCATCGGGGTAGTGGGGGCGGCAGTAGCCTTGAGTGTCTTGCGAGCGGAGTCGGGGGAGCGCCGACGAAGGGTGACGACCATTTCCGCCGCAACCCCCTACCCTAGGAGCGGCGGGAAGAGTTAGCAACAACCGGCGCTTGAGCATCGCGAGCAACAGTGTTTAGGGGCCAGGATCACTCTACCCATTCGCCTTCCCGAGAAGGCCGTACCAAATGTTGTGCATTTCCCACAGCACGCCCCCACAATTTCCGTTTGGCTAAACCCGTCGGGAGCGAGGGGGTGGCAAGTGGTTCCGGCTCCCATATAAACAGGAAGTAAGCAACCTAAACAGGTCTGCCAAGGGGCCGAGGACGACCGCTATGACCACGACATCGATGAGCTTATAGCCTAACACCTCGTATACCTGATCGAGCGAACGGGGCAGATAGTACGGTGTCTGCCCCGTTCTCACCCTTACTGCGACTGGCATGCGTGGGAGTCAATTCGCGATTTGCGAGGGGGGTGGGGGTGGGTCGCGCCGAGTAAGTGGCTGGTTCTCCCACCCGCACACAACAGTATTAGAAACCTCAGGAAAGCAGAGCCTCTCGTCTCATTCACGAGGCAAGCGGAGGCGGAATGTCGCTCCCCCATCCTTTGCGCTCTCGGCCACGAGGTCACCACCCTGGGCCCGCGCGAGGTCTCGGGCGATGGCTAGCCCGAGACCCGTGCCGCCGCTCTTGCCCCGGGTGCGGGAGGTCTCGGCTCGGTAGAAGCGGTCGAAGACACGGGGTAGGTGATCTGGGGAGATGCCGTGGCCGGTATCCGTCACGTTCGCCTCCACCCAGCGATCCTGCAACCGCCCCCAGAGGGCAATGCTTCCTCCAGGAGGCGTGAACCTGACGGCGTTCTCGAGGAGGACGGAGAGTACCTGTCCCGTTCTCTTGGGGTCCCCGCGAGCTGGGAGCTCGCCGGGGACCTGGACCTCGAGCCGGATCTCCTTAGCAGCTGCCCGCACTCCGAAGCGCTCTGCTTCCTCCGAGAGAACCGAGACGAGATCAAAGGGCTTTGTGGCCAGGTCGGCTTTGCCGGCGTCGAGTCGGGCGACCAAGAGTAGATCCGAGAGGATCGCGCTCATCCGTTCGGTCTCGGCGAGCGCGTGATCTACCAACTTCCGGTCCTCCTCGTTCAGGTGACCGCGGTAGAGCACCATCTCGGCGTCCGCCCGGATCAGGGTGAGAGGTGTCTTGAGCTCGTGGGAAGCATCAGCGACGAAGGCGCGCTGCCTCTCGAAGGATTCACGCGCCGGACGCATGGCCCGGCCTGCCATGTAGAGGCCGCCGAAGAGGGCTGCCCCGAGCCCACCGAGCCCCAGGGGGAGCAGGAGCAGGACGAGTCTGCCGATCGTCTGCTGCACCCCCTTGAGGGAACGCGCATACTGGATGACCCCCACCGGCTCGCCCGACTCCTCGCGCATGGGCATGCTCATGACCCTCACCCTGCCCTGAGGTCCGCGGATCGTCGCGGAGACCCCCTCATCTTCCTCTAATGACTGTCTGGCGAGCTCTTTGGAGGGGAGGCCCAGGGTCCCAAGGGTCGCGGCGGTGGGATCCCTGTCTGTGACGTGGCCTTCGGGGTCGAGCGCAACCCAGCTGTACTCGGCTGAGCCCTCAGCCAAGACCTCCCTGTTGTCATCGTCCAGCAGATTACTCTCCAGGTCCTTGGCCTCCTGCGTGAGCAGTGTGTCCTGCTGGTCGGTCAGCTCCCGCGAGAAGCCAACCACGGCGGCCGTTGCCAGAACTAGTAGGATGAGGGCGAAGATGCCCGCATAACCCAGCGTCAGGCGCCAGCGCATCCTCTCTAGCATCAGGTTTCCTGTGTCGGTTCTGGCCCTGGTGACGAACCCTGCCCAGGGTATTCTGGTCTCGGGTCGAAGGTGTAGCCAGTGCCGTGCACGGTTCGGATCCTAGAAGGTTCTTCACCCGCGTCGAGCTTCTTGCGCAGGTAGTGAATATATAGGTCGACCACGTTGGTGTAGGCACCGGTGGTGCCGCCCCAGACGGTGTCAAGCAATACCGATCGGGTGAAAACCTGCCCCGGCCTTTGCATCAGAGTGGCGAGCAGGGCAAACTCCTTGGCCGTAAGGTCGACGCGCTCTCCGGCACGCTGGACCTCGTGGCGAATCGGATCTAGTGCGACGTCGCCAGCTGTCAGGACAGTATCCTTCGTCTCATTTTCGGGCGGCCTTCGGCCCAAGGCCCTCACCCTCGCGAGGAGCTCGGGGAAGGCGAAGGGCTTGGGAAGGTAGTCGTCCGCCCCGGCATCCAGGCCTTCGACGCGGTCTTCGACCTGGGCGCGGGCCGTGAGCATCAGGATCGGGACGCGAACGTCCGCTGCCCTGAGCCTTTTGACTACCTGGACCCCGTCGAGGTCGGGCAGCATCCAGTCGACCACCAGCAG
>DASQWQ010000160.1:0-5224 GCA_035640175.1 Rubrobacter sp. | reverse complement strand
GGCATCCACCTCGACGCCGGCGAGCACAGGAAGCTCGGCGAGGCCGTCGCCGCCCGCATAGGAGAGATCTTCGGGTGAGCGGACGCTTGAAGGCTCTGCTGGTCGGCGGGCCGATGTACGATCCCCTGTACACGCGTCTCGCGCAGTCGAGACCGTGACGCGGCTGAGATCCGACAAACTCTACGGCTTCGCCTTCCCCGGCAAGGAGTCAGGACTCTTGGGCCACTTCTTCGAGCTGCACGCGATGGCCGGAGGCAGGATGTTCGAGGATGAAGGTCCGCCCGCACCTCGCCTGGACGAGGCAGGCCACTGGGCGCTCGGTCTGCTCAAGGATCTCTACGAGAGGGCCGCGCCCCCAGAGACCCCGGACTGGCACTACGACGAGGTCGCAGCCTGCTTCCGTGAAGGCAGGGCCGCCATGAGCACCGACTGGCCCGGCGGTTTCTACACGTACCTCGATCCCGAACAGAGCGCCGTAGTAGATCGCTTCGACGTGGCGCTCTACCCCGAAGGGTCATCCGGGGCGCCACATATACTCGAGCTCGCACACCTTCGCCATCCCTGCCAGCGTAAGCGACCGTCCAGCGGCTATCGAGCTCCTTCGCTTCCTGACCTCGCGGGAGTCGCAGGCTTACGAGGCCAGCCTAGGGACCCTTCCCGCACGGAGCGACTCCCTGCAAGACGTCCGTTCCGAGGCCGGCCCGCTAGCCGAACGGCGCTGGAATCTGCTGGAGAAGGCGCAAGAGGCTGCGCTCATCCCGCCCAAGCACGCGAACTACCCGCGGTCGAGGACACCATCTGGGAGGGTATCAGGGAGGCGCTTCTGGGTAACAAGAGCGTGGAGAAGGCGCTGGAGGACACAGAGGTCGCCGCGCGGCGGACGGCAGAGGGCGCGTAGAGCGCCAGCACAGGAGGAATGATGGAGAGCAGCGTCGTTGACCCCTCGTCGAGGAGGACCCTGGGCGGTACGGGACTCTCCGTCTCACCGTTGTGCCTTGGATGCGCGCCGCTCGGGGACATGCCAGAGACCTTCGATTTTTCTGTAGACGAGGAGCGGGCCCGCGAGACGCTGAGGGCCGTCTTGGAGAGTCCGATCAACTTCCTCGACACGGCAGCCTCATACGGCGACGGGGAGAGCGAGCGCCGCATAGGCGAGGTGCTCAAGGAGCTGGGCGGCCGGCCAGAGGGTGTCGTGCTGGCCACCAAGGCGGATCGGGACCTCACGACCGGAGACTTCTCCGGAGAGCAGATGCGCCGCTCCGTCGAGCGTTCCCTTCGGCTACTTGGCATGGACAGGTTACAGCTGGTCTACCTGCACGACCCGGAGCACGAGAGCTTCGAGCATATGATGGCGCCGGGCGGTCCGGTCGAGGTGCTGACTGGTCTCAAGGAAGAAGGAGTGATCCAGCACCTCGGAGTCGCGGGAGGCCCGATCGAGCTCATGATCCGGTTCGTCGAGACGGACCTCTTCGAGGCCGTCATCACCCACAACCGCTACACGCTCGTGAACAGGACCGCAGACCCTCTCTTCGACGTTGCCGCGGAGCGCAGAGTAGCAGCTCTCAACGCCGCCCCCTACGGCAGCGGCATCCTGGCCAAAGGCCCCGACGCCTATGCACGCTACGAGTACAGGGAGGCACCGAAAGAGATGGTGGATCAGGTCCGCGCCATGCAGGATGCCTGCCGCGAGTTCGATGTTCCCCTGGCAGCCGTGGCCTTGCAGGTCTCCCTGAAAGACCCCCGCATAGTCTCGACCATCGTAGGCATGAGTCGCCCTGAGAGAGTGAAACAGACGCTGGACCTCTCCACCCATCCGATACCAGCCGAGCTGCGGGAGAGAATAGACGCGCTAGCGTCCCCTAACGGTTAGAGTAACCGGCATAGCTTCTCATGGCACTCTCAAGTACGCGACCTATGGTTCACCCAAGTGTCGCAAAGAAGGAGGTGATGGAATGCACGCGAGAGCAATAAACGTAAAGACGGGGCTGGTAGCGGCGGTGGCTGCGCTGTTGCTGCTCGTCGGGGCAGGCGTGGCTTATGCTACCGGCGACGACTCCTCGGCGCAGCCGACCGGATCCAACATCGAGAAGGCGAAGAGCATCGCACTCGACCACACTAACGGGGGCCGCGTTGCAGGCACCGAGGTCGGCGACGAAGAAGGTTACTACGAGATCGAGGTCACAAGCGACGACGGCAGCCAGGCCGACGTCCACCTCGACCGGGACTTCAACATCCTCACCACGGCGGCCGATAACGAAAGCCCCGACGACAAGGACGAGCCCAACGACGACTAGCATTCAAGCGGAGTTCGAAGGGACCGGGAGAAGCTAACCTGGCCCCTTCTTTTGCCTGTTACACGGAATTCTGGGTTCTCGAAGGGGAGTCGACGTTCGAGGTCGGCGAGGAGACGATAACGGCCTCTCCCGGATCGTTCCTCTTTGGTCCCAAGGACGTTCCCTACCGCTACACCGTCGAGTCGGGCCCTGCCAGGATGCTGTTTCTCTTATCGCCCCCGGGCTTCGAGGAGTCGATCTACGCTACCAGCGAGCCGGCGAAGGAGAACGCCCTACCGCCCCCGCCAGAGGGTCCGCCTAGTGAGGCGGAGATGGAGCAGCTAGGAGCCCTTGCCCTCCAGTACGGATGCGAGATCCTCGGTTAGCAGGCAGCTGCCTGGTTGAGGGAAGGCGTGGATCTCCTTTCTGCGACTAGTCCATCAACTGGCCGCCGTTGACCTCGATGATCTCACCTACCAGGTAGTCCGCCGCCGGAGAAGCGAGGAACGCGACGACCCCGGCCGTCTCCTCGGGGGTGCCCTCGCGTCCCATGGGGATGGCGTTCTTCAGGTTCTCGCGCACCTCGGGGGGCGTGAAGCGGTCGTGGAAAGGGGTGGTTATTACGCCAGGGGCTACCCCGTTTACGAGGATGTTCTCGGAGACGAGTTCCTTGGCCATCGCGCGGGTCAGGGTGCTTACGCCGCCTTTGGCCGTGGCGTAGGCGACCGAGCCCGGACCGCCGCCGTTGCGGGCCGCGATAGAGGTCATGTTGATGATCCTGCCGCTCCCCTGCCGCCTCATGATCGGCAACACCGCCCGCGAGACTAGGTAGACACTCTTCAAATTCACATCCATTACGCGGTCCCAGAGGTCATCCGTCATCTCAGATAGACTTCTACGTTCGATCAGGGACCCCGCATTGTTGACCAGGACATCGAGCCGCCCGAAACGATCCTCTATCTCCCCGACCATCCGTCCAACTTCGCCAGCGTCAGAGACGTCGCCCCCGACGAGCGAAGCCTCCCCGCCTGAGGCTTCGATCTCCTCGACCGCCTCCCGCGCTTCATCCTCGCTCGCGTTGTAGTGGACCACCACCCGACGTCCCTGACCGGCGAGCGCCACGGCGACAGCGCGTCCGATCCCCGTGCTGCTCCCCGTCACCCACGCGACCTCTTCCGAGAAAGCCACCCGACCGTTACCTCCCTGTAACCTCGCTACTCAACGATTGATGCTCAGCCAACATACTGCTTCCGGTCGAGGAAAACAACGCGGGAGCTTCCCCTATCCTGCGAGCTGTCTGAGGGAACAGATTATGTTGGGCAGGGGCGCGTCCTTGGAGATCGCGGCGTCGGCCCCGGCCTTCGAGGCGGCCTCACCGACGTCAAGGGTAGAACGTACATAGTACAAATGAGCTAGATCCAAAGAGAATCTCCTGCACCCGAGCAAAGGCCCCCATGGCTACCATCTCAGCCCGCTCCGTCCTTCCTCTCGAAGACGCGCACGACACCGGAATCGTCCTCCCCGCCGAGCCCAAGCGAGGATCCCATCTCGTATAGCCTGTGCGCGGCGTCGGCGAGCGGCGTCCGGAAGCCTTGCTCTCCTGCGGCCTCCCGCACCAACCCCATGTCCTTGACGAAGATGTCGAGGGCGCTCTTTGCCGGGACGAACTCGCGCCCAAGCATCCGTTCACCCCTGTCCTCGAGCATGAACGAGTTTGCCGCGCCGTGTCTGATCGTCTCGAACACCGACCTGGGATCGAGGCCCAGCGCCTGCGCGTAAGCGAGCGCCTCTCCCGCCGCCGCGATGTGCACCCCGCAGAGCAACTGGTTGACCAGCTTCACGGACTGCCCGTCTCCCACCGACCCGCCGCAGTGCGCAACCGTCGACCCCATCGCCGCGAGCAAGGGCCTGACCTCCTCGAACAGGTCAGCAGGACCGCCGGCCATGATGAGCAAGTCTCCGCGCTCGGCCCGCGCCACCCCGCCGCTGACGGGCGCGTCGAGCAACCTTACCCCGCTCCCGGCCAATCGCCCTTCGATCCCGCGAACCGCCTCGGGTCCGATCGTACTCATGACTACAACGGCGGATTCCTGCGGCAGGGTCTCGGCTGCGCCATCTCCTCCGAACAGGGCGTCTTCGGCCTGCTCGGCGTTCACGACCATCAAGACGAGCGCTTCGGCTCCCTCGGCAGCCTCTCGCGGCGAGCCCGCGCGGGTGGCCCCCAGTTCGACCAGGGGATCAGTGTTCTCGGGGCGTACGTCGAAGACCGAAAGGTCGAAACCGGCAGAGACGATTCTCTTGGCCATAGGGGTACCCATCGCCCCGAGTCCTATGAATCCGGCGCGTTGCATCTAGCCCTCCCTGAGTATCTCGATGACCCTTGCCAGCGAGTCCTCCTCGCCTACGTTGCCGGCGAAGATGACGTAGGGCAGCCCGGGAAAGGCGCTGTCCTCAGGCAGGATCCAGACAGATATTATGCCTGGGAGCATCTGGCCGGCGACCTCGGCCCGGTGTACGCCGAGACCGCGGGTGCCGACGTCGCTCGACGTGATGCCTCCCTTGGCCACCACGAACGCCAGCGAAAGCCTTCTGTCCACCCGCCGCATTACCTCCACAAGCGCATCGGAGACCGAGACTCCGATCTCCAGCCCCGTTCTGCCCGCGCCGCTGCGTACGACCTCCCTGCTCGTGTAAACGACGACCTCGGCCTCGGCCAGCTCCTGGTTGACCTCCGAAACCACCCTATCTAACTCCCCATCACGCGCGCCCGTGTCGAGCAACCGTGGCACAGAGAGCTCGACAGGCCGTATGTCCGAAAGCGCGAGCGCGTGTTCCAACTGTCGCGTGGTCATCTCTACGTGGGAGCCAACCAGCACGAGCCCATGCCCCTGCCGCGGGCGATGCCCGTACAACTCCTCCGCACTCAGTGGTCCTTTCTCGGAGATGCCGCC
>DASQWQ010000159.1:0-3892 GCA_035640175.1 Rubrobacter sp. | reverse complement strand
TGGACGGGAAGGCCGCTTCTTCCGCGGCAACCTCCACTGCCACTCCAACCGCTCCGACGGTTTAGTCGAGCCCGAGGAGGTCGTGGGCGCCTACCGAGACGCCGGCTACGACTTCCTCTGCCTCTCCGACCACTTCGAGGAGGAGTACGGCTGGCGGATAACCGACACGCGGCCCTTTCGCGGGGAGAACTTCACCACGATATTGGGCGCCGAGCTGAGCTCCGCCCCGTGGTACGATCGCAACTGCTACTGGGTCACGGCCGCCAGCCTGCCCCTGGACTTCGAGGCTCTGCCGCCGGACGACCACGCCGAGGCCATCCGGCGTGCAACTGACCTCGTGACGTTCGTGCTCATGCTGCATCCGGGGCTCAACAACCTCCCGCTAGCGGCGGTCGGCGGGCTGCCGGGGCTAGGCGCCGTGGAGGTCTACAACCACAATGCGGCGATGGCCGCCACCTCCGACAGCGCCTACGGCGCCTACATGCTCGATGGCCTGCTGGAGAGGGGTAGCAAGGTACTGGTGAACGCGGGGGACGACGCGCACTTCGGCGACCCTCTAGACCGCTTCGGGGGGTGGGTAGAGGTCTACTGCGACCGGCTCGGCCCGGATGCCCTTGTGGAATCCCTCAAGGCCGGGCGCTACTACTCGACGCAGGGACCTGCGTTGCGGGAGATGCTCGTGGACGGCGACCGTTTGCGCGTAGCGTCGAGCGACGCTTACGCGATCTCACTGACCGGGGGAGGCGACCGGTGGCAGAGCGGGGAGGTGCGCACGGGCGAACCTAGCGTGCCTATCACGGAGGCGGAGTTTGACTTGGCCCCGTTCCACGGATCGTATTGCCGAGTCACGGTGGTCGACGCGGCTGGGAAACGCGCCTGGGGCAATCCGGTCTGGCCGTAAGGCGGGATGTTGGTCGGCGGCGCACCCCGATCATCGATCCTCGACCCGGCGGGTGGAGCGGTGGCCAGTCTCCGCGAGGACAGGGCCTATCTCAGGTGGTGCCCTCTCGGAGAAGACCCAGGTGGATCAACCGCCAACGCCGGTCGCTGTCGTAGAAAGGGGTACCAAGTGAAGCGGAGTTGGGCCGAGGAAGAGCGTTGGTCTAACGGTGGACGCTGTTCTCCGGACGAGCTGACGCTGGTCGGCGACGAGTCGGGCCCTACGACGCTGGGTTTCGCGGTGATGCTGAGGTTCTTCGCGGGCAACACGCCGCCGAGACCTCGGCGCTGCGGTCGTTAGTCGGAACGACTGCTACTCTGGCTGGAGTACACGTCGTTGATGGAAGGGAAACCCGAAGCGCCTCCGGTGACGCAGGCTCCGAAGGCGGGAGTAAGCGAGGTGCAGGGGAAGCCGCGTCTGAAAGAGGACACACGGAAAGGTAGGTACGTCATGAGGTTTGTAGTAGCTTCGGAAGTCTTCGAGCTATTTCCTGACTTGAAGCTCCCGGTTGCCGTGGCGGAAGGGATTCACCCCACCCCTGACGCACCAGGTATCGAGACAATGTGGCGACAGTCCTGGGAGGAGGCGGCACGAACAGCCTCGGATTACGAGAGCCCACAGTCACATCCCCGAGTCGCTCCCTGGCGCGAGGCCATGACCGCAATGGGAGTCTCCGGTAGGAAATTCCCCAGCTCCATAGAAGATCTCCTGCGAGGAGCTTTAAAGGCGGCGAGCCTCCGCGCATCAACCCGCTGGTGGACTTCTACAACGTCGTCTCTCTCTGAAAAGCGACTCGAAGGAAAGACCGGCGCTCACCCTTGGCCAGAGGCGCAGCTTTTTGGAGCGAGTCGTCGGGGCGCAGGTAAGCGAGTCGACGATCTCCCGAGCGATCAACAGGGTTGGATGGAGCCGAAAAAACAAGCCGCCCCATCGAGAGTAACATGCAGGTCGGTGCCTCCGGGTAAGCGCGGGGAGACGAGGGCGGGAGGAAGGTTGCGTTCAGGGGAGGTGGTCGACGGTTGCCCATTCGGTATTACTCTCCACTACTACGCAACATGAGCGTCATCGCTGCCGGTTGCGTTTTCCCGCAACCCCAGACCGAGTGGGGAGCAGTCACAGAACGTTGGAATACGTCTCCGACGATCATCTCAGGTGATCCCGAAGGACCTCCCTCATTCCGACTAGTGTAGTTACGGGTGTAGCACGCGACCCGCGAGAAGGTAAAGGCGGGGCTCTACTGGGTCGCTCTCTCTAGTGTCACCAAGGTGATGTCGTCCTCCTGCTCCCACCCGTCCCCAGTGAAGGAGTAAAGTTCCTCCATCAAGAAGTCCACCAGCGGCTCTCCCTCATCGCGTTTCGCGACGATCGCCTGCAAACGAGGAAAACCGAACATCTCACCTTCGGGGTTATGGGCCTCGACCAACCCGTCACTGTAAAAGAGGGCCCTGTCGCCGGTTCCCAGGATGATCTCCTTCTCTTCATAGCCCATACCGGGCATAAGACCCAAGGGCATCCCCCTAGCCATTAGCTCCTCGGCGTCGCCACCACGCCGCACGTAGGGCAGGTCGTGGCCGGCGTTAGCGTAGGCGAAGTGACCACTCTTGGGCTCGAGGACACCGTAGAAGCAGGTGACGAACATGCTGGCCGGGATGCGCGCACTCAGTGCCTCATTGACTCGCTGGAGTACCTCGCCGGGCGAGTAGTCCGAGGCTTGGCCGACGGCCCTAAGCATGCCACAGGTGGTGGACATCACCAATGCTGCAGGCACACCCTTGCCAGTAGCGTCCCCCACCACGAGTCCCAGTCGACCGTCCTCTAGCTCGAGGAAGTCGAAAAAGTCTCCTCCCACCTCTCGGGCCGGACGGTAGCGAGGAGTGATTTCCCAGCCCTCTAGTGCCGGCACCGCCTCAGGGAGCGAAGCTTGCTGGATGCGCCGAGCCACGTGCAACTCTTGCTCGAAGCGTTCGCGGGCATGTGCTTCTTGCTTGAGACGTTGCTCACGGACCTGAATTTCTCGCCTCATGTGGATCGCCGTCGCAACCTGCGAGACGAAGTTTGCCAATCCCACCACAAATTCACTATCCGCTTGGATCTGCGTGTGAGATGCTGAGTTATTCGCCATGTTTCCCACGATCAGCAGTCCGATCGGCTGTTGTGCTTCGCCGCCCAGCGGGAACGCGATAAATTCGGCCATCTCCAAGATTTGCCCAAGCGCAAGTAGCTCAGGGTGCTCACACCCTTCTGCGCAGATTACTTGGTCCGAATCAGCCAAGATCAGGGCAAGCAGAGGATCGTCCACCGAAAATCGTAGATCTGTCACCCGTGCCTGACTTGCCTCCTCGTAGTATCCGTCGTGGGCTTCAACATAGAAAGCCTTCGCCTCGGGGCCGTACAATAGCGCCACACACCGCTCGAAATTCAGCTGATACAGGACGAACTGGGTCGCGATCTGGAGAATCTTACCCAGATCCAGAGTCGCGTTGAGCTTCTTACCAACCTCGTACAGGTGGCGGTAAATACGGATCTGGTCGTCGAGCTGCCCTTGGAACTGATAGAGTTCGTGCTCGGTTCTGACGAGACGTTTAATTTGCTCGGACAAGCGGCGGTTTTCGTCTTGTAAGGCTGTCAACTGCTGCTCAGGCTTATCCTCCTGCACGTCAGGTGTTCCTCTCTACCCTCCTAGCGTCAACTGAGGGCGAGGACAACCGCCGTGTAGTTGTGGTGGCAGTTGTGCTCGCCCACCGGGCCGATCTCCCCGAAAGTGTAAAAACCCACCCATGGTACGTCCGGACCGACCGCTTGCCGGAACCCTCTGAGGATTCGTAGCTTCTCCTGATCACGGAACATTGTCTTGCCCCGCGCGGTACAGTCGAAGTGGAACACGAGTTTAGGTTGGGTATCCCCAAGTTGCCGCTTGATCTGTGTGGCCATTCTATCGAGTCCGGTGGTGAC
>DASQWQ010000158.1:0-3167 GCA_035640175.1 Rubrobacter sp. | reverse complement strand
GAGTTGCCTGGGTTTATGGCCGCATCGGTCTGGACGGCGTCGTTTATGGTGTAGTTGTTCGGGGCCTGTATGGGACGGCCAAGACCGCTCACGATCCCCGTGGTCACGCTGATCCCGACGTTCAAGGGGTTGCCGATGGCGATGACCGGCTCCCCAACCACAAGCGAATTCGAGTCCCCGAGCGTCAGTGGCTTCAGCGCCTTCCGCGGCGCATCAACCTGTATGAGCGCAACGTCCGTCGAGGGATCCTGCCCAACGACCTCGGCCTCCCTGCGCACACCGTCGGCGAACCTGACGGAGATCTCTTTCGCCCCCTCCACCACGTGCTGGTTGGTGACTATATGCCCCGCCTCGTCGACCACGAACCCGGAGCCACCAGCGGGCCCGGCATCAGAGGTGGCAGCCACGTCAACGCTCACCACGCCACGGCCGTCGCGCGTGTACACCTCGCGCACTGACGAAGAGGAGTCGTCGGTGACCGCCGGCGTCCCGGCCGTCGCCCCTGAGGATTTGGGTGCCGGCGCGACCTCCTTGATGGTCACGCTATCTGACCTGTCTTCCAGGCCGTACACCCCGACGAAGAGAAAGAGCGCGGTCACGAGACCACCGATAATCGCAGAGACGAGCGCTGTGAGTGCGGTTCTCAAAATGCTTTACTTCCTCGA
Source organism: Rubrobacter sp. (assembly GCA_035640175.1). Lineage (GTDB taxonomy): Bacteria > Actinomycetota > Rubrobacteria > Rubrobacterales > Rubrobacteraceae > Rubrobacter_D. Next base: position 2,502 of record DASQWQ010000158.1, on the reverse strand, counting down.
TCCTCTTCCATTACGATCACGCGGACCGGGAACTGAGTTGTACGACATCCCAGCCGTCTATCTTCCACCGGCCATCCTCCTGCACAAGGTACCAGATCCCCTCGTTATGCTGGATCTCCCCTGTCAGCGTGGCCTGGGTCTCACCTGTGACGGTCGCCGTGTTGCCCGAGATCTCAGCGTTCGGCCCCTTGATAAACACTACGCTCTCCACCTTGTCGAAGGTGCTCTCGAAGGTGGCCCGGTTCGGAAACGTGCTCTGCAGATTACTCTCGCTGAGAAGCTGGGCGGACCTGTCGTAATTTCCCGCAGAGGATGACGTGTAGAAGTTACTTACCGTCTGCTCTGCGGCCTGCGCCGTAAGCTCGCTCTGTGCCGGAGTAGCCGAAGCGCTCGCGCTGGCAGAGGACGTCCCGCCTTGCTGATCTCCGTCCGAGCCCTGGTTCTCGCCAGACCCTCCGCCGGATTGTCCATCCGACTGCCCCTTGTTTCCGCCGCCCTGCGCGTTGCTCTGCCCGGCATCGCTGGACCCAGCGCCCTCATCTCCACTCCCTCCGAGGAGACTGGACGCGGCGAGGGCTCCTATCACGACGAGCACGGCCAGGAGCGCCAATGCGGCCAGGAGTCCCCCCCTCTGTTTCGGCCGGCCGTCGGCATCAGCGGGTCGGCCTGCTGGCGGGGGCGCGACGAGGGTCTGTTCCGCTCCGACGGAGGCCGCCCCGTCGACCGGGGCCGCTGGTTGCGCCTGCGTCGCCGCGGCGGAACGGATCTCCGCGTCGAGCCGGGAACGGACCTCTTCAACGGTCGGGCGATCATCAGGATCCTTGGCGAGGCAGCTGAGGATCAATGCCTCCAGGTCTCCGCTCACTTCGGCGCCTCGCGACCGTGGCGGGGTAGGGCTCTTGGAGACGTGCTGGCTTGCGATCTCTATCGGGGTTTGGCCGGCGAAGGGCGGTTCTCCCGCGGCCGCCTGGTACAGCGTTGTCCCGAGCGAGTAGATGTCGCTCTTTGGTGTCACCTTCTGTCCCTGAAGTTGTTCCGGCGAGGAGTATAGAGTCGTCCCTAAAAAGAAGCCAGTACGCGTCGCCTGCGTCGTGTCGAGGGCGCGGGCTATGCCGAAGTCGGTTACCTTGGCGTGCCCGTTCTCGTCGAGCAAGATGTTGTGTGGCTTGATGTCGCGGTGGATCACGCCGCGCTCGTGGGCGTGTACCAGACCGGCGCAGACCTCGTCACCAAGCCTGGCGAGCTCAGGACCGGGCAACCGGCCCCTCCGGTCTATGAGCCCCTTGAGGTCCCCGCCAGAGACGTACTCCATAACGATATAGGAGGTCTCCCTGCCGTCGAACTCGGCTTCTCCTGCGTCGTAGACCTGCACTATGTTCGGGTGTGCGAGGCGGGCCGCGGTGCGTCCTTCACGCTCGAAGCGGTCGCCGATGTCAGTACCGCCGTGGACGGGGTTGAGCAACTTTATGGCCACGGGACGGTCCAGTACCTCATCACGTCCCAGGAAGACGCGGGCCATGCCTCCCGAGCCCAGTTCGTGCTCCAAGACGAACCTGTCTGCGAACCTGATCACGCGCGTGATTATAAGGTAAGGACGGCGCGATGCCGAACAGCCGAGACATCCTGTACCAAGTCGCCTACACGGGCACGGTCTGCGCGTTATTCAGACGGTCCAGCTTCCACTCCCCACCCTCGTTGACGCAGACCCATGTCCCCGAGAGAGCCTCCGATCCCCAGGTGTGATCCAACCTCACCTCGAACGTGACCTCGGCGGTATCACCAACGGTCCTCGCCACCGGGTACGAGGTGAACTCCATGTAGGTGAACGTGTAGATGTCTTCACGCTCAGCCCACCGCTCCGGAGAACCTATCTCGTTCTGTAGCCGCTCGGAAAGGTACGCCCACGAGGCGTCTACCCTGTTGAAAGACTCCTGATAGTACAGGTTGTATACGACTTTCTCAGCCCTCACGAGCGGCGGGGCTGGAGCCTGGTTCTCTCCCTGGGCACCGTCCGAGGACCCTGAGCCACCTGAGGGATTCCGGGCCTCCTCACCAGCCCCCTTCCCCGGCTCATCTTTGGACTTCTGCGGTCCGCCGCCCTCGGCCTGTTCGTTTCGGCCGGCGTCCTGTCCTGGGGTCCCGCCGCCCTGCTCCTCCTGGCCTAACAGCGTCCAGGCGCCCGCAACGGTTAGTAGTAAAAGCAGAAGGGCGGCCACGAGAACGGCCAGCATCGTCCTCTGCCGAGAGCCGGCCCTGAAGGTGCGTGTCGGAAGGCTCATCGTACTCTCAGGTGGGCCTGAAGAAGGGCTATGAGAGGCCGGCCTTCGTCTGAAGACCCCGACACCAGAAGCCCCGTCCGCCCTCACTGCCCCTCTCTGGCGTGAGGTCCCTGCCGCACCGAGGAGGCCGCCGTTCATGACCCTGGTGGCCGGCCCGGCCAGTGCGGCGGTCGCCTCGGCCGCGCCATTCTGGAGCAGCCTGTCGTGGAGGCGGGCCGCATCG
>DASQWQ010000157.1:0-14745 GCA_035640175.1 Rubrobacter sp. | reverse complement strand
AAGTCGGTGGGCTGGGGCAACCGGCCTGCTGCTGGTCCGCACGCTGGTAGCGAGGCTGTCGAGAAGTGTGTAACGGGCGGGTTCGAGAGGGGGAGTGCTCATGAGGCCTATTGACCGCGAGTTGTTGGCTTCGTCGTTGGTCTCTGAGGGGCAGATGAGCCTGCCCGCCGAGGCTTACACGGACGTTGCGGTGCTCGATTGGGAGATGGAGCACTTCTTCGACGAGAGTTGGGTGTGTGTCGGCCGTTCGGAGGACTTGCGTGGTGCGGGGGACCGGTGCGCGGTCGCGCTCGGCCACGAGTCCGCGTTACTCACGCGGGACGAGGAGGGGAACCTGCGGGCCTTCTATAACGTGTGTCGCCACCGCGGGCACGTGCTCGCCGAGGTAGGCGAGTCGTCGAGCGGCAGGTTCATCCGCTGCCCGTACCACGCGTGGGCTTATGGGCTGGACGGGAGTTTGCAGGGGGCTCCTGGGTTCGGCCAGCTATCAGGGTTCGACAGGGCCGACTACTCGCTCGTACCGGTCAGGGTCGCGGAGTGGGAGGCGTGGCTGTTCGCGAACGCGAGCGGTGGCGCGCCTCCTTTCGAGGAGCATGTTGGCAACCTGGGGCAGATGATCCGGAATCACCGATGCGGCGAGCTCGTTACGGCCGCCAGGCACAGCTACGAGGTGGCAGCGAACTGGAAGATCCTGGTAGAGAACTACCACGAGTGCTACCACTGCCCATCCATCCACCCTGAGCTCTGCAAGGTGAGCCCGCCCAAGAGCGGCGAGGACCACGAGGCGCGCGGGATCTGGTTCGGTGGTTCGATGGAGCTAGAGGATCACGCCAAGACCATGTCACTCACCGGCGAGAGCTTCGCCCCGATGCTGCCGCACCTGACGGCGCTCCAGGAGCGGGAAGTGTACTACTATCAGCTCTTCCCGAACCTGCTCATGAGCCTCCATCCTGACTACGTGATGACGCACTGTCTCAGGCCTATCGCCCCCGACAGGACCGCCGTGGACTGCGAGTGGCTGTTCTCGAAGGAGGCGGTCGAGTCCGAGGGGTTCGATCCTTCGTACGCAAGCGAGTTCTGGGACATCACCAACGGGCAGGACTGGGGAGCCTGCCAGGGCGTGCAGAGGGGGGCTTCTTCGCGTGGCTACCGGCAGGGCCCGCTCTCACCGGATGAGTCGACGTCGGGCAAGTTCGTGGCAACGGTAGCCCGTGGGTACCTGGAGGGTGGCGTCTTCCCGGTGCACGACCCGTCCTCGAAAGCGGGTTGAGGGCTGATACCAGATCCGTTTGAACGGGACTGCGTTCGGGCTGTGGGCGAGCAACCTGGACCCTCCCATACGTCATTCCCGCGCACGCGGGAATCCACTGCGGTGGACGCTCCTCTCCTCCAAGCGGAAGCGATCTACCGGATTACGTATGACAGGGTGATGGCCTTTCGACCCGGGGCTCGACGAGGGCGTCGACCGCAACGCATCCGTGCGGGCCGGCGATGACAGGGTTAACGTCGAGGGCGCCGATAAGGTCCCCGAGATCTCGGGCCAGCAGGGAGAGCCGCGATAAAGCCCTGGATAGCGCGTTCAAGTCCACAGGTGGTGCGCCCCTGACCCCGTCGAGCAGCGGACGGGCGTCGAGCCGGTCGATGAGCTTCGCGGCCCTTACCTCGTCAAGGGGCGGCAGGGCGAGACGCCTGTCGTCGAGCGTCTCGATCAGTACGCCGCCGGCGGCGACCATCACCAGGGGTCCGAACTGGGGGTCGTGTGCCACCCCGAGCGCCATCTCGACGCCTGGCTTCGCCATCTCCTGTACCGTGACGGCGGGGCCGAGGCGTGAGGACATCTCCCTGTAAGCCGCGGCCAGGGCGTCTTCGTCTCTGATACCGAGCGCCACCCCGCCGACTTCCGTCTTGTGGGACGCTGCGGCCGTTTTCAGGGCGACCGGGTAGCCGAGGTGCCTGGCGGCGGCCAGAATCCCTTCGAGGCCGGTCGCTGCGGCGGTAGGCGCCACCGGCACCCCGTAGTCAGCGAGCATCTCCAGGACGCTGACCTCCCCGGGATGTTCCGTAGCGGTCAGGGCTTCGCGCCAGCGCCGTACGGTCTCCAGCGGCACCGGGTCAGGGAGTGTAAGGGGAGGCAGCGCGCGGGCGTCGCGCCGCTCGAAGAGGTGCTTGAAGGCGCGCAGTCCCGAGGTTACGTCCTCGAGCACCGGCACGCCGGAGGAGCGCAGGCGCGCTGCGGCGCTATCCTGAATCGCGCTCGTTACGCCGCAAACCACAGCGAACGGCTTGTCGATCGAGGCCCAGACCCGCTCTGCGGCCCAGGCGTGGCCCCGCTCGGCGCGGTCGCTGTGCAGATCCACTACGTACGCGAACGCCCCCGTGTCCGGGTCATCAGCCAGATGCCTGGAACAGTCAAGAAAGATGCTGTAAGGGTCGTTGTCCGTGCCCCAGGCGTCCAGTGGGTTGACGGCCGGCAGACCCGGCTCCAGCCGCGCGGCGACGCTTCTTAAGGTCTCTTCGGCAGGCCGGGCGAGAGGAACTTCGAGGTCTGCTGCGGCATCGACCAAGTGCGCCCGTTCTCCGCCGGAGTCGAGGATGGCGGCGAGGCCTCCTGGCGCGGCGCGGCGCTCCGCCCCGAGGAGCTCCAAGAGGTCGGCCATCTCATTCAGTGTCCCGACGCGGGCCACGCCGTATGCGTCGAACAGGGCTTCGTAGGCGGCATCGTCCCCGGCCAGCGCACCGGAGTGGGCCGTGACGAGCTGGCGTGAGGTGGGCGTCCGTCCGACCTTCAGCGCCACGACGGGAACGTCGCGCTCGGCGGCGGTTTCGAGCGCAAGCCTGAAGCTCACCGGGTCTCTGACCGTCTCCAGGAACAATGAGATCACCCGTGTCGACCCGCGTTCGAGCGCGTAGAGCATATAGTCGGCCATCGTGGTTCTCAGCTCCTGGCCCGTCGAGACGGCGAGGTTGAAGCGTATCCCCCTCTCCGCGTGCAGCAGCGCCGAGAAGGCCGATCCGGAGTGGGAGATCCAGGTGACGTTCCCGGGTTCCAGATCCGCGCGTTCATCGAAGGCCAGGGCGCGCAGCCCGCGCTCGACGTCCGCAAATCCCATGCAGTTGGCGCCGCAGATGACCATCCCAGCCTCGGACGCGATGTGCCTGAGCCGCTCGGTGAGCGGGGGGTCGCCCGGCCGGTCCTCGAGCGCGCTCGCGAAGACGACGACGCCCCGCGCGCCGCAGCGGGCGGCCTCCTCCATCTGCCCCTCCAGCCACCGGTTGCCCACGCCAAGGAGTACCAGATCGGGAACGAACGGCAGCTCTCTCAGGGATGGGTAGCAAGCGATGCCCTCAACCTCGTCGTACTTGGGGTTGACCGCCGCCACCTCTCCAGAGAAGCCGCCGCTGATGAGTTGTTTCACCATGTAGTTGCCCGGCGTGTCGAACCTCGGGCTGGCGCCGACCACCGCGACCGAACGCGCCTCCAGCATGGCGTGCAGGGCCTCGTTCACAGCCACCGTGTTATCCACGGTTGCGCAGGGTCAGGCGGTCCTTTATGCGCTCCCTGCGCCGGTCGCGCCGGATCTCCCGCACGCAGTTGTACGCCGGGATGGCGCACACCCCGCCGCCGGCGTGGGTGGCCGACGAGGCTTGGTAGAGGCCCCGGATAGGGGTCCGGTAATCCGCGTATCCGGGGGCAGGCCGCATGTGGAAGAGCTGCCCGGCCGAGAGCTCGCCGTGGAAGATGTTGCCCCCGATGAGCCCGATGTCCTGCTCCATGTCATAGGGCCCGAGCACCTGGCGGTGCAGGATCGCGCCCTTCAGGTTCGGCGCCAGTTCGCCGTAGCCGTCGATCACACGGTCCGCGTACGCCTCGAGCTCTTCCCGGTGAGGCTCCTCCGACCATTCGTGTGGGACCCACTGCGTAAACAGCGACATTATGTGATACCCCTCGGGACAGAGCGTACGGTCGAACACCGTGGGTATTACGCCGTCGGAGAAAGGCCGGCGCGCAGGCTCCCCGCGCCGCGCGTCCTGGAAAGCCTCCTCGATGTAGTTGATGGAGTGTGCCAGCTCTATGGCCCCGCCAAGGTGGTCCCCCGGACCGGGGTCGGCGCTGAAGTCGGGTAACTCCGAGAGGGCGAGGTTGATCTTGACGACACCACTGCGGGAGTTCCACCGCTCGATGTTGCTAACGAAGTCGTCGGGCAACTCTCCGCGCCCGAGCTGCTCTAGGAACGTGATCCTCGGGTGCGTCGCCGCGACCACGAGGTCGGCCTCCAGCTCCTCGCCGCCTTCGAGCACCACGCCTGTCACACGCCCCTCCCTCTGCAAGATGCGCTCGACTGGGGCGTTGGTCCTTATCTCCGCGCCAAATTTCTCCGCCGAGCTCCTCAGGGCGTCGGACACGGCCCCCATACCTCCCCTCGGATATCCCCAGGAGCTGAGGCCGAGGCCGGCGTCCCCGATCTCGTGGTGCATCAAGACGTACGCCGTCCCAGGGGTCGCAGGACCGGCCCACGTCCCGATGATGCCGTCGACAGCCATCGCACCCTTTATCTGCGGCGACTCGAACCAGTCGTCGAGCAGATCCCAGGCGCTCATCGTCATGAGCCGGGTGAGCTCGCCCACCTGCGGCACGTCGAGGCCCCTCATCCGCCACGCCAGCTTCAGCTGATCCAGGATATCAAGGGGATGCCTGGACCCTATCCTGGGCGGCGCCGTCAGCAGCAAGGGCACCATGATCGCCGCCAGCTCTCCCAGCCACTTCCGCCACTCCCCGTACGCCTGCGCGTCCCTGCGCGAGAACCGCGCGAGCGCCTCGTAGTCTTTCTTGGCGTCTATCCCTGTCATGGTCAGGGACCGCCCGTCAGGGAACGCGTAGTAAGAAGGTCCCATCGGATATACCTTGTACCCGTGATGCTCCAACCGTAACTCATCGATGACACGCCTGGGCATCAGGCTCATCACGTACGAGTAGGTGGTGACGTTGAACTCAGGGGCCTCCTGCCAGGGAGCGTCGGTCGTAGCCGCCCCGCCGACCTTGTGTCGGGCCTCGAGTACCACCGTCCTCAACCCGTCGCGGGCTAGATAGGCTCCTGCGGCCAACCCGTTGTGCCCCCCGCCGATGACTATGGCCTCGTAACCGCCCCTCATCACCCTCTCCTCTCACAAGCCTATGATCAATACTAAATCACCATTCAATGTAGCACTCTGCGTTTGCGGTGGCAAGACGTTTCTTATCGATCGCGCAATGTGGGTTCTTGTGGACCGGAACGAGCGGTTATGCTATCGTTGTACATTAAATAGCCGTTCACAAGTTTGGATGTAGAGTGTGGGAGGGAAATGGGCGCGAGGCCCAAGTTGACGCAGAAGCGCCGCACGCAGATGTTGGAGGCGGCCATGGAGGTGATCGCTGAGCGGGGTCTGTGCGACACGCGCATCGCCGATGTGGCGGACAGGGCGGGCTTGAGCCCGGCGCTGGTGGTGTACTATTTCGGGTCCAAGGAGACGCTTCTGACCGGCGCGCTCGCATACGCGGAGGATCTTTTCTACATAGAGGCTTTCCAGGAGCTGACGAGCATCGAGGGTGCATCGCGGCGGCTGGTACGGTTGATAGAACTGGCGTGTCCGCCGGTGGTAAGGCGCGAGAGTGACGAGTACTGGACGCTGTGGGTCGAGCTGTGGTCGCGGGCTCTGCGCAACGAAGAGGCGGCCCGCAAGCGCGAGGCGCTGGAACGCCGCTGGCGCAACACCATCGCTGAGGTGGTAAGGGAGGGCCAGCGGTCCGGCGAGTTCGGTCTGTGCGACCCCGAGCGCTTCGCAACCTACCTCTCGGCGCTCATGGACGGCCTCGCGCTCCAGGTGCTGTTCAGCGACCCCGCGGTGGATGGAGAACTGGCCAACCAGATGTGTTTGGATGCGGCGGCCGGGGAGTTGGGCTTCGACCCGGACGCGCCAGGGCGGAGGGCTGAAGAAGGGGGGAGCGGGCGAGAGGAGCTCGCGGCCGAGGGGTAGGGACGGGGCCGCACGGGCCCCGATAGGAGGTAGATAGAGATGGCATTCCACCCGAGGGAGAGATCTCCCTGGCGGCGCATGTCGCGTGGCGAGGCGCTGAGGCTGATGGCGGGGACGGTCGCGGCGGGCGGGTTGCTCGCCGGTTGCGGTTCGGGGGCTGGCTCCTCGTCGTCGGCTTCGCGCGTGGTCATCGGCACCAGGGAAGACCCGGCCAAGCAGCCCCTGTACGACGACAACCCGATGATCGAGTCCGGTCTGGAGCCCGAGAAGGGACCTTTGCGCCTGTACAACTGGGCGGATTACATCTACACGCGCGTGCTCAAGGACTTCGAGAAGGAGTTCGGCGTCGAGGTCGAACTCACGACCTTCTACAATCTGGAGGAGGCCACCCGGAAACTGAGAACCGGCAAGGTCGGCTTCGACGTCTTCGTCCCCACGGCCGAAATCATCCCGAAGTTCGTGGCGGGAAAGTTGTTGCAACCCCTGAACCACGACTACCTGCCGAACCTGAAGAAGAACGTCTGGCCGATGCTCGCAGACCCCTTCTACGACAGAGGGGCGCGCTACACGGTCCCCTACACCGTCTACCTGACCGGGATTGGCTGGCGAACGGACAAGGTCGACGCTGACGTCGCGGCCATGGACAACCCTTGGGAGGCGTTCTGGGATCCCGAGTACAAGGGAATAGCGGGACTGTACGACGACTACAGGGAGACAATCGGGGTCGGGATGTACAAGGACAGCATCACCGAGATCAACGGCGCCAAACCGGACGACCTCAAGGCTGCACAGAACAACCTTATCGAGCTCGCGAACCTGGTAGACATCCGGTACACCATCGACGGTGCATACTCCAAACTGCCGGAAGGCGTCTTCGGCATTCACCATGCATGGTCAGGCGACATGGTCTACACGCCCTACTACATGCCAAAGGGTGACGACCCTTCGGTTCTGCGCTACGTGTGGCCCCCGACGGCGCAGGGCGGGGCGGGAGGCTACGTATCCAACGACAACCTCGCGGTGCTCAACGGCGCCGAGAACCCGGTTCTGGCCCACATGTTCCTCAACTACATGCTCGATGACAAGGTGGCGATCAAGAACTTCGGGTGGAACGGCTACCAGCCGCCCATAAACACGTTAGAGCCGAACAAGCTCGTCGAGGACGGGACGATCATCAAGAACCTCGAAACGGCGGTTATCGTGCAGAGCGACTTCGACACTGGCCAGACACCCCAGCAGCTGACGCCCGAGGAGGATAAGCGGTGGCTGGAGGTGTGGTCGCGGGTCCAGCAGGGCGGCTAGAGGACCGTGAGCAAGGCCGACGACGAAAGAGGGGTGGTCGGCGAGAGCAGCCTTTTGTGGCCCTCCTTCGCCCTGCCCGGCGTACTCTGGCTGCTGATCCTCTTCGTTACGCCCCTCTATGCGGTCCTTGCGATGGCCATGGGGGTCACGGATCCCATCTTCGGGGATTCGCTGCCCGTCTGGAACCCGCTCCGGTGGAACCCGTCGACGTTCCGGGAAGTACTCGGTGAGCTGTTCACCGGCCAGCTCGGGGTGGTCTTCTTGCGCACGCTGGTCTACGTCGCGGTGGCCACCGCCCTCAGTCTGCTGATCGGCTACCCCGTAGCCTACTACCTCGCCCGCCACGCCGGCCGCTACCGCGTTTTCCTCTTGATGCTCATCATCGCCCCGTTCTGGATCAACTACCTGATGCGTATGCTGGCCTGGGTGAACCTGCTCACCACGGACGGCTACGTGAACCAGATACTAATGTTCCTCGGCGCCCTCGACGCGCCGCGGGAGTGGCTCGTGGGCAAGCACGAGACCGTCGTGCTCGGCCTCGTCTACGGCTACGTGCCGTTCTTGATCCTGCCGCTATTCGCCGCGCTCGACAGGATCGACCAGCGCGTCATAGAAGCGGCAAGGGATCTCGGGGCAAGCCCGGCGCAGGCGTTCTTGCGCGTCACGCTGCCGCTCTCCTCCCAGGGGGTCCTCGCGGGGTGCGTGATCATCATGCTGCCGATGTTCGGCGACTACTACACGGCGACGTTGCTGTCAGGATCACCAAAGACGAATATGATCGCCAAGCTGATCGAGCAGAACATAAACGCCAGCGCAGGGGGTAGCACGGGTGCCGTCCTGACCATCGTGCTGATGGTGTTCGTCGGCCTCCTGATGACCTACTACCTCTACAGCGTGGCCCGGGCGACAAGAGTAGCCCGCTCGTGAGCGCGCAGGCAGACATTACTAGCGGCAAGACGCTCCGTGCGCACCTGCAGACGTGGTGGTCGAACCCCTGGGGCAAACCACGCTTCCTGGTGCTCTTTACCTGGCTCTACGTGCTCTGGTCGCTCGTCCCTGTGGGTGTGGCCGTGCTGTTCGGGTTCAACGCGGGCCGCTCCCGTAGCACCTGGCAGGGCTTCTCGCTCCGCTGGTACTACCTGGACCCTGACCTCTCCGTGTTGCACGACCCGTCGCTGCGCGACGCGCTGGTGCAGAGCCTCAAGCTCGCCGGGCTCACCATGCTGGTCGCCACGCCTCTCGGGGTCGCGCTCGCCATAGGCCTGGCGCGTTGGAGCGGGTGGGGCTCACGCCCGGCCAATTTCCTGATGCTCTTCCCGCTCGTCACGCCGGAGATCGTGATGGGTGTGGCGCTGTTCCTTGTGTTCGTCTACCTCTTCGGCTTCATACAGCTCGGGACCCAGGCCCAATTACTCGGGCACGTGACCTTCACGATCTCCTACGTCGTAATTATCGTGCGCGGCCGCCTGTTTGCGGTCGGAAGGGATTACGAAGAAGCGGCTATGGATCTGGGGGCGTCGCAGTGGCAGGCGATGAGGATGGTGCTGCTGCCGATGCTCACCCCGGCCATCTGGGCCAGCCTCATGATCGCCTTCGCGATCTCCATAGATGACTTCGTGATAGCCGCGTTCTTGATGGGAGACCAGTCCTCAGCCACCATCCCGGTAAAGCTCTACAGCGCCGCGCGAGCCGCCCCCAGCCCAGCACTGAACGCCCTGGCGAGCATACTCCTCTTCGCCTCCATGCTGGCTATCACGATCGCTATCCTGGTGATGCGCCGTTCCCGCAAAAAGGAAGGCGCAGAAGGCTCCGCGGTGGAAGACTTCGCCCGCCTGGATCTGTGACAGCGGATGGGGGAAGTGTCTCCCTTCCCCAACCCGCGCTGGTTAGCACCTCGGCATTTCAGCCAGTCAGCGTTTTGTCTTGCTTACAATGAACCCCTCTGCAAACTTCTCAGTTCGCCGTCGCCCGGGCGGGTGTCGCGGATGGTTCTCCGCTTTCCTCGTCCGACCCGTCGGTTCCGGTGCTCAGCACGCGCAGGGCTTCGCAGGGCAGGTACACCGACACCGGCGCTCCCCGATCGAAGGACGACCCGACCCCGTCGTTGGCCAGCATGCATCGGATCGGGGTTCCGCGGTCGAGGGTGACCACGAGTTGGGAGATGGCGCCGGCGTAGACGACGCGTTCGATCTTCCCCGGCAATCGGTTCTCGCCGGCCTCCTCGGGGACCTCCACGCGCACCCGCTCGGGACGCACCACCACCTTGACGGAACCCCTGGCCGAGGTATGACCGCGGGAGGCGAGTAGCTCGAGGTCCCCGACCCTGACCCGGCACCTGCCGTCGGAATCCGTACCGATGGCCTGCGCGTCCAGCAGGTTTGAGATGCCGAGGAAGTCAGCGACGTAGGCGGACGCCGGCTCCTCGTAGACCTCGCGGGGCGAGCCGACCTGTTCGATCCGGCCCTCGTTCATCACCGCGAGGCGGTCGGCCATGGTCAGGGCCTCTTCCTGGTCGTGCGTCACGTAGACGAAGGTGATCCCGACTTGCTCCTGCAAGGCCTTCAGCTCGATCTGGAGCGCTTTCCTGAGCTTGGCGTCGAGCGCGCCGAGCGGCTCGTCGAGCAACAGAACGGACGGGTTGAGGATCAAAGCCCGGGCGAGCGCGACCCGCTGCTGCTCGCCGCCTGAGAGCTGGTGCGGTCTGCGGTCGCGGAACTCCTGCATCTGCACGAGGGAGAGCGCCTCTCCGACCCTGCTACGGGCCTCCTCCCTGGACGCCTTCGCGAAGCGCAAACCGAAGGCGACGTTCTCGGCGACCGTTAGGTGGGAGAAGAGGGCGTAGCTCTGGAACACGGTGTTGACGTTGCGCCGGTTCGGGGGAGTGTCCGACACGTCCTTGCCATCCAGCAAGATCCTTCCCCCGCTGGGGCGCTCGAAGCCGGCGATCATGCGCAAGGTCGTCGTCTTTCCGCACCCGCTCGGGCCTAGTAGCGAGAAGAACTCCCCCGGCGGGATGTCCAGGTCTATGCCGCTTACGGCCTCGAACCTGCCGAAGCGCTTGGCGAGATCTACGAGCTGTACGTGCCCCCCCGCATGGCTTTTTTCCGCGTTCACCTGCGTAACGCCCGCGTGAAGGTCTCGAAGTTGTCTACGAAGCTCCTGGCGTCGTCCTCGGAGTGCTGTACCGACAACATCCACTGCTCTGCCTTCCCCCACGGCGGTAAGAACACGCCGCCGTTGTGCTGAAAGAGCCAGTGCGCCTGGCTGAAACGGTCGTCGAGCTCCAGGAAGGCCCTGTAGTTGCGCACCGTCCGGCCTGAGAACGTTACTGACCCCTTGGCCCCGAACGCCAGCGGGTAGGCGGCGAGGTCGTACTCCTCGACTACGTCAATCACCCCGTCGGACATGATCTTTCCGAGCCGGTCGAAGTGCTCGTAAGCCTCGGGGGTGAGGATCTCAGTCAACGTGGCGCGGGAGGCGGACATCGTGAGCGGGTTGCCGTTGAAGGTGCCGACCTGATCGTAGGTGCCGTCGGCGATGCGGCCCATGACCTCCTCGGTCCCGCCGATGGCCCCACAGGGGACGCCACCGCCTATCGCTTTGGCGAGGCACACCATGTCGGGGCTTACGCCTAGATATCCGCTGGCCCCTCCATAGGCCGTGGTGACGCCGCACTTGACCTCGTCGAAGGCGAGCAGGGCGCCATGGTCGTGGACTATCTCGCGCACACCTTCGAGGTAGCCCTCCTCAGGAGGTATGACGCCGGCGTTCATCATTATCGGCTCGAGGATCATGCCCGCTATCCGTCCGCGATGCTCCTCGAAGAGCCGCTCCAGGGCATCGAGGTCGTTGTAAGAGACGATCAGGGTAAGGTCGGTGATGGCCCGCGGGATACCCGTCCCAGAAGGCGCGCTGTGGGGGCGTTCGGCGGGCCCGATCTCGTCCTTCTCGTTCGACACCGAGACCATTACCGAGTCGTGATGCCCGTGGTAGCAGCCCTCCACCTTGACGATCAGGTCCCGGCCCGTGATCGCGCGCATGAGGTGCACCGCATCCATCGTCGCCTCGGTGCCGGAGTTGGAGAAGCGCCACAGCGGAAGACCGAAACGCCGCGTGAGCTCATCAGCCACAGCGATCGCATCCTCCGTCGGCTGGGCGAAGTGGATGCCCCTCGGAACCCTCCGCGTCAAGGCCTCGACGATCCTCGGATGGCCGTGGCCGACGGCGCCGACGCCATACCCGCTGTGAAGATCCACGTACTCCCCACCCTCGGCGTCGTAGATCCGTGAGCCCTCACCATGGCTGACCCAGATCATCTGCGGACGGGCGATCTGCCAGCTCGAGGTCGCCCCTCCAGCCAGAACCCCCCGCGCCTTCCCAATCAAAGCCCCCGACCTGGGCTGGCGTTCCTTGAATCGGCGTTCACCCTCGACGATGATCTCGTCGAGCCTGCGGAGGTCCCGATCGGTCCAACTCCGCACAACCTCCATATACTCCTCCCTTAAATGACGATTCAATAATAGGGGTATGACTTGTTTATGTCAACGTTGGCGGGATGGGGAAGGTTCCCCATCCCGCACCGGTCAGCAAGTCAGCCAAGGCTTATAAACGTGAAAGCTGACAAGCCTTATGCACGGCGTGAGGGGCGTAGTGCTCTGAGGGCTTTGACGATCGGGCCTGGGAGTTTGCGTTTGGGGGGTTCTCTGGCGGGTGGGTTGGGGTCGGTTCCCATCTGGTCCATCTTTTGCACCCAGAGCTCGCGCACCAGGACCTGCAGAACGGCGACGAGTGGGACGGCCAGGAAGACTCCTATAAGGCCGAAGAGCGTGCCCATTACCAGTATGGCGAAAATTACCAGTGCGGGATGCAGATCCACGGCCCGGCTCATTACGATCGGCTGGAGGAGGTTGCCTTCGATCTGCTGGATGATGACAAAAGCCAGGATCACCCAGACGACCGAGAAAGGGTCCGAGATCAGGGCCAGAAGCACGGGCAGGACGACCGAGATGAGCGCGCCCAGGTAGGGGATGAACGAGATCAAACCGCTGAAGATGCCGAGGAGCAACGCGAAAGGCACCCCGATCAGGGAGAGCGAGATGGCCCAGAAAACAGCGATGAAGGTCATGGCCGCGAGCTGGCCGATGAACCACCGTTGCACCGTGTGGTACAGCGTCTGAAGCACCTCTCGCGTCCTCTGTCGCCATCCGGCGGGGAAGAGCGAGACGAACCCGTTGACCCAGGGCTCGGGCCGGATGACCAGGTAGATGGTGGAGATGAACACGACCGCTGCCAGCGAGACTACGGTCGCCGCGGTCAACCCCACCCCCGCAGCCGTCGATACGGTGCTCCCCGTGAGTACCTCCCGCCCGACCCCGGACAGGCTTTCGGGATCGAGTCCGATCTGGGTACCGAGCCCGAAGAAGCTCTGGAGACGGTTGGCCAGGGCGAGGGCTTCTTCCAGGAGCGTCGGGAAAGCCTCGGCGAACTGGCGGGATTGCGTCTCGACGGCAGGAACGAGCGCCAGGCCGAAGAGCCAGAACAGTCCCGCCAGCGCCGCGATCACCGCCAGAACCCCCCACGTTCGCGGTAACCCCCGCCTGGCCAGATAGTTGACCGGAGCGCTGAGTATGATGGATAGCAAAATCGTCAGCAGGAACGCCAGAATCACACCGGTGGTCCGGTAGGCGAAATACCCGCCCACGAGCAGCGCGAAGACCAGCCCGATGACCGTGTACGCCGTTCTTCCCGAGGCTACGGGTCTATCCACTCCCACTCCTTGGGCTGTCCCTACGGCCCGAGTTTACTTGTTCACAGCGGGTAGGAAAGGGTCGTCGACCCTTCCCTACCCGCCGTTGCCGGTCTCTCGGGCCTTGCGGTACTCGGAGACGACGATCTCGGTCAGCTCCTCGACGGAGGTCTCGGCGACGGGCCTGTCGTACTCTATGCGGCCGTTGCGCAGGAGGTTGACCCGGTCGCAGACGTCGAAGACCTGGGCGTAGTTGTGGACGATCAGTATCATAGGTATGCCCCGCTCCTCTTTGAGGCGTTGGATGAGGTCGAGGATCAGGGCTCCCTCCTTCGCACCCATCGCCGCGAGCGGCTCGTCAAGGAGCAGCATCTTCGCGTCTGAGTAGACTGCGCGTGCCACGGCTATGGCCTGGCGCTGCCCGCCCGAAAGTCTTGCCACCTCGGTGTCTATGGACGGGATGTTGACGCCCATGTCTTGGAGGTACTGAGAGGTCTTCTCTTTCATCTTGCGGTTGTTGAGGAAAGGTCCGACGGTCATCTCGCCGTTCAAGAACATGTTGTGGAAGACCGAGAGCTCGTTGACGAGCGCGAGGTCCTGGTAGACGGTCTGGATGCCCAACGCGCGCGCCTGGGAGACGGAGCGCAAGTTCACCTCTTCTCCTTCAAGCAGGATCCTGCCCTCGTCTGGGCGGTGGAAGCCGGTGATGGTCTTGAGCAGGGTGCTCTTGCCCGCCCCGTTGTCCCCGATAAGTCCGAGCACTTCCCCTTCCCTGACGTGCAGATCAACGCCTTTGAGGACAGACACCGCACCGAAGTTCTTGACGACGCCCTCTACACGCAGGAAGTCCGAGCCGTTCGTGGACCCGCTCTCCATCATGCCCTCCCTGCGCCGCGCAACCTTGCGACGTAGACGTTGAGGATCATGGCTACAAGGATGGCGACGCCCAAGATGATGTTGTAGGTATATGCGCTTATGCCCTGCAGGGTGAAGCCGTTGCGGAGGATGGTGAGGACCAGCGCCCCGAGGAACGCGCCCGTAACGGTCCCGACCCCACCCAGCAGCGCCGTCCCCCCTATGACCGCAGCGGCGATGCAAAGCAGCACGATGTCGGGTCCGCCGGCGAGCGGGTCTATGGAGTTTATGCGGAAGGACTCGATAATGCCGACGAAACCGCCAAGCACGCCGCAGAGCATGAAGTTGCCGATCTTGATGCGGGCGACGCCCACGCCCGCCTCCCTCGCCCCGAGCGGGTTGCCGCCCGTGGCGTAGGTGTGGAGCCCCCACCGGGTGCGTAACAGGACGAGCTGCAAAACGGCCACGATAATCAGGGCCCAGATGGTCCCTGACCAAGAGTACTCCCCAAGGGCCTGGGTGACGGAGCTCGTCTCAGGCGTGGTAGCGGGGAAGCCGCCTGTGAGCGTCACGTTCAGACCCGCCAGAAGGAAGAACATCCCTAGCGTCGTAATGAGCGACGATACGCCGAGGTAGACGGTGATCAGGCCGTTCACTAGCCCGACCACCGCCACGGCCAGGAGCCCGACGAGGACCGCGAGCGGCAGAACGAGGAAGAGCTTGTCGTAGGCCAGGTACATCACGATGGGCGCGAACGCGAACGATTGTCCGACAGAGAGGTCGAGCTCACCGCAGATGAGCAGCAAACATAACGCCGACGCGATGACCAC
>DASQWQ010000156.1:0-6343 GCA_035640175.1 Rubrobacter sp. | reverse complement strand
CGAAGAACGTTTCGACTCCCAGGCCGCTCAGGGCCCGCGCAACCTGCCATCGGGCGACGAACTCGCCCAGGAACTCGAAGGCTTCCTCCGCGAACACCGTCGCGAAGAAGAGTAGCGATTCAGCCAGTCAGCACGCTCTGGCCTGCGGCCTTCGCTTGTCAGCCAGTCAGCACGCCGCCTGTCGGCGGCTTGTCAGCATTTCAGCTTTCCTGTGCGTAAAGGCCCTGGATGACTGGCTGGAAGCCGACTGGCGAAGCCTGGTGGCGTGCTGACTGGCTGACAAGCGAAGGCCGCAGGCCAGAGCGTGCTGACTGGCTGAATTGCTACTCTTCTTCGCGACGGTGTTCGCGGAGGAAGCCTTCGAGTTCCTGGGCGAGTTCGTCGCCCGATGGCAGGTTGCGCGGGCCCTGAGCGGCCTGGGAGTCGAAACGTTCTTCGAGCATCCTGACGTAGGAGGAGAGATCTGAGTCTTGGGAGACGGCCACCGAGACCTGCTCCTGGTAGGTCTCGGCGGTGCTTTCGAGATCGGCGGTATCTACCTCCATGCCGAGCAGACCAGAGAGCTTGTCCAAGAGGGCGAGGGCCGCGGGGGCTGAAGGGACGGCGGGCAGGTAGTGCGGGACGGAGGCCCAGAAGCTCACCGAGGGCAGGCCCCCGTCGGCGCATGCGCGGTGCAGTACGCCGGTGATGCCAGTCGGCCCCTCGTAGCGCGAGGCGGAGAGGCCTAGAGATTCGACCAGGGCGGCGTCCTGGGAGTTGGCGGAGACCGAGACGGGACGCGAATGAGGCACGTCGGCGAGCAGGGCGCCCATCGTCACCACAAGCTCCACGTTCAATTCCCTGGCCAACTCGACGACCGTCGTAGAGAAAACGCGCCACCGGAAGTTCGGCTCTGGTCCCGATAGCAGTACTGCGCCACGGCCACCGGCGGCTTCCAGCCCCAGCTCCGTCGCCGAGAGCATGTTCTCGGGCCATTCGATCTCGCGCGTCACGCCGTCGACCAGCTTGATCTGGGGCCGCGTGGTCTGGAAATCGAAGAACGCTTCGCCGTCAAAGCCGCCGAAACGCCGCGCCTCCCACGAGCTGGCGAGGGCCCCGACAGCGACGCTCGCCGCGTCGGCGGCGTCGTTCCAGCCCGTGAAGCCGGCGATCAGAACGGGCCGCTCCAGTTCGGGTCTCCAGTCGATGTTGATGTGCCGTATATCCATGAGGCTAGCTTACCACGCGGCAAGCTCCTAACCGAAAGAGTCCCCTTCTATATAAAGTTGCGGTCCAGGCTCAGGGCGTGCTGCAGACGCCGCAGGTACTCCTGTTCGGGGATCTCACGCGCCCCCAGCCGGGCGAGGTGGGGGCTCTGGATCTGGCAGTCGAGAAGCTCGTAACCGCGCTCCTTCAAGCGCTCTACAAGATAAACGAAGCAGACTTTGGAGGCGTCCCTCATGCGGGTGAACATGGACTCACCCATGAAAGCCCCGCCAAGAGAGACCCCGTAGAGACCGCCCGCGAGCTCGCCATCTTTGTAAGCCTCGACGCTGTGGGTCTTGCCTGCGTGGTGCAGCCTGACATAAGCGTCGATGATCTCCGCGTTGATCCAGGTCTCCTCCCTGTCGGCGCACGCCCTTATGACGCCTTCGAAGTCCTCGTCCACGCGCACTTGGTAGGTCTCATTGCGGATCACACGTCCCAGCGATCGGGGGACGTGCAGGTCTTCGAACTCGAGCACGCTTCGAGGGTCCGAGCTATAGAACTCGATGCGCCCGTAGGCATCGGCCATCGGGAAGGCGCCGGCCCTGTAGCACGCTTCGAGGATCTCCGTGGTCAGCTTCATGGGCTTATGTCACAGTCGCCCGCTCCTACCAGGACGGCCATTGCAAGTCCGGCTCCGTCTAGCCTACGTCGTCCATCCGGGAGCCTGCTTCAAGGGCCAGATCTCACCGATCTTCTCACCGTGCAGGCCGCGCACGTCGGAGACCGCCTCGGACACCTCGACACCCATGCCGCCCAGTGCCGCGAGCGCCACCGGTCGCACGCCTCTACGCGCACCGTCTGAGATCTTCAGCACCATGCCCCAGCCTTCCCGGCTCCCGACCGCGAGCACAGCCTCGGCTCCGCCCTTGACGAGGAGGTCAGTCAACCCCATGAGGTCCGTGTCGAACCTTCCCGTGCCCGCGACCATAAAGGGATGCTCCCGCATCGCGGCCCCTATGCGCAGGGCCGTGAGGGCGAGCTCATCCGGGAGGGCGTTGCCTGTTGCGACGCGGGCGAGGCCTGTCGCGAAGCTCCGCAGCGGGAGGGCGAAGGCGGGGACGCCGCAGTTGTCGCCGGCGACAAGCACCTCGTCCTCCCGCAGGCCGCAGATCTCGGCGATGAGACCGAGTATGCGTCGTTGGAGCGGGTGGCTGGGGTCGCGGTAGGTGGCGGTCTCGTAGCCCTCGTGGACGCAGACGGCGAGCATCCCTGCGTGCTTGCCCGAACAGTTGCCGTGGATCGGACGCGGCTCTTCGCCGCTGCGGATCAGCCTGTCTGCCTCGGGTTTGTACAGCGGCAGATGAGCGCCGCTCTGCAGGTCCTCCTCGGTCAGGCCGGACTTCTCCAGAATGGACCGTACGGCGACGAGGTGAGACTCCTCGGCGTTGTGCGAGGCGCAGGCTACGGCGAGCTCCTCATCCGTCAGCCCGAAGGCGTCGGCGGCGCCCGAGATGACGAGCGGGAGCGCCTGGAACGGCTTGGCTGAGGATCGGGCGTAGATGTAGGCTTCGGGGTCACCAACGGCCTCGAGTACGTTACCATCGTGGTCGCAGACGGCGAGACGTCCGCGGTGGACGCTCTCGACCAGCGCGCCGCGCGTGACGGCCGCCAGCGCAGCGTCCTCGGGCAGGCCGGCGTCGGGGTACACCTTGCTACCTTCCCGAGAAGCGGATGATGTGGAGGGACAAGAGATCTTGGGCCACCCGCATCCGGCCCAACGCGACGGAGGACTCGCCGCCCGCCAGGTACTCGCGTCCCTCCCCGACCAGGGCTCGTATCTTCTCGAGCGGTTCGTCGTCCTTGCCGCCGGGACTCTCGTCCCGCAGGCTTGCTTCGACCATCCCGAGCATGGTGTCGACCCTCGGGCTCGAGGTCCACATCGCGCTGATCGCAATGTCCATGTAGCTGTCGATCCTTAGCAGGTGCGCCGTCCTCAGCGCCGCGTCGGCCCTCTCCCCCGCCTTCACGGAAACCACCGCCTTATGTTCTCCGAGAGTATCCCCGGCAGGGCCTCCTCGGGCACCCCAGCGGCCTCGGCCGCGGCGAGGATGGAGTGCAGCGTCGACGGCAGGTCGCCGTAGGGTAGGTCCGACCCGTAGCAGATGCGGGAAGGGTCGAGGGAGCAGCAGAGCTCGTAGAGGTCTTTGGCCTGCACCACGGAGGTCTCGAAGAGCACGTTCGGGAGTCCCTCGAAAGCGCGGGCGGCGCAGAGCACCTCGACCATCGCAGAGTGGCCGAGGATAAGTCGCAGCCCAGGGTGCGCCTCGACCGTCGGAAGGAGAGGCTCCACGATCCGCTCCATGGCGAAGCCGGCGTGGATCAGGACCGGCAGATCTATCTCCGCCGCCCTCCCGAATAGGCGTACGACCCTCGGGTCGTCCAGCTCGAACTTCTGCGAGACGGGATGGAGCTTGAGCCCCATAAAGCCGCGCTCGACGCAGCGCCCGAACTCCCTGTCGTACTCGAGGTGCGGGTTGAGGCGGAAGAAAGGCACGAAGGAGGAAGGGTGCTCCTCGTAGGCGTTCCACACAACGTCGTTCGGACCAGAGTAGTCGTCGCGGGCGTTCGGGTCGTTCAAGGGGAAGACGATGCTCTTCTTCACCCCCGCAGCCTCCATGCGGGCACGCATACCGTCTCCGGTCATCGTCCTGCCGTCGATATCGACCCCGATATGGGCGTGGGCGTCGAAGACTTCGACGCCAGCGGGTATCTTCCCTTGCACCCAGGACCAGATAGAGGCCATAGCCCCGCCCGTCAGCGCCTCGATGTCGTGCTCCATCTGCAAAGTGACCGCCGATCCTAGACCAACAGCCGTGAAATGTTATCAGGGGGGATACGACGTTGCTTATGAAGATCGTGCACCGCGTCGAGAGCTACCGCAGAATGGTTTCGGCAGCCACTAACCTTATCGAGAGAAGTACAGACTCAGCCATTGTAGGAACGCCACAAAGAACGTGATGGCAAAGACGAGCCCATAGAACAGCATCTTGTTCGTCCACTCGCCGCGCTCGGCGTCTTCTTTAGGGTTGCTCCTGAATTCTACCCAAGCGATAGCGCCGGAGCCCACCACGACGACCAACAATGATATGCCGGTCATCCAGGACAGCCACGCCCCCATGCTCTGGGTAGATGCGTACACCGTTATCATCACCACGCAGATCGAGGCGGCAACCCAGAACACCACCGTCAACACAGGAAGCGCAGCACGCATGAGTTGACCCTGCTCCGGGCGGAACGTACCCCGCCCCTGTTCTCTACCCTGCTTTGGGCGGTACATCTCTTGCTCCCGGCCTCGTTTACTTCTGATGCTACGGATGTCTCATACGTCCTGTCAGAGCGGTGGGCATTACCCAAAGTGCGTATTTTTGAATCCTTTCCGCGAGATATAGATTGGTTTCGGAGTGCCCTGCTGCAGAGACTAGGAGTCTTCGCTCCGTTGGAGGGTGAGCATGGAGACACGGGGGCCGTCAACGCTCTTGACCTGCATGGTGGCGCCGTCGGCCTCGACGGTGTCGCCGGTCTCGGGGGGGCGTCCGAGGGAGCCCAGGATGTAGCCGCCTATGGTGTCGAAGTCCTCGTGGGGCAGGTCGAGCTCGAAACGTTCGTTCACGTCGGTTATGGGGATGCGGCCGTCGAGGGCGTAGAGGTCATCGCTGATCTTCTCGATGGCTGGCTCGCCCTCGTCGAACTCGTCCTGAATCTCCCCGACTATCTCCTCGACGATATCCTCTATGGTGATAAGCCCCTCGACGCTCCCCCACTCATCGATGACGATGGCCATCTGCAGCGTACGGGTCTGGAACTCCTTGAGGATCTCCTCGATGCGCTTGTTCTCGGGTACGACCAGGCACTCCCTGATAATGGACCTTATGTCGAAGTCCTCGGCGTTCGTGCGGGCTGCCCTGAACAGGTCCTTCACGTGGGCTGCGCCGAGGACGTGGTCGAGGTCTTCTTCGTAGACGGGGTAGCGTGTGTAGCGTCCGTAGACGGCGGCGTCGACCAGGTCGGGGAGCGGGGCGTCACTCGCGATGGCCTCGATATCAGGCCTTGGGACCATGATCTCGCGGGCCACCCTGTCGCCGAAGTCGAAGACCTTGTTCAGGTAGTCGCGCTCCCCGGGCTCGAGCACGCCCGAGGCGGTCGAGGAGGAGATCATGATCCTCAGCTCCTCCTCTGAGTGGGCCTCCATCTCCTCCCCGAGCCTGATGCCCCAGGGCTTCAAGACGAAGTTGGTCGACGCGTTCACAATCCAGACCACGGGACTCAAGAGGAGTCCGAACAGGTTCAGGGGACGGCTGATCCAGAGCGACACCTTCTCAGCCTTCTGGATCGAGAAGTACTTGGGCGCCTGCTCCCCGAAGACGAGGTGGGCATACGTTATGGCCGAGAAGCCGAGGACGACGGCGATGATCGTGACTATCCGCTCGTTTGCGATCCCTACGGCCTCGAACACGGGACGGATGAGGTGCGAGACGGCAGGCTCGCCGACCCAACCTAGCGCCAGGGAGGCCACCGTAATTCCAACCTGGCAGACGGAGAGATTGGAGTCCAGGTCGCGCAGCGTCTGGCGTACGACAGCGGCCCGCGTACTGCCTTCCTGCTCGAGCTGTACGATGCGTGACTCCCGCACGCGCACCAGCGCGAACTCGGCCGCCACAAAGAACCCGTTCAGGCCCACCAACACGAGGGCAAGCAATAGGTTTAACGAGGATAAGAGGGGTTCCGGCACTTCTACGCGTGCCCACTGGCGGTTGGGCCGCAGGGTTTTCGTCGGTGGTGTCTAGAGTGAGGTTCGTCCATCGCGTTACGGGACGGATTATACAGCAGCCGAGTATCCGCACAAATTCCGCAGCACGATAAGAGGCCCGACGTTCGTCGCCGGGCCTCTAGGTATCGCGTTTCCTGACGGTTATCCCTAGGCTAGGCCCTCTGCTTCGTACTCGCGCAGGAAACCCTCGAACAGGCGCCTGTGCCCCTGCTCATCGTGCAGGATCTCTATGGCCATGTCCTGCGTAACGGGATCTACCCCCTCTGTCTCCTCCACGAGGCGCGTGTAGTGCTTGATGGCGCCGTCTTCCGCGTCTATGACGCCCTT
>DASQWQ010000155.1:0-2720 GCA_035640175.1 Rubrobacter sp. | reverse complement strand
CCTGTGGCGGAACGTGGTGTGACCGGAAGAGGCGGGAGCGACGGGACTCGAACCCGCGGCCTCCGGCGTGACAGGCCGGCGTTCTAACCAACTGAACTACGCCCCCGCGTAGGGCAGTGTGGAGTTTATCAAAAGGGGCTGACCTTTTCTAACGTATGTATGCGTTATACCAAGTCAGGGTGAATGCCAACGGCACGACTGAGCCCGCTATTCTTGCCTACAGGCATACTACTGGATTTCCGCTTTCACGGGAATGACGTATAGGATGCCCTTCCATGTGTGCCCGCAGCCCGAACGCGGTATCGCTCTTGCGGACTCGTTATCACGGTTTGGCGAAGGGTGGATCGGGATACCGTCGTATCACTCCCAAGTCTGGGAGGTAAGTCACGAGACACAAAGGAGTTGTACGACTTTGAGCGTGGTACCAGACATTACCCTCAACGATGGCAACATCATCCCGCAGCTCGGTTTCGGAATCTTCCAGATCGAGCCGGACGAGACCGCAGAGGCGGTTAGAGAGGCAATCGAGGTAGGCTACAGGCACATCGACACTGCGGAGATGTACGGCAACGAGAGGGAGGTCGGCAAGGGTATTCGCACCTCGGGCGAGCCTGGCGATATGGCCGAGATCTCCGCGCTTGACCAGGGTGAGAGCGGCCGTTCCGGCCCGAACTCCGACACGTTCGCCCACGTGTCAGGCTGACCCTTCTCGTTTCGACCAGGCCCCGCGTCCTTACGTGGCCGCGACACATGACGTCGACGAAACCAGCAGGCAGTGGGAGAGCAAGTGTCCTCGGCAAGAAGGACTATCCTGTGCTAATCCTGATACCTGTAGCCTGAAGCCGTTATACAAACGACCGAACGAACTCCAGGTTGTATCTCAGTGCTTCCCTACTCGGACGAACGCCGCTGAAATCTTCCATCACGAGCCACCCTGTGTAGCCTACGTGTTCGAGGGCTTCGAAGACCAGGCCGAAGTCCACCACCCCGTCTTCGAGTGGCGCCCATCGCGGCTCCCACACGCCACCGCCAGCGGGCCGCTCGAAGGCGGAGTTCTTGATGTGGACGTGCGCCAGGTAAGGACCCAGAAGCTCAGCACCGATGCGGTAGTCCTCGAAGCCTTCCTGGGCCATGTTTCCGGGGTCGAGGATTACGCCGACCAGGTCGGGATCGAAGGCCGAGACGAGCCTGTGGGCGAGCGAGGCGCTCGGACAGATGGTCCTGTGGTGGATCTCTATGAGCGCCTTGACCCCGTGGGACCTGGCGAGATCCTCTACCCCTTCCAGAAACTCCCTGGCCGCTGCGAATAGCTCTTCGTAAGGGCGCCCATCAGGGGCGCCGGCTCCCACCCGTACCTGGTGCGCGCCAGCCGTCATGGCGAAGCGCATCGCCTCGTCCGCAGCCTCCAGGTCACCGACGGCAACGTAGGTGCCAAGCCCAGGTACCTCCAGGCCTGCCTCCTCCGAGATGCGGCGCGCCCGACGGGCCTCCTCTTCCGTAGGCGCCAGGGTGCAGAGGTTGTTCCCCCAGAAAGAGGGCTCCTCGCTCCTCGCCTCCTCGGGGACGCGGGCAACGCGCCACTCCACGCCGTCATAGCCAGTGTCCTTTAGTTCCCTTACGGCCTCTTCCGGCGTCAGGTCAGGCAGACCTACAGTAAAGACTCCTACCTTCATTGATCCCTCCTCTAGCTTCGGGTCCATTATCTCACGCCACAGAGAGCAGGGATCGCCACGCGCCGGATAGATCCCGCCCCGTAGAGCACGGCCCGCAGGTTGGGGGCCGCGGCCAGAAAGGCACCATCAATCGCCGGCGTGCCCCAGCCGGAGAGTATCACCTCGGCCTCCGCAAGCACACGAGGGTTCTTCGCCACGGAACGCCCCGTCTGCGGCGGGGCGTAGACGTCGGCAAGTTCTGCTACGGCCGCCCGCTCCTCTTTGCCGTAGATCTTCTCGAAAGCTTCGCCGTCCAGGAGGTAAAGAGCCGCGGGAATGGAGGTTGTCAGACCTTCAGGCATGTTGTAGATACCGCTCCTTCGTGAGCGCGAGGACCTCATCGCCCGGGGCGCTCCATATGTCCTGGTTGAAGATCTCGACCTCAATCGGGCCAGCGTACCCTGCGGTGTCGACAGCCTCCCTGATGCGCCGGATCTCGATAGGCCCGTCTCCCATCATGGCGCGGCTCAGGAGGAGCTTGGGTTTCGGAGGTAGCCAGTCGTTCGCGTGGAAGCCGAAGATGCGCCCCGAGGCACGCGAGATCTGTCGGTAGAGCTCGGGATCCCACCAGACGTGGTAGGCATCCACGACGACGCCAACCCGGTCGGGTTCGAAGCGCTCGGCGATGTCGAGGGCCTGGGCTAGAGTAACGATCACAGAGCGCTCCATCATGCGCACCGGGTGGAAGGGTTCGATGGCGAGCTTTACCCATACCTCCTCGCCTTCTAACTCACGTTTGGCGAAGGCGCTGGCCTCGGCCCCTAGGGCTAGGTGCTGAAGTGGATTTCGGGGGTGTCTATCCCGATCAGGCGAACCCTTGAGCGCCCTTTCAGAGGTGAGATGTCAATAGTGTCACCGTCTACCACCCTTGTCACCTTGACCGTGGCGTCATAGTCGGTTTGCCTAAAGTCCTTTGAGACGTTTGATCGACCTTCGCTCAAGGTGAGCCCACTCTGCCGAGAGACGGCGTTGGAGATTCTGCCGAAAAGCAGGACCAGTACTAGGAAC
>DASQWQ010000154.1:0-4428 GCA_035640175.1 Rubrobacter sp. | reverse complement strand
GAGTCGAAGGTCCAGGCATACCCGAAGCCGAGGTCCTCGGCCCTCCTGGTCAGCTCGATGACCCGGCTTGCCGGTGGATTCGTCTGAAGCGTGACGCCGAAATCCATGCCTTCCTCCCTAGTCTTTGCCCGAGACCGCGGCTACGGCGCCGAGGGCTATGTAGACACCACCCGTGACGTAGCGTCCGGCCCGCCGCAAGCCCATACCTGCTCTCTGCTTCCTGACCCACTCGCCAGCCGTACCACCGAGCAGAGCATAGAGGCCATCCGTGAACAACCCGAGGGTGGCGAGCGTGGCGCCGAGAACGACAACCTGCGTCCATGCAGCGCCCCTGGAAGGATCGACGAACTGCGGCAGGAAGGCCAGGAAGAACAGCGCAACCTTCGGGTTGAGGACCTGCACGAGCACGCTCTGCGAAAAGACGCGGAGTCGCTTCTCTCTGCCTCCTAACAGCGGCAGCTCCTCGTCACCACCGTCGCGTCCGAGAATCTGCCTGAGCCCTAGCCAGATCAGGTATGCCGCGCCGAGCCACTTCACGACAGAGAACGCGGCCGCCGAAGAGACCACGATAGCCGAGAGACCTGCCGCGGCGAACACCACGTGCAGTAGGGTTCCGAGCTCGACACCAAGGACGGAGACGAGCCCTGTCAGGCGGCCCCCTTCCACGCTGCGGGCCACGACGTAGATGACGGCCGGTCCAGGCACGAGCAATAGGGCCAGCGCCGCTGCGACGAAAAGGGCAAAAGTGGAGATGTCGGGCATCCTCTACGTAGCCTCCGGTTCGCGGACCGGTTCCGCGGCGCGGCCTCCGATCATGGAGAGCCCCAGGTACACCAGTGCCGACACCGTAAAGGTGAGGAACAGGCCGTAGTTGTAGAGGCTCTCGATGAACGTCGGATTCGGGAAGGGACCACCGTTGAGTCCGGCGGTGGTGGCGGCTTTGAGGAAACCAGGGAGGACGAGGGCCACGCTGACGAGGACGGCCACTATTGCCCGCCAGTTCCACCCATTCGAGTACGAGTAGCTGCCGTTCATCTTGTAGAGTTCGGCGAGGTCGAGCTGTCTTCTGCGCACGAGCCAGTAGTCGACTATCATCACGGCCCCGATGGCCCCGAGGAGGCTGCCGTAGCCAACGAGCCAGGTGAAGATGTAGGCGCCGGCGGTTTCGAGGATCAGCCAGGGAAACGAGAGCACGCCGATCACGGCTGTGATGATGCCACCTGTCCTGAACGAGATGTACTTGGGCGCCAGGTTCGAGAAGTCGAAGGAGGGAGAGACCACGTTAGCCGCCATGTTCGTAGAGATCTGGGCTATCGCGATGATGAACATGGCGAGGATAAGCAGGGCGGGGATATCGCCGGTAAGTCGCGTGACGAGGGCGACGGGGTCCCAGATCGCCTCGTCGAAGACGACGATGGTCGCCGCCGTGACCGCGATCCCGATGAAGGAGAAGGCCGTCATCGTGAGCGGGAGCCCAAGGGCCTGCCCGATGACCTGCGAGCGCTGGGTCTTCGCGTAGCGGGTGAAGTCCGGAATGTTGAGGGAGAGCGTGATCCAGTACCCTACGTTCGCCGCGAGGCTGGGCCAGAAGAGCGTCCAGAACGGTGCGTTGCCCTGCTGGAGTTCGGCCGAGGTCGAGAACACGTTGGTCACGCCGCCACCCGCGATGAACCCCCAGATCAGGAGCGCAACGCCTCCGCCGATGAGGAGTGGCGCGGAGAACGACTCGAACCACTTCACGCCCTCGACGCCGGTCAGGATGATGAGAAGCTGTATAGCCCAAAAGACCAGAAAGGCTATGAAGGTGTGCCCTGTTATGTTGGCCCAACCGCCCCATGCGGCGGTTACGAGGGCGTCGAGGGCGGCTCCGCCGAGCCAGGTCTGAATGCCGAACCAACCGCAGGCCACGAGGGCCCTGGCGATGGCCGCGAAGTTAGCCCCCCTCACCCCGAAAGAGGCGCGGACGAAGACCGGGAACGGGACCCCGTACTTGGTGCCGGCGTGGGCGTTCAAGAGCATCGGGATAAGAACGAGGACGTTGCCCAGTGAGATGGTCAGTAGTGCCTGCCACCAGTTCATCCCTGCGGCCATGATGCTCGAAGCCAACAGGTAGGTCGTGATAACGACGGACATCCCGATCCAGAGCGCGGCGATGTTGTACGTCGTCCACGTCCGCTGCTCCGGCCCGGTCGGCGCAAGGTCCTCGTTGTACAGGCTGGAAGCCATGGCTCCGGCCTTGAGCCGATCCAACTCCGCCTGGTTGTTTACCGCCAGGTCTCTGAACTCTTCCATGTAGCTCCTCCCTTCGGTCGTCGCTACCTAGTTAGCACGCTTCGGCCTCCGCTTTCAGCATTTCAGCTTTTAAGCCTTTAAGTATCAGGTCGCCGCCCGTGTTCGACCGCGAATCACCCTCTTCATGAACCGCTTCTTCGAACAAATCATCTCCTCGCCGTCCGCTAGTACGCTGACTAGCTGAAGTGCTGACAAGCCGCCTGGCGAAGCCGGGCGGCTTGCTGACATGCTGCCACGCTGAAATGCTCATCTTGCCCAATCCATGGTCTTTAGCGCGAGCCGGTGGAGCGCCTGGACGGAGAGTTCGAGGTCCTCTCGTGGTGTGTCCTCGGCCTTGGTGTGACTGAGGCCCCTCAGACTCTTGACGAAGAGCATTACGGTCGGCATGAGGCGCGCCATCTCGGCCGCGTCGTGCAGGGGTCCGCTCGGCAGCCGGTGCGACCTTCCTGCTACCTCGTTGCACGCCTCTTCTGCTAGAGAGATCAAATCTTCGTCGAAGGGGATCGGCTCTATGCGCCACAGGCGCTCCCATTCAACGGAGACACCTTCCTCGTTGGTGATGCGGCCTGTCGCCTCCTGCGCAGCGTCGAGCATGCTCACGAGTACGGAAGGGTCGAGCGCGCGCTGGTCGAGAGACATCTCGCACCATCCGTTGAACGCCGTGACGATGGCAGGGTTGACGTTGACGAACCCCGTGGTTGCCCGTACGTCATCGCGGGCCGCAGCGTCGTCTCTAAAGGCTATCGCCGAGCGGGCCGCCGCAATGAATGCGTCCCTCCTCACCTCCATCGGCGTGGAGCCTGAATGGGCTTGCTGGCCCGTAAAGCGGACGGCGTGACGCTCGACGCCGAAGGTGCCGAGCACCACCCCGAGCGGCAGGTCCATCCTCTCCAGGACGGGACCCTGCTCGATGTGCAACTCGAGGTAGGCGACGGCATTCTCGAGCTGCCGCCCCGCCTCGTTGACCCTGTCGAGGTCAACGCCATGCTCCTGAAGCGCGTCTGGCAGGGCGACGCCCTCGCTGTCCTTTAGGTTGCGCACGTCATCGGGCTTGAGCGCGCCCGCGGCCGCTCCCGAGCCGAAGAGGCTGCGGCCGAAGCGGGCCCCCTCTTCGTCGGCCCAGTCCACGAGGCGTAACGTAACAGGACGCTCTTGCGGGGCGAGGGCGCGCATGACTTCGAGGGCGCCAACCACGTTCAGGGCGCCGTCGAGCCAGCCCCCGTTCGGGACCGAATCTATGTGGCCGCCGATGAGGACGGCCCGCTCGGCGTCACCGGGTGCTGTGGCCCAAACGTTGCCGGCCTCGTCGGTCTCTATCTCGGTTATGCCTTCAATCTCCTCCAGCTTGCCCCTGAACCACTCGCGGGCCTTCTTCCACTCCCCTGTCCACGCGACGCGGCGGGCGCCGTCGGGACCACCGGTGAGTTCGGCTAGCTCCTTCAGTTCAGCGACGGCGCGGCCGGCGTCTACCTGTTCGGTCTGCATCAGCCGACCTTCTCGGGGGTGGCGGCCCCGACCTCAGCTAGGGCCTCCTCCATGATGTCTGCGGCCTCGTCGGCCGCCTCGCGGGTGATGACGAGCGGAGGGGAGATGCGAATGGTATTCGCCTTGAGGCCACCCTTGCCGACGAGCAGGCCGCGGGTGCGGCAGGCCTCGAGGAAGCGGACTGCCGCAACCGGGTCTGGCGCGAGGTCCTCCCCGGCGAGCTCCAGGGCCAGCATCAGGCCCCTTCCGCGGACCTCGGCGACGATCTCGTGGTCCTCGGCCATCTTCAGGAGGCGGTCCTTGAGGTGGGTGCCGACCTCGTAGGCGTTGGTCTGGAGGTCGTTATCCAGTATGTAATTCAGGTTCGCCAGGGCTCCTGCCGTCGACATCGGATTCCCGCCGAAGGTGGATAGGTGGAGGTTAGGGGCAACGGACTCGACCACCTCGGTCCTGCCGACGACAGCGCCGATGGCGAGGCCGTTGCCCAGGCCCTTGGCCATCACGATCATATCTGGCTCCACGTCGAAGGCGTCGATGCCCCAGAAGTGCTCGCCTGTGCGCCCGAAGCCCGTCTGGACCTCGTCGGAGATCAGGAGTATCCCCGTCTCGTCCAGAATGCTCTTGACCCGCTCGAAGTAGCCGGGCGGCGCC
>DASQWQ010000153.1:0-3068 GCA_035640175.1 Rubrobacter sp. | reverse complement strand
CCGGGGATCGCCGGCATCGTGCTCTCCATCGGGGTCGCCGCGGATGCCAACGTCGTCATCTTCGAGCGCATCAAAGAGGAGATAAGGCGAGGCAAGACGCCGCGGAGTGCGATCCAGGCCGGCTACGACAAGGGTTTCAGGGCGATTCTGGACGGCAACATAACGACGCTCATTACGGCGTTCATCCTATTCGCGCTCTCCAGCGGATCGGTCAGGGGCTTCGCTGTGCTGCTCAGCATCGGGGTCGTGCTCTCGATGTTCACGGCCATCGTGATCACACGCGCCCTCCTCGGGTTGCTCTCTGACCGCGGCATCAGCCTCTCGCCCCCCCTGATGGGGGTCTCCAAAGCGAGTATCTCTGCGACGCAGCAGGCCAGGGTGAGGTAGGCGTGTTCGAGAAAGTAGACTTCGTCGGAGGCTGGAAGCTGTATTTCTCGCTCTCCGTCATCTTGCTGCTTGCGGGGGGCGTGGCCATAGCGCTCGGGGGCCTCAACTTCGGGATAGACTTCCAGGGTGGGGCGCAGTTCACCGTTGCCAACGCCGAGCGCCAGCTCAGCGACGAGCAGGTGCGCGCTGCGCTGCCTGATGACCTTGCAGGGGAATCCGTCGTCACGACCCTGGGGCAGAACGGCTACGAGGTGCGGACTCCGGTCATAAGCTCTCAGCAGGAGCAGAGCCAGGTACGAGACTCCCTGAGCCAGGCGTTCGGGGGCGAGGTCAGCGTCACGACGGTGAGCCCCGCGTTCGGCCAGCAGCTCAGAAACCAGGCGCTGCAGGCCGTGGTGGCCGCGCTGATCATAATCGTGGCCTTTATCAGCTTTCGGTTCGAGTTCGCCTTCGCCCTCGCTGCGATGGCCGCGGTCGTGCACGACATACTCATGACGGTAGGTTTCTACGCCATCGTCGGCAGGGAGGTCAGCCTGGTCACTGTCGTCGCCGTCCTCACGGTGCTTGGGTACTCGATCTACGACACCATAATCATCTTCGACAGGATCAGGGAGAACGCCCCTACCGTCGGCTACAACAGGCGCCGCTTCGACGAGATGATAAACCGCTCCATCCGCCAGGTCGTGAGGCGTTCGATCTACACCTCCGTCTTCACCCTGATCCCTATAACGGCGCTCTTGATCTTCGGGGAAGCGACCCTGAGCGACTTCGCCTTCGCCCTGCTGGTCGGCATCGTCGCGGGGACCTACAGCTCCATCTTCATCGCATCACCGGTCCTTTCGCTCTACAAAGCCTGGCGCGCCGGGAAGCTCCAGGCCGCAAGCTCCACGTAGCGACGCCCGCCGCTACGTGGCCACACGGCTTGCGCCTTCGTTATCATGTAGGTGGTGCACACGATGATCGGGAGGTAGTTATGCGTGGAACGGTTGGCGAGACGCTAGAGCGTTTGATCCTGTTGCAGATAGGTGCTGCCGCGGCGACGCGGGATCGGGTGCAGGAGATCGTGGACTCCCTGGTCGAGCAGGGCCGCGTCGAGCGCGAAGAAGGCCGCACGGTGGTCAACGACGTGATGAACCGCGCCCGTGAGCGTTCGACGGGGGCGCGTTCGCTGGTCGACGCTTCCGTGCAGCAGGGTCTGAGGAGGGGCGGGCTTCCGACCAGGGAGGACTATGAGGACCTTCTCTTCCGCATCGAACAACTCGAGCACAGGGTGAGGATGCTCGAGGACCGTCCCGCGGCGCCTCCTCCGCGGGCAGGCGAACCTGAGTTCCCGCCCGAACGCGGCGATGCCCCCGAGACGCCACCGGGACTGTAGCACAAGGACCCGCGCGTGGCGAATGGAGGGATCTCCCAGGTCGCTCGGTCGGGGAACCTCAGGCGCTTCTCCCAGATAAGCCGGGTTCTCGTACGCCATGGTTTCGGCTTCGTATTCGACGTCAGGCGGGACAGGAGGGAGAAGAAGGGTCTGCAGGAGTTCCTCGCGCCTAACTTCGGCGTCAGGTTGCGTCGCACCCTCGACGATCTGGGGCCGACCTTCGTCAAGTTCGGGCAGGTTCTCTCCACACGCTCGGACATACTGCCTGAAGGAGTACTCTCCGAGCTCCAGAAGCTCCAGGACACCGCTACCCCCATGCCAGCAGGGGTCGCCCAGGAGATAATCGAGGGTGAGCTCGGGGCTCCCGTCGATGAGTTGTTCGCCTCTTTCGACCCTGTGCCGCTCGGCTCGGCGAGCATCGGGCAGGTCCACAGGGCCGTGCTGCGTGGCGGAGAGACCGTGGCCGTCAAGGTGCAGCGGCCCAAGGCGCCCCGTAGGGTCGCGGGGGACCTCGAGCTCATGCGTGACTTCGCCGCTTTGCTCGACAGGAGGTTCGGGCGCAGGCTCTTTATAGACGTGCGCGGCCTTGTGGCCGAGTTCGAGGTCGTTATCAGGCGCGAGCTGGATTACTCTGCAGAGGCAGAGAATGCGCGCCGCTTCGCAGCCAACTTCGCGGGGACGCAGGTAGTTATCCCCGAGGTCTACCTTGGGCTCTCGACCCCGAGGGTGTTGACGGAAGAGTATATCGAGGGGACCAGGTTCAGGGACATACGTCCGCTTGTGCTATCTCCCTCCGAGCGGCGGCGCATCGCCTCTATGGGAGCCGAGGCGATCTTCAAGATGGCCTTCGAGGACGGATTCTTCCACGGGGACCCCCACCCAAGCAACCTGCTACTGACACCTGCCGGGGACCTCGCCCTACTCGATTTCGGCATGGTTGGCTACATGAGCCAGGGCGATATCGAGGCGCTCTCGAGACTCTTTATAGCCGTGATACAGCGTGATGCCGCAGCCGCCCTGCAGGCCCTCGAACGACTCGGTGTAAGGTACGCGACCGAGGTACGCGGCGACCTCATTAGGGACCTGCGGGAGTTCCTCAACAAGTACTCCGGGCTCTCAGTGGGCGAGGTCACCCTTGGCCAAGCGCTCTCAGAGCTCGTCGCGCTCGCACGCCGCTACAGGCTCAGGATGCCACCCGTCTTCCCTCTACTCACCAAGGCGCTCGTGACTGCAGAAGGACTCGCCCGCTCCATAGACCCGACCATCAACGTCTACGAGGTCGCCAGGCCCTACGCACAGAGGCTCC
>DASQWQ010000152.1:0-34134 GCA_035640175.1 Rubrobacter sp. | reverse complement strand
GAGATCCGGCATCGCCAGTGGAGGAGATCCGGCGCACCGCGCTAGAAGGGAAGGCCTAGTGGCGACAGGATTCCTGACCGATACTACGGTCTGTATAGGATGCAAGGCCTGCGAGGTCGCCTGCAAGCAGTGGAACCAGCTCCCTGCCGACGGCTACGAGCTGACGGGCGACTCCTACGACAACACAAAGCAGCTCTCTGGTACCACCTGGCGCCACGTCGCGTTTATAGAGAACCCGAAGAAGAGGCGCCTGACCGGCGATGTGGATCTCGTAGCGCTCGCCGAGGACGTGACGGAGCCACTGCCTGGCGGGGCCGAGCTCGACGCCCTGGGACGCTGGGCTTTTATGAGCGACGTGTGCAAGCACTGCGTCCAGGCGCCCTGCCAGCAGGCCTGCCCGACCGGCTCCATCATCCGCAACGAGTTCGACAACGTCTATATCCAGCCCGACATCTGCAACGGCTGCGGCTACTGCGTCCCAGCCTGTCCCTACGGCGTCAAAACGCAGGTCCCACACGACGGCCGCGCCTTCAAGTGCACCCTCTGCTACGACCGCCAGCGCGACGGCCTAGAACCGGCCTGCGCCAAGGCGTGCCCGACCAACTCCATCATGTTCGGTGAGGTCGAGGAACTGAAGGCCATCGCCGAAGAGCGGGTACAGGAGCTCCACGACAAAGGCTACAGCCAGGCCTACGTCTGGGGTACACCTGAGGTGGGGGGGACAGGCGGTATCGGGGGCAACCACGCCAAGTTCATCCTCATGGACGAGCCCGAGGCCTACAACCTTCCCCGTAACCCCTTCCTGCCGCAGGAGAAGGTTCTGGGAGGAACCATAGCCAGCATGGTCGCTGGCGCGGTGCTCGGGGCGGTAGTGGCGCTGGCATTCAGGGACTAGGGGGAGATGGGTGAGCGATACGGCGCAGGACAGCCTACCGCAGAGCAACGGGAAGGTCGAGACCTCGCACCATCCCGAGACGGACCCCAAGCGTGAGGACAAGAACTATTATGGCATCCCGCCGATAAAGCACGCCCACTGGACGTGGCAGATCCCGGTTTACTTCTGGATCGGTGGGATCGGGGCAGGCGTCCACCTGTTCTCCACCATCGCCCAGATCCTTGGTCACAAAGACGAGGCGCTCACCCGCACGAGCCGCTACACGGTACTTGGCACCATGATCCTGAGCCCGATCCTTTTGATCTGGGACCTGGGTCGTCCCGAGCGCTTCTACAACATGCTCCGCATCCTCAAGCTCCGCTCTCCGATGTCCACCCAGAGCTGGTCGGTCTTCGCCTTCGGCAGCTTGAGCGGTTTGATCTCCACCCGTCAGGCCGCCGAAGACGGTCTGCTCGGAGACGATAACCCGCTGGTGAACCTGGTAAAGCTCATCCCTGTGCGCGCTCTCGCTATAGTGGCAGTGCCCGTCGGGCTCAACGTCGGCTCCAATACGGGGAACCTGATCTCTGCCACCTCCGTCCCGCTGTGGGCGCGCAACTGGCTGTTCATGGGCCCGACGTTCCTGGCCTCCGGGCTCTCGACGGCGCTCTCGTGGCTCTCGCTCATACTCCACGTGACGAACTTGGGCGAGAAGAAAACATTACGAACCCTCCACCGCGCCGAGAAGGCGACCCTCGTTATAGAGGCTGGGCTCATGGCCGCCTCCCTGGCAAGAATGAACAGGTGGTGCAAACCGCTCTTCTCCAGAGAGGTCGCCCCGCTCTTCGTAGGCGGCACCCTTCTCGGCGGCATCGCAGCGCCGATGGCCCTACTCTTCGGCAGAGAGAGCCGTTCCAGGAGCATGATCGCTTCCGTGCTCGCGCTTGCGGGCGGCCTCGCTTTCCGCTTTGCCATAATAAAGGGAGGCAGGATCAGCGCCGACGACCCCGAGGCCTACTTCACCTTCGCCAGCGGCGAGAGTGCCCCGCAGCCCGAGGACAACATTTAGCGAGCGAGCTACTCGCCTTCATACTCCTCATCCGTAACGGGCTCGAGCCAGCCTGTGCCGCCGTCGGTCGTGGTGGCGATGTTAATGGCCATGTGGACCATGTAGGTGTCCGAAGTGGCACCGTGCCAGTGCTTCTCGTCCGGCGCGAAGTAGACGACGCCCCCGGCTTCGACTTCAACGGGACCCTCGCCTTCATTGCCCGCGCGGCAGGTACCCGTGATTATGTAGAGAATCTGGCCTTCGGGATGAGTGTGCCAGTGTGTACGGGCGCCAGGCTCGAACAGGACGCGGTTGACGGCCACGTCTGGTGAGGCGCCGACGGGAGCGGCGTCCCTCCAGACCGCGCCGGTGAACCAATTTTCGGGTCCCGGTCTGGTCTGCATGTCTTTCGCTGTGACCACTTTCATAGGTTCCTCCCTGCGGTTGGTCTCAGGCTTCAGGTATCAGGTTACAGGTCTTTCCTGAAGCCTGACACCCGAGGCCTGAAACCTTCTCATGCCAGTCGATGTTCGAGAACGGGGTAGAGTACTGGCTCGTCGTTGTTCTCAGGGATTGTTTTCTCCACTTTCAGCAAGGCTTTGCGGCCCCGGATCTCGAGGCTGGAGATGTGGTTATGGAACCAGGGCGCTTCGTGCACGAGGTGCCAGCGGACATCCGGCTCCTCGACGCCGGCCAGTCGGGACAGCGCCTCACCGACGTGCCTGCCGCGCTCCGTCCACCCAAAGCGCATAGCGAGGCGTTCGGGGAGACCTAGCGGGTTACGCAGGGGGGAGCTTGCCGACTGGTAGACGGGGGTTTCGAGGGCGCCGTCGAAGTCCATCTTCGCCAGGTAGCCGTGATGCACGTCGCCGGAGAGGATCGTTACCGAGGCGGGAGGGTCGCCGTGCGAGCGCTCGCCCGCTGCGACGGAGCGTAGCAGGTTTGTAAGGTCGGTGAAGGATTTGTTGAAGGCGGACCAGTGTTCCAGGTCGACGAGTTGGCGGACCGACTCCCCGATCCTGGCTGCAAGGCGGCCCCAGGCGCCAGCGCAGACGGCCTCGCTGGCCGCTTCCAGGTGGTGAAGTCCGGGGCCAAGGAGGAAAGGGAGCGAGGTTCCGAAGAAGAGGTGGTCGAAGTCGCCCGTGGCCATCTCGACGATCCAGGCCCACTCCTCCTCGTCGAGCATGGAGCGGTGGCCCTCCTTCAGTACCCGCCCTGCCCTTGAGTCCATCTTGATGAGACGGACCCTGCCGAAGTCGCGGTGGTAGCTCCAGTGCGTACCGGCGTTCTCGCGGTCAGCCTTGTAGGCAAACTCGCGCAGGACGCGGGTGGGGTTCTCGGCCTCCTGAACCTTCTCGAAGAGGTCATCCTCCTCCAGCTCTCGCGGGGAGAGGTTGCCAAGGTGCTGGTAGACCCAGTAGGACATGAAAGCACCTATGATGCGCTCCTCCCACCACGACGTGGTGCGCATCTGGCGGACCCAGGTTTCCGAAATGTTCCAGTCGTCGTTGACGTCGTGGTCGTCGAAGATCATCGTTGTCGGCACGGTCGAGAGGAGCCACCTTATGACAGGGTCCCTCCAGGAGTCCCAGTACAGGCGCGTGTACTCCTCGTAGTCGGCGACCTGCTCGCCAGGCGGCTCGTTCGTGTCGCACCGCGAGCGGATGAAATCGAGGGCGCCCTCGGAGACCTCGTCGGCGTAGATCTGATCTCCCAAAAGTAGCAGCGCGTCGGGCCACCTCTCGTGGGGCTCGCGCATCATGCGCAGGGCCAGAGCCTGCAAGGCATCCCGCTCGTGGCCGTCTCTGTGCGCATCCGAAGCGAGCGTGTAAGGGGATTCATGCGGCACAGAGACGCGGCAAGATCCGTAGGAGAGGTTCAATCTCCCGTCGGGCGCGATCGTTCTGATAACAGAAGGCGGGAAGTCGCTTTCGTCATCGGGCCAGACCTTGGCGTGGTCGAGGAAGACCTCGTACTCGTAGGTCTTCCCCGGTTCGAGGTTCGTGAGCCTGACCAGGGCATAAAAGTGGCCCTCGATCTCGAAGGTGCGTGCCGTGTGGCCGAGGACCTCGACCTCACAGGCGGCGTCTGTCTCGACCCAGACGGTTGCATCCGTCTCTCCTGCGTAGCGCAGCAGCGGGCCGAGGATCAGTTCAGGAGCCATGCCAGAATTCTATCCGCAGCAGGCCCTCTTACGCCAGGGTCAGCCCTGCCATAACGGGGATCAGCAGTACGATCAGGATCAGACCGATAATGTCGAAGACTATGCCCGAGCGGACCATCTTGGTTATGGGGATCATTCCGGAGCCGTAGACGACGGCGTTCTGCGGCGTGCTTACCGGCATCATAAAGCCGAAAGAGGCACCGAAGACCGCGGCGAGGGCGGGTACCAGGGGGTCAAGTCCAGCGGCCGAGGCTATCGGGATCACGATGGGCACGACAATAGTGGCGCTCGCCGTGTTGGAGGTGGTCTCGGAGATAAGGATGGCGATAATCGCCGAGACCGCGGAGACGGCGAGCAGGCTCGTGAAGCCGAGGGCGTCGGCTATGCCGGTGCCGAGGGTCTCTGCGAGGCCTGTGTCCGCCAGCAGTATTCCGAGCGCGATGCCGCACCCGAAGAGGATTATCGTCCCCCAGTCTATCTTCGCCGCGTCGTTCCAGTTCATAGTGAAGCGCCGCTCGGACCAGTTTATGGGAAGGAGGAACAGGAGCGCCGCGCCGATGATCGCGACCGTCCCTTCGTCGAGTCTGCTGTAGAGCACGCTGTAGACGAGCGACTCGTTGCCGAAAATCACCGCCGAGAGACCGGGCAGGATCCAGAGGCTGACGGCGACAACGAAGGCTATAAGGGTGTTGCGCTCGCCGGTCGAGAACGGGCCGAGCTTGCTCCGCTCCTCTGCTATGTACTCCTCGGCGCCGCTGATCCTGCGCACCTCGGGGCGGTTTAGCAGGATCAGGATGGTGCAGAGCGCGATGAACATGAGCAGACAGATCGGGAAAGCGGTCACGACCCAGCTGAAGAAGGTGATCCTGACGTCGGTCTCCTTCTCGATAAAGGCGATGCCGATAAGGTTGGGAGGAGACCCGATGGGCGTAAGAAGCCCTCCGACTCCGGCGCCGTAGGAGATCATGAGCATGAGCGCGGTACCGAAGCGAAGTCGGCTTACGTCCCTATGGGTGTCTGACTGGTCGCTCACCATGCCGCCAAGGGCGCCCATCATCCCGAGTCCTATCGGCAGGAGCATGGCCGCGGTCGTGGTGTTGGAGATGAAGGCGCTTATGCTGGCCGCGATGACGCCGAAGGCGATGATTACGCCGTAGGTCGAGCGCCCCACCCCGGGCAGCGAGAGCACGAGGAACGCGAACCTCCTGTCGAGGCCGTGGGTGATCATGGCCTGGGCCAGAACGAAGGCCCCAATAAACAAGAAAATGACGGGGTCGGCGAAGCCGGCGAAGACGATGTCGCCGGGGGCGTCCTCGGCGTTCGGGCCGACGCCTGGGACGTTGAAGATCACGCAGAGGGCGAGCGCCAGGACCGCCGTGACCGGGATTGGGATGGCCTCTGAGAGCCAGTAGACGATGGCGAACGTGAGTACGGCGGCGAGCGTGTGCTGCTCCCTCGGCAGCGGCAGCGGCAGGAAGTACATGATCAGGAACGCGACGGGCCCGAGGAAGAGCCCTGTAGTCTGACGTATCAGCTCGAACCGCTCCTCGGCCGGGGTGAGCACCTCACGCTGCTCTGCGAGCGTCTTGTAGGTGCCGCCCGGTCTTACGTCCTCGCTCAAGAATCCCTCCCCCTCTGCTCCTTCTCCTGGCCGGAAGTATAGCGGCTGATGTAACGCCTTACCCGCACGGTTAGCCCGGCGCGGTGCCCTGGGTCAGGTAGTCCATCACGCCTTCTAGCGAGCCACTTCTCTCGAGCGCGGCCCGCTGCAACTCTGCCCCGGTGCCGAGCTCCACGATCTCGAGCACACCACCCAACTCTTCCTCGCAGCCGAGGTCCCTGGCGACGGGCCGCAGCTCCTCGACTAGCCCGCGGGCCATCGAACGGGCCGGTACCACCGTGCCCGCGACGAAGTCGTAGAAATCGGCGTCCATCCCGTAGCGCACGGCGCGCCACTTGTTCTCCGCGTTGTACAGAGCGTCCTCCGGAGGCCGCTCGTTTATATCGGCTCTAGCTACGAGGCACTGGACGAGCGCGGCGAGGGCTACAGTGTAGGATGCGTCCGTCTGTACGTCCGGCGCGCGCAACTCCACGGTGCCGAACTTCTGGTGCGGACGCGCATCCCACCAGCACCAGGAGTAGTCGGGGATGCTCCCTGAGGCGACGAGGGCCTCGATGTGGTTCTCGAAGTCCTCCCAGCTCTGGAAGACCGGCGGGAGGCCGGAGCGGGGGAACATCTCGAAGATCTTGATCCGCGTCGAGGCGAGCCTGGTGTCGAACCCACGCCAGAAAGGTGAGTTGGCCGAGAGCGCCACGAGGAGCGGCACGCGCCTGGCGAGCGCGTTTACGGCCAGAATAGCAGTATCTCCGTCGGGGACAGCGACGTGGACGTGCAGGCCGTAGATCGCCTGCGTCCTCGCCACCCAGCCCATCTCTTTCTCGACGCGCCGGTTGTGATCCCCCCCCGTGAGTGGCTGCTCCGTCGGCTCGGAGAAAGGATGGGCGCCCGCAGCCACGATCTCGACCCCACGGCCGCGCGCGAGGTCACGCACCTCCCGGCGCAACCCCGGCAACTCCCGCGCGAGGTCAGCGGCCGACGCGAAGACGGGGGAGAGCAGCTCCACACAAGACTGTGAGAGCTCCGACGTGATGAGTCGCGAGTCCTCCCCCGCGGCGAGCACCTCCTCCACCGCCGGGGTCAGCCCGCGCGAAGCCGGGTCGACCAGCTGAAACTCCTCCTCGACCCCGACCGTATAAGGCGCCGTCGCGCCGAAGCCACTCTCCATCCGTGTACTCTAGCAGTCAGCAAGTCAGCGAGTAAGCGCGCCACCCGGCTTCAGCGGACGGCTTGTCAGCATTTCAGCTCGTCAGCTTTGTTGGGAGCTGCTTGAGTTGGTGGTGCTCATAAGGCACCGTATCGTATGTCACGGAGTCTGGCCGCGTGTGGGAACCTCGCCTGCAGATACTCGCTGAGATGCTGACTGGCGGATCAGAGCGGGTTTTGGAAGGATCAACCCTTCCAAAACCCGCTCTAACCGGAGGGGCTACGGCTGAGGGCCACCCGGATGCGGTGGGAGCTTTCGAGGTCGCGGACGGCGTCGAAAAGCTTGCCTTCGGGGACGGTGGCGTGCCAGCGCTCTGTTTTGTAGCCGTAGCGACGCTTTAGCTCACGCACGGAGTCACTCGTGTAACGGAGGGCGTAGACGAGCTTGCGGACCTCATCGGGCCTGCGCGGCAGGAGGCTGTGACGTCCCTCGGTCCACCAGGAGATCTCAGGCATCGGTTCGCCTGAGCGCAAGATCAACTGCGCCTCCCACTCGACCCTGAGAGCGCCCATCTCGAACGTACCGGGGAGCACACTCAGCGGTCCTAAAGAGAATTCGTCGTCTCCGTGGAACCCGAAGATGCGTCCGAGGCGTTCCCTGAGCTTCCCATCGTGCAGCCGCTCGTAGCGGGAGCGCAAGGCGAGCAACTGCTCGTCCGAGTATGCCCTCAGTCCCCCTGCGGTCGGGCGATGCGGATCCAGGCCGCCCCTGCTCAATACCGCCGAGAAGGCTGCGTACGACCTCAGGCTCCTGATGAGCCAGATCAGATACCCCCCGATGGCGACGGCGACGGCGAGCAGCATCGTCACGTCGAACGCGGCCCTCGGTACCGTCACGAAGACACCATCAGGCGTATTGCGGGGCGGAAAGAACTGATAGAACACGATGACGGCGGTCGTAATGGCGATAAAGGAGGTAAAGCCGACCAGAGTAAACGCCGCGAACCTTCGGATGGGCGCAGCGCAAGACGAGGCCAGGCCCTCCCACGCCACCCGCTCTTCTTCGATCTCGAACGACGCTGTCCCCAGCTTCTCCACGTCCTCAAGTATACCCCCAGCCCACCGGTCGAGAATGGGTTAGAGATCACGCCGATAGGAGGACTACGCCTTGTAGCGCTTACCCGGCGAAGCGCCGCCACGTGTCGCCGCTGCGACGCCAACCTCACCTGTATTAACTACAATGGTGGAATGGGCATGAAAGTCTACAGGGCGGGACGTCGGAGTCCGGACGGTAAGAGGCAGGGTAGAGTACTTCGATCCTTACTCCTGATCCTGCTGGTACTCCTCGCCTTCGTGCTCGTCTACCTGATCGTACCGTTTGGTGGGCAGCGGGTGGTCTTGCTGGGGAGCGACGCGCGGGCCGGCGAGGCCTCACGCTCGGACACCCTCGTGGTCACCAAGGCGGGAGGCGGTATGCTTGCCGTGCCGCGAGACACCCTCGTCGACTTCCCCGGTATCGGGAAGGATAAGATCAACGCCGCATTCGCCAGCGGAGGCCCGGAGTTGACCGTCGAGACGCTCGAGAACCTGACCGGCGTCCCGATGAACGACTACGTCATCGTACACTTCGGCGGCGTGAAGGAGATAGTCGACGCTCTAGGTGGGATCACACTCGAAGTAGGCAAACCCATAAGGGTCGGCATCGATGGACGCCGGGTCTACATACCGGCAGGCACCCAGACCCTGGACGGGACGCAGGCGCTCGCCTACGTCCGCTACAGGGGCGGCCCGACGGCGGATATCGGTAGGATAGGCCGCCAGCAGCAGTTCCTGCGGGAGCTGGCGCACGAATCCACCTCGCCCGCCAAACTGCCGCGCCTCCCCGCCACAGCAAGGGCGACGTGGCGCAACATCGACACGAACATGAACCCCTTCGAAGCCGCCCGCTTCGCCGTCCGCACCCGCCTCTCAGGCATCGGGGACGCCGAGCTCTATCCAGGTACCCCACAATACATAGGCGGCATCTCCTACTGGGTTCCCGACAAAGAGGCCGGGGATAAGGTCGTATCAGAGACGATCGAATAACAAGTATCAGGCTACAGGCTCAGGTTTCAGGTACGTCGGTCCACGCGACGCGCGTCGCTTTACGCGCGTAAAGACTACACCGTTCGTATCGACCCCCTCGGCTTCGCCGGCGACGGTGTAGCCCCAGTTGCGCAGGATGTCCCCAACGGGCTCGGCCTTGGGTGTGGGTCGTCGAGAACTGGCGTAGGAGCAGAGGATCAAACGCCCTCCCGGCGCCAAGTACTCACGTAACAGACGCTCTACCATCTCATGCCTTCGATGGCGAGGTGCGTACTCAAGGTCGGTACGGACGAAGTCGAGGCGGAAGGGCACTCGCCAGTCCATGACGTTCCCGACGAAGATACGCTCCAACCAGTGCGGGAGACGCTGGCGGGCGAGCGCGGCCAGAGATCCGATGAGGTCCAGGCCGTATGGCTCGACCCTATAACCTTCTTCCCCGGCCCAAGTGGCCAGGCTCTCCAACAACAGCCCGTTGGCGCAGCCGACGTCGAGGAAGGTTCCGTCACGGTCTATCGCCGAGACGATGGGACGCCTTGCTCTCTCGCAGCGGGCTTCATCGCCACCAAATCCTGATTCTCCGCGGGGATCATCCCCCTCGAGGTAAGCCCGCTCCGGCAAAGCACGAGTCTTTTCGTAGTAATCGTCGTCGCGCGGCAGTTCCCGCGCCTCTCACTCTTGCTGCTGTCTGATACCTGTAGCCTGAAACCTTCTCAAGCCGCCTGCTCTCTGGCGAGCTTGCTTTGCCTATCAATGAGGCGGTCGAGCCAGGCTGCGCGGGGGTCACCTTCGGTCGTGCGACCCGCGTTTACGTACCAGTTGAGGGCTTCGCGGTGGTTGCCGAGACGGCGGTTGAGCTCCCCGACGAGGTAGGTGGTGACTGAAAGCTCGCGCCCGATGAGGTCGTCCTCCTGTAGGGAGCGCATAAAGTGACGCAGAGCCCTCAGCTGGAAGGTGCTCTCGAAGGGACGCTCCTTCTCTTTGCGGCAGACCCAGGAGGCGCGCAGGCACAGGTCGCCCAGCTCACGGGACCTCAGGCTCCGTTCCTTGCCGCAGACCTCGGCCGCGTGGAAGCCTAGCCACGGCGGTTGGCCCTTGCGGAAGACCTTCAGCAGGCCGTCCTCCTTCAAGCGCTTCTCTATACCGTAGCGTTCGTCGAAGGTGAGGTCGAGATCGTCGAAGGCCTCGCCTGCCGCAAACGAGCACACCGGGCACATGGTCACGGCGCTTCGGATCAAACGCGCCCCGTCCGAGGCGCGGCCAGGAATCTTGGGACAGAGGTCGGCCTCCCTGCCGACGGTGATGTAGGTGCTCGCGTAGGTGGCCCTGAACGCGTGGCCGCAGAC
The DNA here is from genome assembly GCA_035640175.1 of Rubrobacter sp. GTDB lineage: Bacteria > Actinomycetota > Rubrobacteria > Rubrobacterales > Rubrobacteraceae > Rubrobacter_D. The sequence goes on along the minus strand of DASQWQ010000152.1, from coordinate 23,856 downwards.
GGGGCAGACGACGTAAGATCTGCTCGGCTCACCCACGGGCATCCCTCACCTCTCGCGGCCCGGCGGCCCGCGCGTCTGAGTCCCTATTGGGGCCTGGATCTGGGATCAAAGCGCCCTCGATTCTACCATAGCCGCTCGCTCCGCCGGTATAATTCCCTGCACAGACCGGCCCGGAGGGAGGCATCCGTATGGAGCAGCGCAAGAGCGAGGCCGAGGTCGCCCTGGAGCTGATGCGGCTCGTCCTGGAACACGCCGGAAGTAGGCGACTCTCCCCGACTCGTACTCTGGCCCTCTACCACCTCTGCAAGGAGGCCGTGGCCTACTCCCCAGAAGATTGCGTTACCGCTGATTACCTCGAAGAGAACCTGAAGAAATTGCTTCAGTAGCATTTCAGCAACTCAGTACTTCAGCATGTCAGCTTGGGCGAAGACGCCGGCGGCGAGGCAATAGCTTCCTGTGGCTGAAGGACTTTGTATCTTGCCCTAGATGGAGACTACGAGGATGGAGGGCAGAGCACATCGTCAGGGGTACCTATTCCCGAAAGGTCGGAGCGGCAGGCGACTAGGTAGGGTGCCTACCGCCTTCCTCTTCGGCCTTGTGCGGCTGGGAGCGTTGCCGCATACTCTCACCAATACGGAAAGAGGGAGGTCTCGCTGTGGCACGACTGTATGCGGCCGGAGGAAATGCCGTGTCCGTGATAGACGACGGTAGCGTCGCGACTGGGTTGGATGGGCGCGGCGCCAGGTGCCTGGCCTTGGATCCCCAAAATCCCGACACCCTGTACGTCGGCACCACAGACGAGGGTATCTTCAAGAGCGAGGATGGCGGAGGGACCTGGGAGAAGCTCTCCGGGATCGAACACCCCAGGATCACCGCGGTCGCCGTCTCGCCCTCGGACGGGACCGTTTACGTTGGCACGGAGCCTTCAGCCCTGTTCGTCAGCCACGACGGGGGCGGCTCCTGGCGGGAGCTGGAGGGTATGAGGAACCTTCCCTCAGCGCCTACCTGGAGCTTCCCGCCCCGTCCCTGGACCTCCCATGTTCGGGCGATAGTGCTGTCTTATACTGACTCCGACCTCGTCGTTGTCGGTATAGAGCTCGGGGGCGTGCTCAGGAGCACCGACGGCGGCGAGACCTGGCAGGACCAGAGGCCCGGCGCCCAGCCCGACTGCCATTCCCTATCAGCCCACTCCGAGGCGCCCGATCTCCTGTACGAGGCCGGGGGCGGCGGGTTCGCCCGGAGCACGGACTTCGGGGACAGTTGGGAAGCCGCTGACGAGGGGATGGACCTGCACTACGTGTGGGGACTGGCCGCTGACGCGGAAGACCCCTTCCTCGTCTACGCTTCGGCAGCCTCGGGACCGGGCCGGGCGCACGGCGGGGGTGCATCGGACGCAGTCATCTACCGCAGGATGGGGGACGGGCCGTGGCAGGTGGCTCTGGGAGGCCTTGACGCCTTCCCTTACGCGCTCAGCCCTGACCCGGAGGCGCCTGGGATTTTGTACGCTGGCTTTGGAGATGGGACGATACTGCGGGGCGCGAACGCGGGGGAGAGTTGGGAGGAGATCGCCAGGGTAGCCCCGGGACTACAGGCGCTGGCCGCGGTGTCTGCGTAGGTATCATCCGGGAGCCTCCCAACCTGTGCATCTCGATCGCCGTCATTAGAGCCGGGGACGATCTTGTGTGCCGTGTGTGGCAGCACAATGCGTTACTCTATATGATGCTGTGAATCTATATGATGCTGTGAACGATCCACCGGACGAACAGTCAAGGAGTTGGCCGCCCGTCGAGGCTCGAACGAGGAGCGGTCTTCTGTAAAGGGAGGTCCCATGCATACAAGATTGAGTTTCGTCTGTGTAGCCGTGATCCTGGCGCTCGTGGTTGTGGCCGGCTGCGGCGGCTCGGGCGGCGGTCAGGGCGGTGGCGGGGGTGGCGACGCCGGTGGCGGCGCGGAGGTTCGTCCTGCCCTCGTGCTCGACATCGGGGGTTTGGGAGATCAGAGCTTCAACGACTCGGCCTACGCCGGGCTCCAGAGGGCCAAGAAGGACCTCGACGTGCAGACCGAGACCCTCGAATCAAACGCCGCGACCGACTACGTGAACAACATCACCCAGCTCGCCGACAGCGGATACACCCCTGTGGTCGCCGTCGGGTTCCTCATGACGGACGCGGTCAATGAGATCGCGCCCCAGTACCCAGAGACCGACTTTGCCATCGTGGACTCGATAGTCAAGCCCAAGAACGCGGTAAGCCTGGTCTTCAGGGAGCATGAGGGCAGCTACCTTGCCGGTGTGGTCGCAGGGCTCATGACCCAGGAAACGACGGATTACACCAACCCCGACGACAAGATCGTAGGCTTCCTCGGCGGGCAGGAATCCGATCTGATCGCCAAGTTCCAGGCCGGTTATGAGGCCGGCGTGGAGTCGGTCTGTCCCGACTGCGAGGTCATCGTGCAGTACGCGGGCTCGACTCCTGAGGCGTTCAACGATCCGGCGAAGGGCAAGGAAATAAGCCTCCAGCAGATAAACGAGGGCGCTGACATCATCTACCATGCCTCCGGTGGCACGGGTGCAGGCCTCTTCGACGCGGCCAAGGACAAGGGCATCTTCGCCATCGGCGTGGACTCTAACCAGGCCAAGCTCGTCCCCGACGCGCCCATCCTCACCTCTGTGATCAAACGCGTCGATAACGCGGTCTACCAGACCATCCAGGACGCCAACGACGGCAATTTCCCGGGCGGCGAGGTGATCAACCTTGGTCTCAAGGAGAAGGGCCTTAGCCTCGCCCCGTTCGGACGCTTCGAAGACGACGTACCGCAGGAGATCAAGGACCAGGTGGACGAGGCCCAGCAGGGCATCATAAGCGGCGACATAAAGGTCCCCGACAAGCCGCAGCAGTAGGAACAGCCAGTTGGCCGAGGGGTGGACAGGAGACGGGAGGGCCGGGGCCACTCGGAAGGCCCCGGTCGTACTCGAGATGCGTAACGTCACCAAGACGTTCGGGTCCGTCAGAGCCAACGACGACGTCTCCATCACGCTGCGCCGGGGTGAGATCCTTGGCCTCCTGGGCGAGAACGGGGCAGGTAAGTCGACCCTGATGAAGATCCTCTACGGCCTGTACTCTCCGGATTCCGGCTCCGTGTTCGTGGACGGCGAGGAGGCGCAGATACGCGACCCGAAGGACGCCGTATCCCGCAGCATCGGAATGGTCCACCAGCACTTCACTCTGATCCCACCCCTCACCGTGGCCGAGAACATCGTGCTCGGCGCGGAGCCGCGCAAGGGGGCCACCCTTGACCTCGCGCGGGCCGTAAAGGACACGGAGGAGCTCTCCGAGCGCTACGGCCTTTGGGTCGACCCCGGGGCGCGGGTCGCCGACCTCTCGGTAGGGGAGAAGCAGCGGGTGGAGATCCTCAAGGCCCTCTACCGTGAAGCCCGCATCATGATCCTCGACGAACCGACCGCCGTCCTGACGCCCCAGGAGGCCGAAGATTTGTTCTCCGTTCTTGGGGAGATGGTCGCGGACGGGCTCTCCATCATCTTGATCACCCACAAGCTCGGCGAGCTTATAGGCGTGGCCGACCGCATCACCATAATCCGGGACGGCAAGGTGGTGGGGACAGTGGACGCCTCGGGGACGGACGAGGGCGAGCTGGCCCGCCTGATGGTCGGCCGCGACGTCCTGCTGCGCGTGGAGAAAGGGGCGTCGGAAGTAGGGGAGCCGCGCCTCGCGGCTGAGAACCTCGTCGTCCGCTCCGGGACAGGAGCGAAGGCGGTTGACGGGGTGAGCCTCGAGGTGCGGGCCGGGGAGGTCCTGGGCGTCGCCGGCGTCGACGGCAACGGCCAGACCGAGCTGGCCGAAGCCCTCGCCGGGGTTAGGCACGCCGAGGAGGGCACGGTCAACCTCGACGGCGAGGACGTAACGAAGTTGGGCGCGGAAGCCCGCCAGCATCTCGGTCTCGCCTACGTGCCGGAAGACCGGGGGACCAAGGGGCTCGTCCAGGACTTCGCCCTCTACGAGAACAACGCCTTGAAGACCTACGACGAGCCGCCGTACTCCAGGTGGGGTTGGATCTTCCCCAAAGCCATGCGCCGCGACGCGGCAACTGCCCTGCGTGCCTACGATGTGAGGCCGCCCGACCCGGACATCCGCGCCGGCTCACTCTCGGGCGGCAACCAGCAGAAGGCTATCCTCGCCCGCGAGCTCACCGGCGACCCTGGCGTCGTCATCGCCGCCCAGCCGACCCGCGGCGTGGATGTGGGCGCCATAGAGTTCATCCACGGGCGCCTGCTGGAGCAACGGGCGCAGGGCAAGGCCATCCTGCTCATCTCCCTGGAGCTCGAAGAGATCCGCTCCCTGTCCGACCGCATCGTCGTGCTCTACGCCGGTAGGATAGTGGGCGAGGTCGGTCCCGACGCGACCGACGAGGAGCTAGGCCTCCTCATGGCCGGACGCGGGGCGGAGCAGACCGCGTGATCCTCAGCCGATGAGTGAAGACAGGACACCCCGAGACCCTGACGAAGAGAGGACCCACGGCTCGACGCTGCGCCGGGTCCTCGTGAACGCCGGAGGGGCGCTGGTCTTCCCACTTTTCGCCATCCTCATCTCCTTCCTCATCGGGGCGGTGATCGTGCTGGCGACCGGCAACAATCCCCTGGCGGCCTACGCGGCGCTGCTGCAAGGGGCCGTTGGCTCCCCGACAGCCATAGGCCGGACGCTGCTTGGTGCTACGCCCCTAATCTTCACGGGCCTCGCCGTGGCCGTGGCCTTCCGCGCCGGCCTGTTCAACATCGGGGGCGAGGGGCAGCTCTACATCGGCGCAATAACCGCAGCCTGGCTAGGGGTGTCCCTTGGATTTCTCGGTCCGATCGGGATAGTTCTGGTCCTGTTGGCCTGTGTCTTCACAGGGTTTTTGTGGGGCGCCATACCCGGCTTCCTCAAGGCGCGCTTCGGCGCGCACGAGGTCATTACCACGATCATGTTGAACTACATTGGCATCTACCTGGCGACCTACCTTGCCCTGAAACCCCTGAGGACCGAGGGGCTCGTCCCCGGCACCGACACCATAGACATCGCGGCCCGCATTCCGTTTATAGGGCTTGGTCTCGGGAGGGCGAACTACGGTTTTTTCGTCGCGCTGCTCGCGGCGGTGCTCGCCTACCTGCTCCTGTGGCGCACGCGGCGGGGGTTCCAGATCCGGGCCGTCGGCCTTTCCCCGGGAGCAGCTAAATACGCTGGCATGGACATAGGCGTGAACACCGTCCTGGCGCTTGCCATCGGCGGAGCGTTCGCTGCCGTCGGTGGTGGCGTTGAGGTCCTGGGCGTCTACGGCAAGATGACCGTCCCGTTCGTCACTCTCCTGGGCTTCAACGGCATCGGGGTGGCACTCCTGGGACGCAACCACCCGGCCGGGGTGGTCTTGGGAGCCCTGCTCTTCGGGGGACTCTACTCCGGCGCCCAGGAGATGCAGTTCGCCACCGACGTGCCGCTGCAGCTCGCCAACGTGTTGCTCGCCGTAATCCTGCTGCTCGTCACAGCCACGAAGCTCGTCGAGCTGGTGCTTGGCAAACGCGCCCGCACCCTCGCCGGCGCCCGCCTCGAGAAGGGACTGGGTCAGTAGTGGGCGATATCTTCGGTGCCCCGGGAGAGTTGCTCGCTTCGACCATTCGCTTCGCGACGCCGCTCGTGCTCGCCGCCCTCGGCGGCATGTTCAGCGAGAGGAGCGGGGTCGTCAACATCGGGCTCGAAGGCCTCATGCTCATCAGCGCCTTCGCTGGCGTTGTCGGGGCCTCCCTCTCCGGAAGCGCCTTCGTGGGGTTGGGGTTCGCGCTCGCGGCTGGGCTCGCCTTCGCCCTGATCCACGCGCTCATGTGCGTAACCTTCGAGGCCGACCAGATCATCTCCGGCACCGCCATCAACTTGCTGGCCCTCGGCGGCACGGGCTTCTTGCTGGTCGTGATCTTCGGCACCGGCGGAACATCGCCGCGCGTCGAGGGCTTCGAGGAGTTGCCCATACCGCTCCTCAGCGACATTCCCGTCGTCGGCCCTGCCCTCTTCTCCCAGAGCCTGCTGGTCTACCTGATGTACCTCCTCGTCCCCGTTACCTTCTTCGTGCTCTTCCGCACACCCTTCGGCCTCCGTCTCAGGGCGACGGGCGAGGTGCCCGAGGCGGTCGACACCTCGGGCGTCAGCGTGACCAGGATGCGCTACTACGGCGTCGCGTTGTCCGGGCTTCTGGCCGCTCTGGGCGGCGTCTACCTCTCGATGGGCCTCCTCTCCGCCTTTACGGAGAACATGACCAACGGGCGCGGCTTTATCGCGCTAGCTGCGCTCATCTTCGGCCGCTGGAACCCGATCGGCGCCGCCGCTGCCGCCCTGCTCTTCGGCTTCGCCCAGGCCGTAACCATCCAGGCGCCTCAGGATTTGATCCCGCAGGAGTTCCTACAGATGGTGCCCTACATCCTCACCATCGTCGTCCTCGCCGGCTTCGGCGGCCGCGCCATCGCCCCCGCCGCCATCGGCAAGCCTTACAGGAAAGAGTAGTGGCCTAAAACCCGACCTTTCTGTCCCGTCCAGGCTCCTCCAAAGGTTTGTTCTCGATCTGAGCTGATTCAGGACCCTCCTCCAGATACTCGACGCCGCCCATGAGCATCTGTGGCCGCACCTCGAGACCAGCGGCGAGCTTACGGATCGTGGATGGGTACGCCCCCCTCCGCCCCGTCTCGAGCTTCGAGATCGTGTCCCGCGCCACTCCACTCCTCTCAGCCAACTCCTCCTGGCTCATCACAGCCCCCTGCCGAATGCGCCGCAAACGCGGAAGGTCCATGCTCCATACCTCCAAAACACTGCAAATAACTTGCACAAAACCTACAACAATGTTACGCTAGCTGGAGTATAGCGTGTTAGCGGAAGCAGAGGGAGTTTGGTGATGAGTTTGGATCCGAGGCTGGTAGTTCCCTATGTGACGGAGCAGAGTCCGCGTGGGGAGCGGACGATGGACATCTATTCGCGGCTTTTGGCTGACAGGATCATCTTTATCGGGATGCCGGTCGACGATCAGGTCGCCAACGTGGTTATGGCCCAGCTCTTGCACCTCGATTCCGAGGACCCTGAGCAGGACATCAACCTGTACATAAACTCCCCTGGTGGGAGTGTGTACGCGGGGATGGCGATCTACGACACCATGCAGTTCGTCAACGCGGATGTGGCGACGACGGCGCTGGGGATGGCGGCTTCGATGGGGTCTTTCCTGCTTACGGCGGGGGCGAAGGGCAAGCGGAGCGCGCTCCCCAACGCGCGGATACTGCTGCACCAGCCGCACATCGGTGGGGGTCTTGGGGGGCAGGTCTCGGACGTGGAGATCCATGCCAGGGAGCTCGTAAGGACCAAGAAGCGGATGAACGAGCTTTACTCCCAGATGACGGGGCAGTCCATAGAGAAGATCGAACGCGATACCGACCGTGACTACATGTTGGGGCCTGAGGAGGCCCTCGAGTACGGCGTCATCGACAGGGTAGTCAACCGTCCGCAAGAGGGCGTCATCGCGGCAGGCAGGTAGAGACGCGGCGTACAGAGCATAGATGGACCTACTGATACTGGGCGGAACGGGATTCCTCGGGCGCCACCTCGTCGAGGCGGCGCTCGGGTACGGCCATCGGCCTACGCTCTTCAACCGGGGGCTCCACGAGCCGGAGCTGTTCCCCGAGGTCGAGAAGATCGAGGGTAACAGAGAAGGGGACCTCTCAGCCCTTCGGGGGCGGCGCTGGAACGCGGTGATCGACACCTGCGGCTACGTGCCCCGCGTCTTGGGAGCTTCTGCCAGGCAACTTGCTGAAGCGGTCGACCATTACACCTTCGTCTCCAGCATCTCCGTTTACTCCGACGCCATCACGCCAGGGGCCGACGAAGAGGCCCCGGTGGGGGAGCTCCCAGACCCGACGGTCGAGGAGGTTACGGGGGAGACTTACGGGGGCTCAAGGCGCTGTGCGAGCGGGCCGCCGAGGTGATGATGCCGGGCAGGGTTTTGAACGTCCGTCCTGGTTCGATTTCTGGTCCGCATGATCCCACGGACCGTTTCACGTACTGGCCGCGTCGGATGGCCGCTGGTGGCGAAGTGCTGGCCCCGGACCACAAAGGGCGCAGGGTGCAGTACATCGACGTGCGGGATCTCGCGACGTGGATCGTGAAGAAGTATGCGGAGCATCGGACAGGAACGTACAACGCCACAGGTCCTGACTACGAGCTACAGATGGGCCGATTGCTGGAGGAGTGTGAAGCCGTCGGCGGCGCGGAGCCTATCTGGGTGTCCGAGGACTTCCTGAAGGAGAAGGGAGTCGAGCCGTTCACGGAGTTGCCTTTGTGGGTGCCGCGGGAGTACGCTGCCTTGCAGGCCATAGACTGCGGCAGGGCCATCGAGGCGGGGCTCACTTTCCGGCCCTTGTCCGAGACGATAGAGGACGTGCTAGATTGGGACCGCGCCACCAGGGCGGGTAGAGAGCCAGCTGCGGGCCTCCGGCCTGAGAGGGAGCGGGAGTTGCTCCGAGCCTGGCACAGTGCCACCCTGTAGAATGCGGGTTGCGAGATGAGATGAACCTCACGCACGAATACATGCATCACAGGACGGGCTACAGGCTCGGGGCCGGGTGCTGCTGGATCAGGATCTACAAAGGCGCCGACCGCGACGCTCCCGTAGTCGTGTGCGAGGAGCTCCCCAGGCTCGGAGGCGTCGCTACCAGGGAGGTGTCAGGTTATCTGGCCGCCGAGGTGGTCAGGGAGCACTTCTCTGGTGGTCTGCCTGATCTGCCTCGGCCCCTACTCTGGGTCGAACACCGTCCGGCCCGCAGGCGCGGGCCGGGCAGGTACTTCCTACACACCTTCCCCTCTTACCGTCCCAGAACCGTGGGCGCAGGCTTCGTGCGGCGCGTTACCCTCGGAGCTTCGCATCGCGAGCCCCTGGCTCCGGCAGAGGTGGCTATCCTCATTCGAGGAGTCTAAACAAAGAGCTGACAAGCTGAAGTGCTGACATGCTGATAGCGTTTACAAAGAGGATATCCTCTTTGTAAACAACCCAGGAGGCGAGTTGAGCGAAGAGAAGGGCACGACGGATTACGCCATAAAACAGGTCGGAGACCGCTACTATCCTGTGATCATCGACAGGGATGCAGGCGGTCACTACGAGATAAAGAACCCTCTGACCGGCGGCGTCCTTAGCTACAACAACCCCGAAGCCGCAGAGAAATACATACAGCGCGCCCGCGAGAAAGGGTAGGGGCGGTTCGCGACCGCCCTCACGCAAACCTCCCTTACGCGAACCTCCCCTACATCTCGTGCCGACTCACGCACTCCCCACAATGGTTTGCTCGGATCGGAGGAGACGTTGATGTACCCGGAGAACCTGTTTAACATCCCACAATGTCTACCGCCCGTAACCGTGCGTGAAAGGGGAGCGCGTACAGTGTCAGGATCGAAGACGAGCGAGAAAGAGCCGGTACGCGCCTACCGCTGCGGGACGCCCTCTAGAGGGGCGGTCCGCGAACTGTCCCTATCCTTGTCGGAGAGCAGGGCGCTCCTTATTCTGCTGGCGATTATGCTCCTCGGTGCGATGTTACGGTTCTACGGCCTGGGCTTCCAGTCGCTCTGGAGCGATGAGCTGTCGAGCTGGGACTTCAGCAATAGGGAGGCGATCTCCCAGGTCATCGGGGGCGTGCGAAGCGACGTCCATCCTCCCCTTTACTTCCTGATCCTCCGCTTCTCGCAGTGGATCTTCGGCGATTCTGAGTGGGCTTTGAGGCTTCCTTCTGCCTTGGCGGGGTGGCTGTGTATACCAGCTATCTACCTCCTCGGTAAAAGGCTCTACTCAGAGTGCGGGGAGCTCATAGCGGCGCTCTTCCTCGCGGTATTCTGGTGCCCTATCTACTACAGCCAGGAAGCCCACATTTACTCGATTCTGATCCTGCTCTCCATCCTCACCTCCTACTTCTGGTGGGGCGTTATGCTAGGCCTGCGCTACCGTCGGGATCTACCGGCCAGAGAAGCCGCCCTTTACGTCGTCTGCGCCGTGCTCTGCGCTTACGTGCACTATTTCGGGCTGATCCTGGTCGTCTTGCAGGGTGTGGCACTGGCTGCGCTCGCGTACGGCACGCTGCGGAAGGCGATGCTCCTTTATCTCCCCGTAGCCGTCGCTTACCTGCCCTGGCTGCCTAGCATGGTCCACCAGTTTGGGTACAACACAAAGAGTGGGACCGCGACCGGGGAGTCGGCCCTCCAGATCTTGCCCGATTTCTTCCAGTTCCTGTTCGGCCGCTCGGGGTTGCTCTCGCTAGCTGCGTGGACGCTGCTCGCCTTCCTCCTCATCCGCGGTTGGGACGACCTGCGGCGCCGCCGGAAGGGACGCGGAGTCCCACCAGGCTTGCTGCTAGCAGCGTGGGCCTTGCGTACCTGCTCTTCTCGATGGATTATTACACTACCCCGACCAAGGAACAGATCCGCGAGGCCGCCCTCTACGTTGTCGGCCACGAGGGCAAGAACACTCTGGTTGTCCGCTGCGACGTCGATGACAGGCTCGACTACTACCTGAAGACCAGAGAGACAGGTGCGAGAGACGATGTGGAAGCATGTGAGGCCAGGACCTTCCAGAGGATAGTAAGCAGGGTGAAAGAGGGCGACTATAAGGAGGTCTTCCATCTCATCTCGCACGAAGATCCGGACCAGCAGATGATCTCCATGTTCCAGAGGAGCTTCCAGCCAGTCCGTTACGAACGGTTCGACGGCGCCGCTGTGGGCGTCTACAAGCTCAGGCCGTCCGTGCCCGAACGCCTGCCGCAACCCAAACCCCCTGACGTGTCGCAACCCGAGCCCCCTGAGAGCCTCCCGAAACGTGGATGACCCCGGGGACCGCGTGTAGACCGGGACGAGAGGAGACCATGATGAGTAAAGAGAGCAGAGTGGGCCTGAAGGGCGTCCTGGCGGCCGTCCTCACCCCGATGGACGAGGACCTGAATCCGAACCATCGGGCCTTCGCCGCCCACTGCCACAGGCTGCTCGCGGCGGGCTGCCACGGGCTTTCTGTCCTCGGCACTACGGGTGAGGCAAACTCCCTCTCCCTGAACGAGCGGCTAGCTGCGATCGAAGCGCTGGTCGAAAGTGGTGTCCCTGTAGGGAAGTTACTGCCAGGGACAGGGTCCTGCGCCCTCACCGACACCGTACGGCTGAGCCGCGCGGCGCTCGAGGCTGGGACCACGGGTGCGCTCGTACTGCCGCCGTTCTATTACAAGGGCGTAGGGGATGATGGTCTGTTCCGCTTTTTCGCCGAGGTCGTCGAGCGCGTCGGCGACGATCGTTTGCGCCTCTACCTCTATCACATCCCACAGATGACAGGCGTCGACCTCGGGCTGCCCCTTATCTCCCGCCTCATCGACGCCTACCCTGGCGTGGTAGTCGGTACGAAGGACAGCTCCGGCGACAGGGAACGCATCATGAGGCTCTGCCGCGAGTTCCCGGACTTCTCCGTCCTCGCCGGCACGGAAACCCTCTTGCTGGAAACGCTGCGGGGCGGCGGTGAAGGCTGCATTTCCGCGACGGTCAACGTCACCTCCCGTCTCGCCCGCCGCGTCTACGACGCGCACGCAGCGGGGAAAGTTGACGAGGCGGACGCTTTACAAGAGTGCCTCACGCAGTTGCGCGCGTCCATCGAGGCGTATCCTGTAATACCGGCCCTCAAGAGACTCATGGCCGTTCTGACCGCAGAAGAGGAATGGCGCAACATCCGTCCGCCGCTCTCCGGGCTGGACGAACAACGCGCAAAGGACCTCCTCTCCGGCGTACCCCTCGCCGAACTGTTCTAAAAGCGTCGTGCATTTCAGCATTCGCGTGCGCGAGTCCTGGCTGACTGGCCAACCGGCGGCGCAGCCGCCATGCTGAAGTGCTGACAAGCTGAGGCCGAAGGCCTGAGCGTGCTGCCTTGCTGACCAGCGCGGGTTTTAGAAGGGTCCCCCTTTCAAAACCCGCTAAAACAACTCTTCGAACCCGGCTTCGTCGAGGACGGGCACGTCCAGTTCCTTTGCCCTCTCCAGCTTCGAGCCTGCGTCTTCGCCGGCGAGCACGTAGTCTGTGTTCTTGCTGACCGAGGAGGTGAAGGTGCCCCCTGCTGCTTCGAGACGTCCGACGTAGTAATTGCGGGGACGATCCAGGGTTCCTGTTATGACGACGCGCTTGCCGGAGAGCGGACCCTCTGCGGGGCCATCATCTTCGCGCCCGAAGTTGAGGCCCCGCTTCACAAGGCGTCCTACGAGGTCGCGGTTGTCTTCGAGGTCGAAGTACTCTACGACGGCGCGGGCGACGACCTCTCCGACACCGTCGATCCCTGTAAGCCGTTCGACCTCGACGCCGCGCATAAGGTCCTCTCCCCCGAATCGCGTGGCGATAAGACTGGCCGTAACCGCCCCTACGTGCCTGATGCCTAGGGCGTAGAGGACGAGGGAGAACGGCCTGTCCTTACTCCTCTCGATGGCCCGGATCAAGTTCTCCGCGCTCTTCTCCCCGAAGCCTTCGAGGGAGACGAGCTGTTCGGGTTCCAGGTCGTAGACGTCGGCAACGTCACTTACGAGGCCGAGGTCGAACAGTCGGGTGGCGAGCTTCTCGCCCAGGCCGTCGATATCCATAGCGGACTTCGAGGACCAGTGGATGATGTGCTCCAGAGCTTGCGCGGGGCAACGGGCATTCACGCAGCGGGTAACAGCCTCGCCCTCGGGGCGTGAGACCGGCTCGTCGCAGACCGGGCAATTGGCTGGCATCTCGAAGGCGTACTCGTCGCCTTTGCGTTCCCCTGTGACGGCTTTGACGACCTGCGGGATCACATCCCCCGCCCGCTCGACGACGACCGTGTCGCCGACGAGGATGCCTTTCTCCTTGACGTAGTTCTCGTTGTGGAGCGTCGCCCGTGAGATTACGACCCCACCGACGTTCACGGGCTCGAGCACCGCCTGCGGTGTCAGCGCGCCAGTCCTGCCGACTTTCACGACGACGTCGAGCAACTTCGTGCGCCCTGCGAGCGGCTCGAACTTGTACGCGATTGCCCACCGCGGCGAGCGGGCTACAGAGCCGAGGACGAGTTGATGCTCGCGCGAGTCAACCTTTACGACGACGCCGTCGATCTGGTAGCCGACGGACTCCCGCTCCTTCGCCCACCGTTCGCACTCCTCTATCACGGAGCCTATGTCCTGGTGGACCTCGTAGGGGTTGACGCGCAGCCCGTAGGCCTTGAGCGCGGCGAGCATCTCCGAGTGGCTCTCGAAGATCTCACCCCCCTCTCCGACACCGTAGAGCAGTATGGTAAGGGGCCTTCGGGCTGTGATCTTCGGGTCGAGCTGCCTGATGGAGCCGGCCGCCAGGTTGCGCGGGTTAGCGTATGGTTTCTTGCCCTCACCTTCGAGCTCCCTGTTCAGCTTCTCGAAGTCAGCGATGGGGATGTACGCTTCACCGCGCGGCTCGAGCACTTCAGGCGGATCGTCATCGAGGCGGTCGGGGATCGAACGTATCGTCCTTAGCTGCGCCGTGACGTCCTCTCCGAGGATGCCGTTACCGCGTGTGGCGCCCCTGACCAGGCGCTCGTTCTCGTAGCGCAACGAGACCGCCAGGCCGTCTATCTTCAACTCCGTCACATAGCGCGGGGTCTCGTCCTCGCCGAGCAGGCGCCGCACGCGGGCGTCCCACTCCCTCAGGTCTTCTATCTTGCGGGCGTTCGCGAGGGAGAGCATGGGGACGGAGTGCCTGACCTCCTCGAATCCCTCGATGGGCTCGCCGCCGACGCGCTGGGTGGGTGAGTCAGGGGTGATGAGCTCGGGATGCTCGCCCTCCAGGGCTTCCAGCTCCCTGTAGAGGGCGTCATACTCGGCGTCGGAGATCTCCGGCGCGTCATCGACGTGGTAGCGGCGGTTGTGGTAACGGACCTGCTCGCGCAGATCCTCTACCCTACTCCGAACATCCACGCCTCCGGCCACGCAGGAATTATACGCACCTACGCATCCGCTCCCAAGAGAAGCTTGATCTCCAGCACGCCGGACAGGGCCTGAGTTTGCGCCTGCATGGAGCGATCCGCAAGCTTTTTGCGGCACAGACCGTTACCGAAATGTTATGGAATTGTGGCCGGAAGTTTACTTGTCTGTAGCCGTGCCGTTACCCACCCCCTCTATGGTACCTACCTTAGACCGAGCAGAAAGGGGCCACGGAGATGAGGCGGACTGCGACGATACTGGCGGTTGTGGCCCTCATGGTGGTGTTCTCTACCGGAGTGGTCCTGGCGGCCTACGAAGTCTCGATCACAGGCATCGACGACGCCGACATCATCTCGGGCACAAGAAAGGCGGAGCACATCTCCGGCCTCGGTGGCGACCAGCTCAACGGCGGCGGTGGCGCCGACCTCGTCGAGGGCGGCCTGGGTTCTGACGAGCTTGGCGACGGAACTGACAGGAACGCCGTCTACGGCGGCGGCGGCGCTGACAACCTGATCGGGCAGGGCGACGATACCTCGGTGGACCGGTTCTATGGCGGCGGCGACACCGTCCAGTCGAGGGATGTCCCCGCTCTCAAGGACACCGTGAAATGCGGCGCAGGCACAGACACCGTCTACGCCGATAAGGCAGACGTCGTCGGAGACGGCTGCGAGCGGGTGAAGGCCTGGTAAACCTTCCGACCCGGTCTCATGAACCAGAAAGGGGGCCCAGACATAGATCCAGGACCCCCTTTCTGGTTCCAACTCTGCCTAAAGCGATTGGCAGAGATACTGACCTACCGCAAATCGCGCATTCGACTACGAGCCAAAAACAAAGAGCTAACAAGCTGAAGTGCTGACGTGCTGATAGCTTGCCAAGGGGTACACCCTCTTGGCAAACCGCTCTAACTGCGGCCCCCGTAGTGCTCGTGGACGGCTTCGTCGAAAGCTCCCGAAGGTTCCTCCATCTGTGGTGCTGACTCTATGGTCGTCGCGTCGTAGGGGACAGAGACGCGTTGCTCTCCAGCATCTACCTCTATCCTCTCGGCTGGGATGGGGCGTCCCCTGATGAGGACGTACTTCAGCACGTCGCTCGGGGCGTCGTAGACGGTGTCTTCGATCTCCCCGACCTCCTCCCCCGAGGCGTCGTGGACTTTGTAGCCCTCCAACTGCGTGTAGGGATTATCGCGGCCATGGTTTGCTCTCTCCATACTTCACCCTCCGGTGGCAGGCATACGAGTATGTGCGTATGATACTTCGGCGTGGGCGGCAGAACAGATCAAGGCCGGAACGCCCGGAGCCTGAAGGCTTTCTCATTCCTGCTCTTGGCCCTCATGGTCGCTTCGCTGCTGCTCGTGCACACCGCCTCATACGAACCTGCGGTCTCCTACATCCTGCTCTATTTTGTCTCCTCCGTAGGCATCATCACTGCGGCGGTCGTGATTCCGTTGCTGCCGAAGGAGCAATTCACCGCCGGTTTCTGCGGCTCGATTTACGCCCTGTACGCTGCCGTCGTCGCCATGATGGTCTTCTTCTCGGGTGGGACATCGAGCGAGCTATACGTCATGTTCTTCCCGCTGCTTCTGGCCTCGGCGCTGCACGGATCATGGCGGGTAGTGCTTGCGGTCCTCGGCGCTGTCCTTTTCTGCTACGCCCTGGCGATGCTGCCAGGCCTTCTCGAGAGGGGGACAGGCCAGGAGATTGCCTCGCTCGTCTGCTACAGGCTCGCCGCTGTAGGCCTGACCGGCCTGTTCTTGATCTACGTAGCAAGGAGCGTGCTCCCTGCCGGTCTTGCTGAAGACTACGCGACAGATGAGGACGGATCCATACTGCTCGAGCGGGTCGAGGAGGAGCTCGCGGCGCGCAGGGGGGTGCCCGTCGCTGTGGTACTCGTCGACCCGGGAGTGGATATGGAGGCCATGGATCTCCTCCTGGAGAGGGTGTGGACGCGCATCGGGGAACCCGTGCTGCTCGGCGAGGGCAACCTCTTCGGGGTGGTTGTAAGGGGGGTAGGCGAAGGAGGGGTGGAGAGTGCGGCGCGGCGCGCCCTGGCCGCCGCGAGCTCACTCGGCGCGCAAGACACCAAGGTAGGGGTGGCGATCTACCCGCGCGACGCCCGTTCCGCAGAAGACCTCCTGATCGCCGCAGGACGGGCGCTCGAAGCCGCTTTCGAAGTCGAGTCATCCAGCGCCATTGTCCTGGCCGGCAGTGGCGCGCCGCGGGGAGCCGGCCGCTACAGGGCCGCAAGATAGCTGTCAGCACGCCGCCAGGCTTCGCCAAGCGGCTTGTCAGCACTTCAGCATTTCAGCTACTCCCGCTCAGGCCCTCGCCCGGCCGCGCATGAGGGATCACGACCTGCGGCGGCCTGGTTCGACGCCCGTGGCGAGGATACGGGAGGACTTACTAAGGGCTGAGAGCCGCCGACCGGAGGGAGGCGGCGGGCTGACAAGCGAGGGCCTAAGGCCCGGAGCGTGCTGAAATGCTGACGAATCGCCCGAAGGGCGTAGCGTGCTGACAAGCCGGTGAAGCCTGGGTGCTGAAACCCCCGAAGGGAGTTCTTCGTACCGATGATATAATCCACGACGTACTTTGCAGGCGTGACGACTGCCGGGGGTGGGCGGCACAGATGGGAAGATTTACTAGGGCTATTCGCGGTTTCTTCGGGAGGTTCCTCTCTGGGGTCGAGCAGCGCAACCCGGAGATACTGCTCGAGAACGCTGTTCAGGACGAACTCGAGAACCTGAAGAAGCTTCAGGTCGCGGCGGCCCGAACGATGGCCTACGAGAAGATGCTTGCCAACGACGCTGTCACAAAGCAGAAGACCCTAGCCGTCAAGGAACGCCAGGCCCGCGAGCTCGCGAGCAGGGGTCAGCGGGAGGCCGCAATCGAGGTTGTCCAGCAGAAGCAGGAGGCCCAGACTTCTCTGGCCGAGATCGAGACGCGCCTCGAAGAAGCCCGAAAGAACTCCCAGGAGTTGGAGCAGGCGTTCCGCGACCAGGAGCGCCGCTACAACAACGTGGTGCGCGAACGTGCAGCACTGATGGAGGAGCACCAGCGCTCCCGCGCCCTGCGTACCGCCAACGAGGCCCGCTCCAACATCTCCCTCTCCGACTCATCCCGCGACCTGGAGAAGGCGCGGCAGTCAATCCGCCAGGCCTCCTACGAGGCGGAGGCCGTCGGTGAGCTCGGCACAAGCGAGACCGAGCGCCAGATAGCGGCGGCAGAGATCGACATAAAGCGGCTCGACGCCGAGCGGGAGCTCGAGATGATGGAGGTCCAGATGGGCCTGCGTGAGCCTGAACCCCTCGAGGCCGCGCCAACCGAGGAGACAGCGATGCCTCATGCCGAGGAGACCGAGGAGGGTCCGCGTGGACAGTAGAAGAAACCTCTCGCGTCGGCTGATGGTACGCCTTGCGCCTTTCGCTTCCTTCGCGGGGATGGGGACCTTTGCGGCCCTCGAAGCACATTACATCCTCGCAGGTCTGCTAGGCATCGGGGCCTTCGCCACGGGCCGCCGGCTCCTCGACAGGCACGCGAACGCGCGCAAGGAGCTTTTGAGCCGGGCTCGGCACAACAGGAGGGAGCTCGGCCGGGTGGCGAGGGAGGATCGCATCGCGGCGTCGCAGATGAAGCGGCTGGCGGTTCTGCAGGACGGGCTGCTGGAGAGCTGGGAGCTTCTGCCCGAGGAGTGCAAGCCGCTTCTGGACGAGGATATCTTCACCATCGTCGGCGAGGTCGAGAGCGCGGCGCGACTGGCGCGACGGCGGGCGGCGCTGAGGAGGCATCTGGAGAGCGTGGACCGGCGTGCGATCTCTGGACGAATACAAGAATTGCAGAAAGATCTCTCGCGTTTGGAGCCAGGGTCGCCCATGCGGACGTCGTTCGAGAGCGCGCTCCAGGGGCGCCGCGGGGAGCTCGCAGGCTACGACGATGCGCTCGGCGGCATCAGCATGATCAACGCCCAGCTCGAGAGCGCCGAGAGCCTGCTGGGGAATCTGCGCGGAGAACTGCTGGCCCTGGACGACAGCCTCGTCTCGGGGCCGCAAGACCCAGGTCTCGCGAGGCTCAAAGAGCGGATCGCCTACTTCCGCCGCGGGCTAGATGAGGTGACGCGGCGAGTCGAGACCCTACCCGCTACGGAAAGGATATCGGCGAGATGAACGAGGATCGCAGCACGACGCGGCAGAGCTTCTTCTCTAGGGTGTTCGCGGGGAGCACCGAGGGCGAGGGGACCTCTATCTACTCCTCCGAGGAGATCGGTGCTGGCATGCCGGGTACGGATGAGTCGGAGGGCCTGGCGGCGCACGGATTCACCGTCGAGCGGGCCGCCGAGGTCATCAGGAACCTCCCTCCAGAGGTGCCGAGGCCGGCCGCCGTACGCATCGTACGTGGGACGCTCGAGGCGGCGGGTATAGACATCGCCGAGCTGCAGTCCTCCACGAGGGCTAGGGAGTCCAAGCTCAACTCAGAGATCGACTTGAGCGAGAACCGTATACAGCAGTTCAAGGAAGAGACCGAAGAGGTGATTCGGAACCTCGAAGACCAGATACGCAAGGCACGTGAGGCCAGAGATTTTGGCGTCTCCGAAGAGGAGAGGAAGATCTCATCCGCCGAGTCTGGCCTCGACAACATAGATTTGGTGCGCGACTTCTTCGGCCTGCAACAGGAATACGCGGACGAGCCGCCCGCCGATCCCGCCGGTGAAGAGACGCAGGTCATGGAGGACGTGGAAGACGAGGAGGAAGACGACACCCAGGTTCTCCGCCGTCCAGGCCCGCTCTCGGACTCCGAGGACTACTTGGAAACCAGGGATGAAAAGGAACAGTGAGCATCCCGCGCCGCCTGGGGCGCCTCGCCCAGGGTTTTGTCTCCAGCCTGCAAGAAGACGAGCGCTTCCGGGAAAGGCTCCGTACCAGCCGCGAGCGTAGTGAGGTCCTGAGGGGAGCGTTCGAAGCAGCCTGGAAAGGCGCCTCCGAGGAGTGGCGCAAGGCGGAGCAGCGCCGCGCCGCAGAAGCGGCGGCTGCAGAACGGACCTCGGGATGGCGGTCCGCGACCACCACATTTACCCCCAGGAAATACCCGCCGAACGTCCTGGCCGCCTACGACAGGCTCGGCCTCGTCCCCGGCGCTTCCATGGAAGAAGTGGACAGGAAACGCAGAGAGCTGGTCAAGCGCTTCCACCCGGATCGTTTCTCCGACCCGGAGAAGCGAATCCGTGCCGAGCGCGTAACGGCAGAGATCAACGCCGCCCACGACGCCATAGAACGCCACATAGCGGTATAAGGCAGCTCGCTGCCGTATACCGCGCATTTCAGCCAGTCAGCACTTCAGCATTTCAGCTTGCTGCTGATGGCTGAGAAGCTGAGGTCGCAGGCCGAAGCGTGCTGAAATGCTGACAAGCCGCGAAACGGCGTGCTGACAGGCTAGGACTCAAGTTCGCCGCGCACTATAAGGCGATTCTCGAACGTCGGTATGGGGGTGCAGCTCTGGAGCGAGACTACGGTCTTGCCCTCTACGGGGTAGGTCGTCCAGTAGTCGTTTGGCTCGACGGTCATGAGGTCGTAAACCCTGAACGTGTACTTTTGTCCTTCCTTGTCTTCGACGAAGATCTCATCACCCGGTCTCATCTTGCCGAGTTTGTAGAAGACGTAGGGCACCCTGGTCCGCGGAAAGCCGAGGGCGTGCCCCGTGATAAAGGTGTTCGACCCCGCTATCCAGGGCAGGCCGCTGCCGCGCACGCGGAGTATGCCCTCCCTGTCGAGTTCGGCCTGCTTGGATCCTGTCGGCACGACCACGTCCTTCAGGCCAAGCCTCGGCACCGTGATCTTCATGGCCGCCGATGTGTTCTCTCCGCCTGAGGTAACCTGAGGAGCTTTCTCTGGAACCTCGAGCTGGGGGGAGTTCTCTCCGAGCAGCGTGCCGGTGTTCTCGACCTTGGCCGTGCGGACCTTCGCCGAGGCCGTCTCCTTTTCCGGCAGAATGGGGAAGGCGAGGAGGCACAGCAAGATTGCCAGCGAGACCAGCAAGACTGTAGCTTTTGGAGTACCGATCACCCTCAGGCAGTATACCAAGCAGGGCGGATTTACCGTTAGAATGATGCGCGTGAGGATAGACGACCTGATCGAAGCCTTCGCAGCCCATCTCTCGGACGACCCTGACACGAGCCCACGCACGGCCGAGTTCTACGTGGCCGACCTTCGCGAGTTCGCCCGCTTCCTCGAAGAGAGGGATCTCAGAAGGGTCGAGGACGTGGGCGTCGGCGCCGTGATGGAGTTCCGCAACGATCTCCTCGAAAGCAACCGCAAGCGCTTTACCGTGTACCGCAAGGACGCCGCCGTAAGGAGGTTCCTCGATTGGGCCAGAACTTCCACGGGCGCCGACATAGACTTCGACCCCATCGAACCGATGCACCAGCCTCTCGACCAGCGGATAGTCTTCCTGGAAGAAGATGAGGTGGACCAGCTCCTCTCCTTCCCCCTGACCACCCGCGACGAAGCCCGCGACGCCGCGGTCATAAGGCTCATGCTCGACACGGGGGTGACGGTGAGCGAGGTCCGTGCTCTCCTCAAGAGCGATGTCGACCTCGAAGCTGCCCAGGTACACCTCGGCGGTCCCGGCTCCCACCTCGCCCCGCGCGTACGGCGCCTCTCTGGAGAGACGGTAGAGGCCCTCCTCCGCTACCTCGGTACGCGTGACGACCAGACGCCGGAGCTGATCGTCGCCCGCGCAGCCCGTCCCGTCACGACCTCGAAGACGTTGCAAAACGCGATCTGGAAACGCTGCGACCAGGTCGGAATGTGGCGCGTCTCCCCTATGAACCTGCGCCACACCTTCGCCATAAGGTTGCTGCGAAGGGGTGCCAGCCTTGGCGAGCTCAAAGAAGCCCTCGGCGTCCGCGACACCTCGAACATAGGGGTGTACAAGAAGTTCGTCTAGGCCACGTTCCGCTCGTCTTCCGCACCCCCCACGACGAAAACGTGGCGCCTTCCCAGCGTAACCCGAAGCGGTCTTCCAGCGTCTAAACTTCCAGGGTCTAAAAAATACAAAGGCTATACAAAGGCTATATACTACGAGAGATACTAAGAGAGCGGGTATGCGGCTAGATCACGGCCGTGGTTTCGTTCCGGTGAGGATGCGGAACATAAAGCTCGCTGGCAACAAATGACGCGGGACGGAGGGATCGGGAGAGTGGCACCCAACAGCGCGAACCAGGCGACCAACGCCGAGCAGTCGGACGATAAGGGATCTCAGGGACAGCAGGCTCAAGATCAGCGATCGAACGAGCAGGGAGCGGACGGCCAGACGCAGCAAGGACAGCAGGGTAACGAGGCGGCGTCGCTAGAGACCAACGAGGAGGCGTTGTCGAAGGAGATCGCGCCCAACGCCCCAGTACGGAAGAACGATCCCCGTACCTCGGTTCAGAAGAACGAGGAGTACCGGTTCGCGAACAACATACCCGGCGACAGGACGGTGCCGGAGCAGGCGTACGCGGACTATACGCTGGAGTACGATGACGAAGACGCCGTAATGAACGGCAAGATCCCCGACGTGTTGCTCGACGTTCCCGTCGTCAAGGTCGACGAGATCAACTTCGAGCTCAACGACCTGCGAGCGCAGGTGTCGCTTCACGCCAAGGTGCTCGATCTGGTAGAGCTCTCGGTCGGGGCCGACGTGTACCTCGGCAGGGTCAAGCTCGTCATAAAGGGCGTCGAGGCGCAGGCCCTCCTGAAGGTGCGCCTCGACAACGTCACCGCCATCCTCGACCGGGTCCTCACCACCATAGACCGTAACCCCCAGATCATCGAGAAGCTGGTCGAAAGCGTCGGCTCAGCGGTCGAGGATGTCGGATCCGGCGCGGGTTCGGCCCTGGAGGACGTGGGTGAGGGCGCAGGTGAACTCGTGGGCGAAGGCCTGAACTCGGCCGTGGAAGACATCGGCTCCGGCGCGGGGGATCTCGTGGGCGAAGGGCTCAACTCCGCCGTCGAAGATATAGGTGAGGGAGCCGGCGATCTGGTAGGCGAGGGACTCAACTCCGCCGTCGAGGACATCGGTTCGGGCGCCGGCGACTTGGTCGGCGAAGGCCTCAACTCGGCGGTGGAGGACATCGGCGAGGGTGCTGGCTCCGCCGTGGAAGACATCGGCTCCGGCGCGGGGGATCTCGTGGGCGAAGGGCTCAACTCCGCCGTCGAAGATATAGGTGAAGGCGCGGGTTCCGCAGTAGAAGACATCGGTTCGGGCGCCGGTTCTGCGGTGGAGGATGTCGGTGAAGGCGCCGGTTCCGCGGTCGAAGATGTGGGCTCCGGTGCGGGCTCCGCGGTGGAAGACGTCGGCTCTGGTGCGGGATCTGCCGTCGAGGACGTGGGCGAAGGTGCTGGCTCCGCCGTCGAGGACGTGGGCGAAGGCGCCGGGCAGGCAGTCGAGAGCACCGGCGAAGCGGTGGAAAGCGTCGGCGAGGGTGCCGAGTCCGCGGTAGAGGACGTGGGCGAGGGCGCGGGCCAAGCCGTAGAGAGCACCGGACAGGCAGTCGAAGACGTTGGAGAGGGAGCTGGAGAGGCCGTAGAGAGCACCGGAGAGGCCGTCGAGGACGTAGGCGAGGGCGCGGGCGAGGCCGTCGAAAGCACGGGCGAGGCTGTGGAAGATGTCGGTGAGGGAGCCGGAGAGGCCACTCAGCAGGTAGGCGAAGGCGCAGGCCAGGCAGCTCAAGAAGTAGGCGAGGGTGCTGGGCAGGCTGCCGGAGAAGTGGGCGAAGGTGCTGGTCAGGCTGCCCAGGAGGCTGGCGAGGGAGCCGGGCAAGCTGCGCAAGAGGCCGGAGAAGGCGCGGGCCAGGCGGCTCAGGAAGCTGGTGAGGGAGTCGGACAGGCCGCGGAGAGTGCGAGCGAGGTAGCCGAGGGAGTTGGAGATACGGCGGAACAGGCGGCTGAAGGCGCGAGCGACGCTGCCGGGCAAGCTACGGATCGGGCGGGACAAGTCGCGGATCAGGCCACGGAAGAGGCTGGTGGCACGTCGGAGCAGGCAACAGACGAGGCCGGTCAGGCCGCGCAAGGAGAGGCGCAGGATGCCGAGGGGCAGGCGCCCGATCAAGATGTACAGGATGCGCAAGGAGTACAGGACACGGCTGGACAGGCGACTGACCAAACGCAGCACGCCACGGAGCAGGCTCAGGGGACCGCTGGAGGCGCAGCCCAGCAGATACAGGACGCTGCCGGACAGGCTACCGATCAAACCGGACAGGCCGCTCAAGACGCGGGAGAAGCCGTGGGCCAGGCTGCCGACAGAGTCGGAAGCGCCAACGGAGACCAGGCCCAACCCGACGGCGTGATCGACGAAAACGCCAACGGAAAGCGCCAGATCGTGCAGCGCGCGGTGGACCAGGCCGGAGACATCATCGAGATCACCTTGAACGAAAACGGCGAGATAGTGGGCGAAGAGCTGGTTGGCAACGTAGGCAGCCTGCCGGTGGAGGAAGAGTACGTGGACGAAGAGGGCCGGATGGTGAGTCGGGTGAGGGACGAGTCGGGGAATGCCATCGAGCAGGTATTCGACGACGAAGGGAACATGATAGGCGTAAGGACCGTGTGAGAGGGAAGCAGGGAAGTAAAGTCAAGAAATACTGCTCAGAGAGGAGAGATAGGTGACCGAGAGGCAGACAGAGGCGTTGGAGAAATTAAATCAGGGCATCCAGGAGTCCAGGCGCGAGGTCCAGCAACGGACGATGAACCTGGCCCAGGAGTACTTCGGTGATTCGGCCGACGTGCTCAAACAGAACATAAGAGACAACCGTGCCACGCTTGAGGGCCTGCCGGACCAGATCCCGGGGGGAAGAGAGGAAGCCTTCCAGGCATTTTTTCAGGAGTTGATGGACAACTACTC
>DASQWQ010000151.1:0-4893 GCA_035640175.1 Rubrobacter sp. | reverse complement strand
AGATCGGCCTTACTTTCGAGGGTTCTCGCCCTGCGTCGCTGGACAACCAGGAGCGGTTATCGCAAGATGGCGCAGAGCTTGGAGAGAGTGAGGTAAAGATGGACATGGAGAAGATAGAGAAGGACGAGAGGACGGCGAAGGATCACGGATCTTACGCGGACGGCGCGGCCTTCGTCGATGGGCAGTTCGTACCCGTCGCGGAGGCGCGCGTCCCGATCCTCGACTGGGGTTTCCTGCGCTCGGACGCGACCTATGACGTGGCCCACGTCTGGCGTGGCAGCTTCTTCCGTCTCGAGGACCACCTCGACCGCTTCGAGCGCTCGATGGAGCATCTGCGTCTGAGTCCGCCATACGACCGGAGTGAGATCCGGGACATCCTCGTCGAGTGCGTGCGCCTGAGCGGACTGCGCAACGCCTACGCCGAGATCATCTGCACCCGTGGGATCCCCAGACCCGGCTCACGCGACCCGCGTGACTGCGACAACCGCTTCTACGCCTTCGTCGTGCCTTTCATCTGGATTGCAGACCCCGACAAACAGGAGCAGGGACTGTATGCTGAAATCGGCAGTAAGCAGCGCATAGCACCAGAGTCCGTGGATCCGACCGTCAAGAACTACCACTGGCTCGACCTCGAGACCGGGCTCCTCGAAGCCTACGACCGGGGAGGGGAGACGGTGATCCTGGTCGACGCTGAAGACAACGTCGTCGAAGGCCCTGGTTTCAACGTCTTCGCCGTGAAGAACGATACTATCTCCACCCCTGACCGCGGTGTCCTCGAAGGTATCACCCGCAAGACCATAATCGAGCTCGCCGCCGAACACGGCATTCAGCTCGAGGCCCGCCCCGTCCCGGCCGACGAGCTCAGGCGCGCCGACGAGGTCTTCCTATCGAGCACCGCGGGTGGGGTCATCCCGGTCACGACGGTGGACGGCGGGGCCGTGGGTAACGGGGAGCCCGGTGCTGTGACCCGGCGGTTGCGCGACGGGTACTGGGATCTGCACGACGACCCGCGCTTCTCCCTGCCTGTCCGCTACGACTGACAGGGCTCGCTCTCTAGCAGGCCGCAACTTTGGGCGTCGGTGTGTGTCCGCTAAAAAGCGACTTATCTCACACCGACTCCGCGCCTTCCAGATCAAGCGTGACCTCGCCGGCAGATCCGTCGACGGTGATCCGCCGTCCTGTCTCGATGTGTTCTGTGGCGTCTGGCACACCGACGACGGCAGGGATGCCGTACTCGCGGGCCACGATGGCGCCGTGGGACATCGGCCCACCCATCTCCATCACGAGGCCCCCTGCGGTGAGGAAGAGGGGCGTCCAACCGGGGTCTGTCGAGGGTGCTACCAGGATCTCACCCGGCTCCAGGCTGGCCTCACCCGGGTCCAGGATCACACGCGCCCTCTCCGTCACCACACCACCAGAGGCCGGCGTGCCGCGCAGGGCACCATCCGCCCCGGTCGCATGGTGTGTCCCTGCGGTCGGTTCGGTACCGTCGGAGAGGAGGAGGCGCGGCACGTGTCTGCGCCTTAACTCCTGCTCGTAAACGGCGCGGCGCTCGCTGACCAGGGGGCGGAGGTCTTCGCCCGCCAGAACCGCCCACGCCTCTGGCACGGAGAGGAAGAAGATGTCCCCCGCGCCCTGCAGACGCCCGGCTTCGGCCAGCTCTGCACCTACGGTCCAAAGTAGCTCTCTGGCCCGTGCCATGAGCAGGATGATGCAGAACTTGGGCATCTCCCGTAGTCCTGATAGCTCTCTGGCACGTCCCAGCAGGAACCGGACGGTAGCACCGCGCATACGGCCTTTGTTGGCGGCGCGACGGATCAACTCGCCGACCATCTCTTCGGCCTTTCGTGTCGCCCGTCCGAACTGTACGTCGGGGGCTGCTTGCGGGTCGTCCAGGCGCAGATAGTTCGCCAGCACGCCCATGATGTAGGTCGGGTCCTCCGACCAGCGGGACAGGCCGAGGTCGATCTCCGCCACCCCGCGATGCCCGTAGAGGCGTAGGAAATCTGCCAAACTCGTCTGGAGCTTCGGGGGCAGAGAGCCGCCGCGATAGTCTTCTGCCAGGCGCTCCGGTGGAGTTTCGCTCAACATTCTGGCGATGTCCGGATCTGCACGCGCTTCTTTGGCGAGCGCCCAGAGCGCAAGGTCCATCTCCGTCGTCGGGTTGTGCGGGAGCGCGCGCATCGCCACCCGCCTTTCGTCTTCGCTGGCGAGACCTCCTAGTAGCTTTCCGGCGAGAGCATTGGCTGCGAGACCGGCGGCGAAGACCGGGGGTACGTTGGGCAGCATGTCCGGCGGACCGCTACGCAGCAGTCTCTCGGCGGCTGAGAGGCGCTCGGCGGCTCCGGCATCGGGGGGTACGTCGTCCGCCGCACGAAACTGCGCCTCGACACGCGCCGCGCGGGCCCTCGCCTTCTCCGGGCGTGCGAGTGCTTCTACGAATCGCAGCGGGATGCGCCCTCGCACGAAGACCGAGAGGACGGCGTGGAGGACGGGCCGAATGAACGTCGGTACTGGGGCCAGGCGGGGATCTGCCGCCAGGTGTCTGACGATAGGGACTGTCCGTGCCTCCATGTGTCGCATCGCCCACTCGAAGAGCCCCCGTCCTTGTTCGCTACGCAGCACGGGCGTTATGTCCGCGAAGATACGTCCGGCAGACTCGGCGAAGAAGGCCGCGCCTTCGTAGGGGTCGCGCGATGGACGGCCTGCAAGCGTGGCAAGCGCCGAGGTTATGAGGCGGAACGCCTGTATACCCATCGGGGTCAGCGGGCGGTAGACGCCCTGAGCGACGCTGAAAGAGAAGTAAACTCGAAGATCCTCGTCGTTCGTCGGAGCTCTCTCCGGCAATGGGAAGAGGGTCGTGATCGGGCGTGCCTGCAGAAGCCAGATCCCACCGTCGTCCTCGATCGCCCACTCCGTGTCCTGAGGCGTCCCATAATGCTCCTCAACCCGCGCACCCAGCCTCGCCAGTGCCAGGACCTGACCATCCGAGAGGGAAGCCCTATCTTCGCCCGCATCGAGCTCGACCCGTTCAGTGCCGCCGCCCGAACCGGCCATGATGGCGACGCGCTTGTCTCCCAGGCGGCGCTCGACAATCTCTCCGGTCGCGGTATTCGCGACGAAGTGGTCAGGGTTGACCCTCCCCGAGACGACAGCCTCGCCGAGGCCTGGGCTTGCGTCTATGACGGTCTGTCTGCGTTTCCCCGTGACCGGGTTCGCGGTAAACAGGACGCCGGCGACCGACGCGTCGACCATCTGCTGCACGGCGACGGCGAGGCGCACGCTGTGTGGGTCGATCCCGTTCGTAGTCCGGTAGGTGACGGCGCGGTCCGTCCACAGCGAGGCCCAGCAGCGCCGCACAGCGTCGAGCACGGACTCGACGCCAACGACGTTCAAATACGTATCCTGCTGGCCTGCGAAGCTCGCCTGGGGCAGGTCCTCAGCCGTGGCCGAGGAACGGACGGCCACAGGAACGGGCGCGCCGTCTCCCAATTTTCCGTACGCCTCGGCGATGACCCGCCCTAGAACGTCGGGGACGCTTGCATCCGAGAGGCAGGATCTCGCCTCCTTAGCGAGCTCAGCCAGACGCGCCGTGTCCTCAGGCTGCGTCCCGGCCAGTGCGGCTAGGGTGGGCTCCAGCCCGGCATCTGCCGCCACCAGGTCGTAGGCCGCCGTAGTAATACAGAACCCGGCTGGGACAGGAAAGCCGGCCAGGACCAGCTCGCCGAGGTTCGCCGCCTTGCCGCCGGCCACGGCCAGGGCACCCCTGTCTATCGCGGTGAAGGGTAGTATCAGCCTAGGGTCACCGTTCTCCGGCCCGTTCATCTGTCTCTCCTTCTTGAGTTTGTAATGTCGAATTTGGAGTTTAGAATTGTCCGCTTGCTCCACGCCTTCTCCAACTCGTAACTCAAAATTCCAACTTCACAACTCCTACTCGATCTCCCGGAGCGTCAGGGAGGCGAGGAGGAGCACCGCCACGCTGTAGGCTACGAGCACGGCTAGGCTCCCCTGCACGGCCTCGAACGTCCAGCCTGATTCGATAACGTCCTGGATCACATCGTTGGCCCAGAAAAGCGGAAACGCGTGACCCAGCCAATCGGCCCAGGTTGGCAGCTCCTCCACATCGACGAGTAGACCCGAGAAGAAGACAGAAGGGAGTATGATCAGCGACACGAACGGGAAGACCTGGTCCTCGTGGCGGGCGAACGTGGAGATGAAGATGCCGGGCATTACGGAGGCTATGGCCAGGAGCCACACAACCGCGAACAGCATCACCAGCGTCTCCTCGTCGTAGTCCAGTTCGAAGAGCCAGATCGCCTCTGCCAGTCCCGCGATCGCCTGGGAGGTCGCGAGCCCCAGAAAGCCGAGCACGTACCCGGCGATAATCTCCGCTGCGACCCGGCCGTACCTCTTGGTCAATCCGGAGACCTCTATGGCATTCACCCTTTGTCCTCCTTCCCTTCGAGACCCCGCAAGAAGATGCCGACCAACGCCTCTGTGTGCTCCTCGTCGGTGAGGCCGTCCTCTCTTATGGCCGCGAAGAACATCTTGCCCCCCGCCTGGGGGAGAAGCATCCCTATAAACGCCCTGGCGCTAGCCCGCACGTCGTGCGGCCTGAGCCTGCCTAGCTCGACTTGGCGCGCCATGTAACTCTTCAGAAATCCGAGCACCCTCTTGATCACCGCGTTGCCGAACACCTCAGAGACCTCAGGCCGCCTCATGGCCTCTCCAACGAGCAACCGCGCCATTCTTTGGGTGGCAAGATCGTCGAATGTCGAGAGATACCTCCTGGCGATGTTCGGCAACACCTCTTCCGGCGGAAGGTCGAGGAGCCTGGCAGGGTCCCGCACCGCACGCAAAACAGGGATCCTGGACTCCAGAACCTCCCTGAAA
>DASQWQ010000150.1:0-3284 GCA_035640175.1 Rubrobacter sp. | reverse complement strand
ACGACGTCGCCTTCGGAGAGGTCCGGGATCTCCTCGTCCGCGCGCCTGCTGTAAGGGTAGACGCCGAGCCAACCCTCCTTCGTGACGACCGTCCCGCCCGTGACGAGCGGTTCGCCGCCCGAGTCGAAGCGCAGCGTCGTGCGCAGCGTCTTCGCTGGGGCGGAGAGGGTGGCGAGGAAGCGCCGTATCACAAGCTGGTAGATCTTCCACCGGTCGTCCCGCATCGACTTCTTCGACGCGTAGCCGGTCGGGTAGATCGGGGGGTGGTCCGTCGTCTCCTTCTTCCCGCGCGTGGGCGAGAGCTTCTCCTGGGAGAGTAGCCTCTGTGCGTGCTGTCCGACCCCCTCGACCCGGTCCAGGTACCCGAGCACCTCGCGCAGGTCGAGCGAGCGCGGGTAGACGGTGTTGTCCGTCCTGGGATAGGAGATGTAGCCGTCAGTGTACAGGTCCTCGGCTATACGGGCCGCCCTGGAGGGGCTGATCCCAATGCTCGCGGCCGCCGTCAGGAAGGCTGTGGTGTTGAACGGTGTTGGCGGCCTGCGGGTCGCGGACTTCTGCTGGACCTCAACGACCGTCGCGGTCTCGGCGACGTTCTCGTAGGCGCTCTTCGCCCTCGCTTCCTCCTCGAAGCGATCGGTCTGGTGGCGAACGGTGAACGGCTCACCGTTTTTCAGGTGTACCTCCAGCTCCCAGTAAGGCACAGGGACGAAGGCTCGCCGCTCGCGCTCGCGGTCGGCTATAAGGACTAGCGTCGGTGACTGGACGCGTCCTACCGAGAGGAAGGCGCTCCCGTAGCGCTTTGTGGCGCGTGAGACCCAGCGGGTCAGGGTCGCACCCCAGATCAGGTCTATGTCCTGCCGCGCTTCTCCGGCGTCGGCCAGGTCGTTGGAGACCTCCATAAGCTCGTCGAAGGCGCGGCCGACCTCGCCCGGCGTAAGGGCGGAGAAGCGGGCACGCTCGACGTTGTCCATGAGCTTCGGGTTCGCCCCGAAGACCAGGGAGAGGGCTTCGACGCCGATCAACTCCCCCTCACGGTCGAAGTCCGTGGCGATGACCACCCTGTCCGACTTCTTCGCAAGCGACGTTACTGCCTGGGCCACACCCTTCCCCGAGACGGCCTTCAGGATCTCTGCGTCTATGAGCTCCCGCGGCTCGACTTTCTGCCAGTTCGAGTATTCCTCGGGATACTCCGGGTTGAGGACGTGCCCCTTCAGGCCGACCGAGACCGTCTCCTCCCCCTTCCACGTAAACGTGTGGTGCGGCACGGAGCGGTGCTTGCCTTCCCTGATAGACCCTTCAGAGAGGAACTGGGCGATCTTCTTCGCAGTATTTGCTTTCTCGGAGATAATTAGTCGCATCTTGTTACCATTTTACACCGACAAAGAGCATCTTGTCGGCAGATAGCAAGCCCTTGTTCTTCGCGGCGTCCCTGTTCTCAAAGGACCGTGCCTGGTCTTTGCTGTGACGCTGCAGCATACCCTCCCATCGTAGCTACTGTGCGCAGACCTCCGACAAATCTATCGTCGCGGAGGACGTCCTTATGGTGTATAAACCACTGCTGCCAGTATTTCAATTGGCGCAAGACTACGGTGCCCGAGAGATCAAGAGCCCGAAGGGTCGATCCTTCGGCCGCAATGATGTGCAACGTGTACGGGATACTTGGGGACGCCGTCGAGGCTCACCCCGGCAATGTCCTCAAGCCACCTCGGGCGCTGGTTGTAGAGTTCGCTAGTGTGCGCTTCTTGAGTTCAGTTTCAGAGGCACCTTCAGGATTAGGCCAGTTGCGGCGCAGGTCTTCCAGACGGCGGGCTCTCTTGGATACTATCTGCACCGCCGGATCCAGCTTGCGGCTCTGCGCCAGCGTGCGCCCGGTCGAGGCGCTTCTGTCGAGACTCGGGGTGGGGTCTGCTGAAGCGCGCAGGCTCTCTTTGGCCAGAGCGTCGAGGTTGGGGGTCCTGATCCAGCCGTTACCGTAAGCGCCGAGGTGGTCCCTCCTGCCGCTTTCTACGAGCACGACGTTGGGTCCGTCCGGGTGCGCCCTCAGGCCCGGCAGAGAAGAAGGGTGTCCGACTCTGACAAACCCTTTATGCGGCACACCTCTACGACGGCGTCGGATGCGTAGGTCAACCGATCTGCCGCACCGGCGCTGACGGCGCCATTCGAGGGACTCGAAGTGTTCCTGGGTACTCAGCCATCCTGTCTGAAGCCTGTGCAGGAGCGTCGTGGCCACGGCAGGCGTATACCGTAAGGAAAGTCCGGCGGTGAAAACGAGGATGCAAGAGATGGCCAGGCATGCCTCCAGGGTATTCAGCGTCTCAAGGATCACTCGCCGGCCCTCTCCGGAGAGCCAGACCCTCAAGCCGGCAAAGGCCGTGGATTCCAACGCTATCAAGTCTATGCACACCACACCCACGGAGAAGGCGAGGTTCTTGAAGTAGACAGCGTCGTTTGAGCCCTGGTGCCTGCCCGGCCATCACAAAGACCACTGCAGCAACGCCCGAGTAGAGTCCCTCAGGGGCCATGATCAAACCCTTCAATACGAAAAACTGGGTTGGTGCGGGAGCAGAAACCCGTAAGGCCGGAGATGGCCAGAGGAGTCCTCCGACGGTAGCAAGACCCACCGAAAGTAGTAGGACGAGTGGTGCCGACCCAAGTATCGCCCGCAGCCAGGGCCTGCGCGCCACCGGCTCCGCCGGGAGTTGGGCGGGCAGACCGCCTGTCAAGACGAGGCATACCCACGCTACTATGAGTACCACCGGCAACTCTGTCATAACTGCAACCATAATCTCCGCACGTCCTCCGGAGAGGTCGACCAAGGCTACGGCGCCGAACATCAGCGCCACAAACAGCAGGTTGCACGCTCCAAAGACGCTGAACTTGGTCCTTCTCGATGGATCTCGATGGAAGGAGAAAACACAAGAAGAAGATGAACGCCACGAAGCTTACACTGCCAAGCACGAGAGCCTGGTGTTAGGCCGCACTCATAGCACGTCGTACATATCGTGGGCGTAGGGACTATCGTCACCCAGGCAGCCGGCGAAGAGAGCATACGAAGCCCTCAGATTGGCTTCGCGCTCCCGGAGTGACTCTTCGACAAATGGGTATCCTCGTGCGAGCTTCTTCCCTTTCTTGAGGGGAAGGGTCTTAAACGTTGCCTGCTCAGCATGCTGGTCGTTCTCCTCGGACTGCTCGTCGGGCTCGATCAGTAGGTCGCCAGCGGCTAGGTGCCCAAGCTCGTACAGGATGGTCAAGATCAGGACCAACGGGGGCAGGCTGCCTGGTAC
>DASQWQ010000149.1:0-3902 GCA_035640175.1 Rubrobacter sp. | reverse complement strand
GGCGCGGTTCACGGTGACGGCCCGCCCGTTCGGCTTGTAGGTCACATTGTTGCGTAGTACGCTCTTGCTTCGTGAGAAAACGCACGCTGACCCGCAGAGACTTCCTCAAGATGACCGGCGCCGGGATGGCCGGGGCGACGCTGATCGGTACTACAGGCTGCGACCTCCCAGAGCGCATCCGCAACATCACGCTCGATCCCCCCGGCGTCAAAGAGGATACTAACGTGGTGCTTATCATCATCGACAGCCTGAGGAAGGATCACATCGGCGTCTACGGCAACGATAAGATCCGGAGCCCCAACCTTGATGCCCTCGCCAAAGATAGCTTGCTTTTTACCAAGGCATACCCTGAGTCCATACCGACGATCTGTGCTAGGAGGGCCATACACACGGGCCTCAGGACTTGGCCTTTCAGAGACTGGGTACCGCCCAAGGGTGAGGACATAATCCTGCAGGGCTGGGAACCGATACCCAACTACCAGACGACGCTCGCCGAGATGATGCAGGCGGCGGGGTACGGAACCTACTTCGTGACGGACAACATGCACCAGTTCAAGCCCTCTTACAACATTCATCGTGGCTTCGACGTCTTCGACTTCTTCCGCGGCCAGACCACTGACAATTACAGGCCGGCGTGGACATACCCGAAAGACAAGGTCGCCCAGGCCCTTCTCAAGGGCAACATCCCAGCCATGACGGGCCAGATGCGCCAGTACTTCGCCAACGTGAAGGAGCGTAAGACGGAGGCCGACTGGTTCTCACCCATGGTCTTCTCCCAGGCCGCGGACTACCTCGAAGTCTTGAGCAAGGGTGGGCCTTTCTTCCTTACCGTGGACAGCTACGATCCGCACGAGCCCTGGGACCCGCCCGAGAGGTACCTCGAGATGTACGACGACGAGCCCTACAACCTCAAGGAGCCGTTCTCGGTGATCTACGGTCCGAGCAGCTACCTGCTGCCGAGGGAGCTCGAGAGAATGAAGGCGCGCTACTCGGCTGAGGTCACCATGACGGACCGCTGGTTGGGGCGCTTCCTCGACAAAATGGAAGAGCTAGGCCTCTTCGATAACACGCTCCTCATACTCCTCTCCGACCACGGCGTCGCCCACGGCGAGCACGGCTACACGGGCAAGCCGGACAACGTGCTCTGGCCCGAGGTTACCGACATTCCGTTCTATATAAGGCACCCTGAAGGCAAGGGGGCTGGACAGACGAGCGGCTACTACGCCTCCACCCACGACGTCGCGCCAACGATACTCGGGTTCCTCGGGATCGAACCTAGGCAGGAACTGGACGGCCAGGACCTCTCCGTCGTGCTCGGAGGCGGGAAGCCCGAGGCGAGACCCCACTTTACGATCGGCTACAACGACCATGTCTGGGCCCGCGACGACCGCTACGTCATGTTCAGCACCAACCAGGGCGCCGACGCCAAACTCTATGACGTGGAGCAGGACCCTGGTATGCACAACGACATAGCGGGGGTCGAGCCCAACGTAGTCAAGCGGATGTTCGAAGGCTACATAATCAGGGACGCCGGCGGCCCCCTGCCCACCTACGACTATGGCACCGCCGCAGGATAAGCCGGTACATCAGCCCTCGGAGCCTCTCGCCTGAACCTGGAGCCGACCCGATCGCGGGCTCGGGTCGATTCCCCGCCTCCACTTCGGAAAAAGAGGCCATGTCCACGCACTCGGGTGAACAAGTGTCGCTAGTCCGTCTGCCGGCCTTTAGAAGCCCTCTCGGGACGCAGCCACAAACTCACGTGCGCCGGTTGTATCGTCTCCCTGACCACCTCTATGAGATCGTCGGTCAAGGCATCGAGGTCCGTCTCGCTCGTCAACTTCGCGGAAAAGGCCTCCAGAGTCTTCCTCGCATCGTACTTCCTACGGTAGAAGCGCCGATCGACGAAACCTTGGATACGGCGGCGCAGAGGGCTGAACAAAGCGGTGATGGCTAGAGTGGAGGCCACGACCGCGAGGGTGGACTGCTGGCCGGTAAGCAAGACGAAGACTCTCTGCAACACTACGATGCCACCGAAGTAGAGGACGATCAGCGTAGCCGTGAGTGAGCCGTAGACGAAGGTACGGTTTATGAGGATGTCTATCTCGTAGAGCCGGTAGCGCAAGATCGCTATACCTATGGCTATGGGGCCGCCCAAGCCACCGATTGCCACGAGCAAATAACTAGCCCACAACCCCCACGACCTCTCTGCCAACCGAAAGTAGTAGAAGCCGATATGGAGGCCAGCGGCGATAAAGAACAACGGCCCAACATAGAGCAGCCACTTGATCTGCTGGAGCTCTACCCCCCTCGCATTGCGCCGCCCCACAATCACGGAGCCTGCCGCGACTCCCCGAGAAGAAGTACAGAGAGTTGAACCGGGGAGGGAGGCGCATTGAAGCCGACATCCGGCGAGATGGCCGACGACCATATCACCGCCGCTGAAATCACGGCCACACTCACCCACGTGAAAGTGCGCCAGCGCCTGTTGGGCAACCGGCCAGTCGGGAACAGTAGGAGCAAGAACACGATGAGGCCGATGAATAGCATCCAGAACCAACCCTGGAGCCAAAGCATCGCCCTACCGCCCAAAAGCCCGTGCGGATGCGCCAGTAGAGCGTACACGGCGTACTCGCCAGCGAAGTGGTCCACCGCCGCAATAAGTCCAATTGCACAACAGATCCAGCCGATCGGATGGTTGGGCAGGCGCGAAGCGATGATAGCGCCGATCACCGAGTAACCCACCGCAAGGGAGGTCAACTCGGGCCAGAAGACGTAGGCGGGGGTATTCAAGCTCACATGCAGTGCTAAGAGAAGGAAGTTGAGGGCTGTGAGCGTCAAGGAGAGCGCACATGTAGCCCAAGCGAGCCAGTAGGCAAGGCGCTGGCTTGCACCGTCGACACTTCGACCCTGTTCTATTGCCCCTTCTGTCACAACGCTACTCTACAGTACGATCGTCTCTCAAGCGTTACGAGAAGGAGTGCTTACAGGATCTCGTCTCTACTCTTTCTGATCCCCGATTGCTTCCCTCACCCGCTCGACCGCAGGCGGGATCACCTCACCGATACCCCTCCACACCCGCAGCGTCGCCGCCCTATCGTAGGGTGTCTTGCCCCGGTTGACCAGAACCACCCGGGCCCCGGATCTGAGTGCCAGGCCTACGAGCGAGGCCGCCGGCTGCACCATGAGCGAGGAGCCGAGGACGAGCATCAGGTCGCAGCGGCGGGCGTGGTGGTCGGCCAGCATCAACTCTGTCTCCGGCAACGGATCTCCGAAGTTCACCACCGAGGAGATGAGCCGCCCACCGCAGTCGGCGCACTCCGGCTGGCCTGGCACCGGCTTCTGGGTGCGGTAGGCCGGGCCCCACCGACCCCTGTCCCACCCTACCTCCTGCCTGGTGTACAGTCGGTAGCAGTCGAGGCAGCGTAAGAGCTGCCCATTACCGTGTAACTCGGCCAAGAACTCGGGGTTGAGGCCGGAGCGGCGGTGGAGGTTGTCGGTGTTCTGCGTGATGAGGAACCGGAGCTTGCCGAGCCGCTGGAGTTCGAAGAGAGACAGGTGGGATGCGTTGGGCGCTACCTCACCCGGCGGAACCCGCCACCTTGGTGCCGGCAGGCCGGCATCGCGCCGTGTCCACACCCCCTCAGGGCCGCGAAAGTCGGGGATACCCGAGTCGGTGCTGATGCCAGCGCCCGTGAAGGCGACCATGTGCTCGGACCCGGTGCTCCACCGGGCGATCGTCCCAATGTGCCGTTTGAGGCGTCGTTCTTCGGTTATAGTATTCGCCGCTGCAACTAGACTACTGCTCCCAGCGGCCCTCGGCTTTGGCACGCTCCACCTCCCGCAAGCCGGCGGGTTTCATCCTGCCCTCCTCGATCAGCTTCCTCACCTTGCCGCGGTTACCC
>DASQWQ010000148.1:0-5462 GCA_035640175.1 Rubrobacter sp. | reverse complement strand
AAGATCAGCTCCCCTCGGTATACGACCCTTTACGCCTGTTCTCCACGAAGGGCTGCTGCAACGTCGTGGAGCCCGGCTGCTAACCTCTCGGTACCCTCCCGGACCTCCAGGCTAAGCAACTCGATCGCACCCATCGGAGTGCTCGCACCATTGATCCCGAGGCGATCGAGAGCGCCCTCTATACGTCTATACGTAGAAGCGCCTCGGTACATTCATCTCTTCTATACGACCAACTACAGGGTAATCCGTAGGTCGAGGCATTATAAAGGCCGGGACCCCGAAGGACCCCGGCCCGATGGTGGCTGACTGCTGTCAGCTAGACACGTGGCCTCTCGCGATGCGGTTCATCCTTTCTGTGGGCCAGGGCCGGGGAGTGCGCGAACACTCGCCCGGCTCAATGATTAATTACTCGGTGGGGTCCGGTTCGTTCTCGCCCTCGACATAGCCGCCAGCTTCCTTGACCGCCTGGATATGACGGTGGATATCTGCCGGTGCCTGCTTTGTTAAGCTCGGCTTGAGGACCTTCTCGACTTTATTCCTCTCAACACCCTGGGCATCCTCATAGGTGCCAAGACTTACACGGCAATTGCCGCCGATTACATCATCCGGACCCCACCCGATCCTGGGGTCGATCTCACCCATGATGACGGCAGCCCAAGTGTAAGCGTTGGCCTTAGTGGAAGGGCTCATGCTCGTGAAGCCGACCACGGTCACGTCCTCTTCACTAGGAATGCGGAACGTCCACATAAGACGCTCGCCAAACTTGGTCTCTTTTTCCTCGACGTTGTCGAGGATCGCGGGATAGGTGCCATCCTCGAGCACCCTATCGATCTTGACGTCCATCCGGAAAGTCATTAACTCTGTACTCCTTACTCGTCACTTGCGCTTGCGGTTACTTAGGTTTCGAACTAACCTGCTGTCGTTGGTCCTCGGCGGCCTCCTTGGTCGTTGTCGATGTTCTGTCCTTATTATCTATACTTCCTTTACTTTGTCGAGACTTCCGTCCAGGTTTTTTCCGCGTTTCCCTTGCAGAAACTACGTCTTGTCTATAGAATGCACGAGACGAGGCCCACGACGACAGGAGGCTTATGGACCGGCTGGCCGAACTGCGCGAGAGACGCGCACTCACACTGAGAGAGCTGGCAGAGATGAGCGGCGTCGCAGCAGACACCATCAATCAAATAGAACTGGGACACAGGAAGCCGCGTCCATCAACCCTAAGAAAGCTAGCGAGGGCTCTAGAAGTAGACGTAGAAGAGTTCTACGCAGAGCCGGCTCTCGCCGCGGGAAAAGCTGAGGCCTCGACTACGAGGCGTCCAAGGATGACGGCCAAACGCGCGCTCGAGACAGCTGGCTCCGACTCTTTTCGCCGTGAAGCTGAGGGCGCATCGGTGGAGGAGTTACAGCAGACAGCTCTCGAACTGGCGCAGTTCACCAAGCCGCAAACCCGCGAGGAGCTTTTCAAGAGACACAAAGATGACAAAAAAGCACAACTCAAAGAGGCACATCAGCGCACGATGGCAAAAACGGCCATCCTTGCTGTCAACGAGGAGTTAGACCACCGTGGCGCCTCCTCACCGGTAGAACTCGTGGCAAGGGTGTTTGACGAAGCTATGAACCCTCCGGAAGAAACGCCGCGCTTGGACCGCGAAGAGCAGAAGGGCAAAGAGGCCGGCTAATCATACATGCATATCGTTGTAGTCAAACAGGCCGCAGGTGATAGCTGCGGCGCGAGGCTGACGCGAAAGGAGTTCAATGTCCGCGTCTAGTTCAGTGTACCAAATACCCAAAGAGCTGAGGACCTCGTCTTCATGGGTCCTGTGGAAGAAAGAGCACCGGGACGGGAAGCCCACGAAGATCCTTTATCAAGCCAACCGCAGGCGGGCAGACAGCACGGCGCCTGCGACCTGGACCACCTTTGAGAAGGCACTCGAGGCCTTCGAGCAAGACGACTTCTTCGACGGCGTAGGCTTCGTCTTCCATCCAGACAACCCATATTGCGGCGCGGATATAGACGACGTTACGGAGGAGCAGGCCCGACGCTGGATAGACCGATTCGACTCCTACACGGAGCGCTCTCCGTCCGGGAACGGCTTTCACATCATCTGTAAGGCCGAGGTCCCGAAGGGTACGAACAGGGCCGCGGGCGAGCTCTACAGCTCCGGTCGTTTCTTCACTATGACCGGCGACGTGGTCCGAGATGCACCGGTCCGTGAGGCCCAGGACGCGGCCAACGAGTTTTACGGATTCCTCCGCAGGAATGATCAGGATTCCACGCCGCCGGCGATGTCAGCATCGACGCTAACAGATGCCGAAGTCGTGCGGCTGGCTGAGAGCGCCAAGAACGGCGCCGAGTTCAGCATCGTCTACCGGGGCGGCGGCCAGTTCAAGAGCAACTCCGAGCGCGACCTGAGCCTTGCAAGCCGGCTAGCATTCTGGACACAAGACGAAGTTCAAATAGAGCGGATAATGCGTGGATCCGGGTGCGCCCGGGAGAAGTGGGATAAACACCGCACCTATCTCCGGGACACTATCAGGAAGGCCCTCAGTGGCCTCACAGAGACGTATACGGTGCCAGGTGAGGCAGTTCCCTACAGAATCAAAGGCGCCGGCGATGACGAGGCTGCCGAGACTTCTCAGCCGCCCTCACGTCCGGGCCGCTTCGAGCGTATAGACCTCGGAGAACCTATCGAGAGTGGTATCGAGCCTCCGGAGATGCTGGTCGCGGAGGAGCTCTACGCTGGCCGTGTCCACTGCATCTACTCCGCCGGCGGGACCGGAAAGACGTTCAAGGCCCTGCAGCTGGTCAAGAAGGTCATCGACCAGGACAAGCCGGTCCTACTCCTAGACCTCGAGAACGGAGTACGAATCATCTCCGAGCGCCTGCGGGATCTCGGAGCCAAAGCTGACCAGGTCCGGCAGCACCTCTACTATTACCCGTTCCCGTCGATGCCATTATCAGATGATGCATCGTCTGAGTTCGAGGAGCTGCTCGAGGAAGTCAAGCCATCCCTTGTGGTAATCGACTCGTGGATCAACTGTATCAGCGCGGCCGGCCTCGACGAGAACAGCTCGACCGATATTGCACGCTGGAGCGATGCCTACCCGCAGCGGGCGCGGGTCAGAGGAGTCGCGGTCCTCCTCCTCGACCACGTTCCGAAGGAAGGCAACACCGCTCGAGGCTCGGGCCGAAAGCTCGACTACGTCGATGCCATGTGGGAGCTCCGCAACCCTCAGAAGTTCGACCGGGAGACCGTCGGGCGGATCGACATGCATCTCCGTAAGGACCGGGAAGGCTGGCTACCAAGGGCGCTGACCTTCAGCGTCGGCGTGGGAGAAGACGGCTTCATATTCAAGCGAAGCGTCGGAACCTTCGAGCCTGCGGACGAGGCGACGGGGTTACTGCCGAGCGACCGGACCACGTTGTACGCTTTGCGGTCTCTCGGGAGCTCAGGAGCACTCGATAAAGAGTGGCGAGAAGAGGCGATGGCAAGAGGTCTCGGAAGGACCACGTACTACAGGTCCCGTGGGACCTTGGTGGAACTAGGCCACGTCGAGAAAGTCATGGACAAGTTCTTTCTCAAAAGCCCTGCAAAATCGATGTCCCATGAAGTTCCACCGGAGTCCCACGGGACTAATGGGACAACGGCTTTTGGTGGGGAGTCCCACAGGTCCCACCACCCTAAGGGGTGGGACCATGGGACTAACCAAGCTGGCACCTCTGAGGAGTGGGGCGAAGTATGAGCTGGAGAGACCACCCGCTCCACTGCGAATGCAAGGAGTGCGCCTCGCCGGATCAGACCTACGCCGGCAAGCGCGGAGCGGCGCGTGGGCTCATACAACAGCTCATACGCCGCGGGGTCTCGTTCAAGTTGGCCGGCGACCGTTTGAGGTTCTTTCCGAAGGACAGCGTAGAGGACAAGGACCTCGAGGAGCTCCGGCGCCTAAAGCTCGAAGTGCTCGCGTTGCTCTCCGAGGATGAGGCCCGCCAGCGTCGTGGTGAGGGGAATGTGCGCGACGAGCTGGAGGTCTTCGATTTGGCGCGCAATGTGCTCGGCGCCGAGGACAAGCAGGGGGCAGCATGACGGATAGCCGCAACGAGCGCGACGACGAGCGGAGGAAGAAGACCGAGGAGGACAAACGCCGGCGAGAACATAAAGAGCGGCGCTCCGACGAGCTGAAGGAATCCTGGCGTCGCAACCATCCGAGCGAGCGGGAGGAAAACGAGAGGGGCCGACGGGGCAAAGGTCGACGGGCGTGAGGCTCGAAACGTCACGCCGCCACGAGTTTTCCAATCGATTGGAATCTTGTTTGACCTCAGCCTCACTAGCCTTTCGGTGGATAGTGACCAATACCGCGGGGGTGAAAAAATGCGTGGGCGGACATATGTTTGTAGTAGAGGGGAGCAGCCCGAAGTGAACGCCAGCTTCGCCAACGACGACCCAGGGAAGTTCATAGGGCGCGTCCTTCGCGCGGGCGAAAGGACGGAGGCCGACCTCGACACGCTCATCACCCGCCGCCACGAGGCCCCAGCTACGAGGAGGTTGATTTGGGTTCCAAGGCAGTCCCCAGGCGCAAAAAGCGCGGACCGAAGACCCCGGAGGGCCGCCTCGCCGTGCGGCTCAACGCGAGCACGCACGGCATCCTGAGCCCCCAACCCGTAGTCAACGCCTACGAAAAGCCCGAGGATTGGGAGGGCCACAGGGCGGCGATTGTGGACTCGCTTTCGCCCGAAGGCGGAATGGAACAGGTCCTAGCGGAGCGCGTGGCGCTCACGAGCTGGCGGCTGAACCGGGTGGTGCTCTACGAGGCTGAGAGGCTCCAGCAGGGCCAGGAGGACGTCATAGAGGACCTGAGGTCCGAGCGGCTCCACAAAGGACGGATAGAGGCCATCTACAAGGGCCAGGACCCCGACGCTCTGGGCGTGCTCATAGAAGCCCACCCCGCCAACGTCCTCGACGATCTCGAGAAGGCCCGCGCACGGTACAAGCACGTTTGCCACCTCTTCGACGAGTCCAAGGCGGGTGTCCGCGTCGAGGGGGGTTACGGTGGCTCCCTCCTGGACCTTGCCGCAAGGGAAGCGGTCAAGATGGCCGACTATCACGCGGGTGTAGAGGACGCTGACGAGTGCAACGTCCGAGACCGGGCCGAGAAGCTGCAGGATGCCTTGCCCGGCATACCCGACGATGCTTTTCTCGACGACATGGAGTTCACGGTGGGGCAACTGAAGGGCCTTGTAGAGTGGCTCGCCCGCCAAGCCGGGATACCGCCCGAAACGGGGACCGTGGTCGGTAGCGTCATCGGACCCGAGGAGCAGCTGTTTGAGAACGTCCATACCGAGGCGCGCTACGAGGTAGTACGCCTCGAAAGTGCGGTCGAGGAAGTCCACGCGCAGATCCTCAAGAAGCGCCGAGAGCGGGTGTTACCCGACCAGGCCGACCTGCAGAGGATAAGCCGCTACG
>DASQWQ010000147.1:0-12811 GCA_035640175.1 Rubrobacter sp. | reverse complement strand
CGGAGCCACCGGTACAAAACCCAGGGCGGGCGTAAGCCAGGCCGTCATCTTTTAGAAGGCCTGTTCATCTTGTAGCCTCCTTTATGCCGTTCGGGTTCGCGTAATCTCTCGACCCTACCAACTCAACTCCCCTACTCAGTTGATGAGTGCGAAAGGTTCGGTCAAGCAAGCTTAAGCCGAGCCCCGCACGAAGAGGACTCCGGCCAGTTCTCTAAGTCTTCCAGAGGGGGAGAGGAGTGCCTGTGGGGTACCGGACCGGACCTTTGCGAAAGTCCGAGAATCCCATACAGGCGGAGTTCGCAGAATTTCTATTCCATGCACTTCTCGGGTGAATACACGAGTATCCCTTGCAATAGAATCATTCTGCGTTGCTGCACAAGTTTGGAAACCAGGCCACGGATTAGTAGCGCGCCAACTGGTCACCCCCTCAAACGGCTGGAGACCTCTAGGAGGTTGCCATCGGGGTCCCTGAAGTACACAGACTTTATCGGCCCGGTAGCCCCCGTGCGCCTCACGGGTCCTTCGATGATCTCGACGCTGTTGGCCTCCAAGTGTTCAACGACCTCGGCCATCGACGAGTTCGTAAGGAAGCAGAGGTCGGCTGAGCCCGGGGTGGGCGCGGCCGCTTTGGGCTCGAACTCCTGGCCCGCTTCGTGGAGGTTGAGCTTCTGCGTGCCGAACGTTAGGGCGTGGCGACCTTCGCCGAAGACCAAGGTCTCCATGCCGAGCACCCGCTCGTAGAAAGCGCGCGTGCGATCGATATCGGTTACGGTCAGAACGAGGTGATCGAGCTCCTCGATCCGCATCGATCGCTCCTCTCCTCAGTGTCTACCCATTGCCTCGGGCCCGCGTAGGGGCCGCTAGCGTCATGGGCGAGCCAGTCGCCTCTTGCGCCAGCTCACACAGTAGAACGGATACCATCCGTATCATCTCTCCAATAGCGTTTGGCATCATCTGCTCGCAGCATCCGGCAGTATAGGGTCGGGTTGAGACACATAGGGCCCTATCCGCCACTGCCTTCTACGTAGGGCTTGATGTCGAGTATGGGCGTGCCGTCCAGCATATCCAGCCTCCTAACATCGATGTTCGCGCCTCTTATCCCGAGCACCTCCACGACCGACATCCCAATCGGGTTGGGCCTGATGGGGGAACAGGTGCTAAACACGCCCATCTCCCTCCCAGTGTGCCCCGACGTCTGCCGGAGCAAGTCGGGAGAGAATCCCGGGCTCCGATGGAAGTGGAAGATCACCACTATGCGCTGGCCCCCTTCGATATCTCGAAGCCCTTCCGAGTATTCCTCGTCGATAACCAGCGTTCCCTCTACGTCAGAAATGCTCCAGTGGCGGGGGAGCTCTTCGGCGTCCGTACGGACGAAGCCGATGGCCCTCAACTCGATGCCCATCCCCACTCTCCTCCCATTTGCTCCCGCCCTTGCTCGCTACCACCTCAAGGTAGAGCATACGCCAAGACTCCGGGAATCCAACTAGAGGCGGTCGAGCGCTTCCTTACCCTCTACCACTGCCCGAACCAACGCGTGCCAGCCGGAGCACCGTTCAAAGAGTGCCGCTTCCCCTACAAAGCCCAGCGTAGTCCCTAGGGCTCGGCAAACCGAACCTCGAACGCCACGGCACCCTTCCCGGCGAATCGGACGAGCCGCTCCCCTTCTTCAGCTAGGGAGTCGCGATCCTGCGTGGCCAGGGACTCAAACGGTTCGATTATGAGTGTCGCCTTCCCACGAGTTCGCTCCTTCTTCCACGTCCCGCACACGAAGCCGTCGAGCAACACGCCTCGCATCATGGGATCCTTGATGAGTGCTCTGCGGTGCTCGCCGGAGATGAGGCGGGTACGGTCGGCGTGCGAGAGCAAGACGTTATCGAACTCTGGCAGGAAGCGCGGTGGCACCGGTGTCTCGGGATCTGGCAAGGGGGCGCCGGGCACATCGTAGAGTTCCCTGCCCGAATCATCGCGGAAGGTGACAAAACGCGTCCGGAGCCGCTCGAAGACCTCCCGCAGCCCGCTCAAGCCCGACCACGTCCGCGCGTCGGCGACGGTGGCGGGGCCGAAAGCTGCCAAGTAGCGCAGGATTGCTTCGCCAGGATCGCGCTTAGGGACCACGCTTCGCCCGAGCCACGCCTCGGCCGTGGTCAAGGCAACCGGACCGCTTTGACCCCAGACACCGCGGGGCGGCACGTGCACCAGCGGCAGCAGGCCACGCACGGCGTACGCTAGCGCCGCGGGATCCCGGTCTGGCCACTGCAATCCGAGCCAACGGCGCAGCTCAGCAGCGGTCCGTGGATGTTCCTCTAACAGCATCCTGCCAGCAGCCAGCACCGTATCGACATCTAATTTGGCGAGGCGCTCCTTGCCGTAGGTTGAATTGCCATACACGTCGCGCTCGAGGACTGGCTGCACGACGGGGCGTAAGGTTAGGAAGTCGCGGGTGGTGACCAGGTGGATGGTCGCGCGTATCATGGAGGCCCGCACCGCCTGCCGGTCCGAGATCAAGGTCGATAGCTCGTCGGTGCGGAAGCCCTCAAGCCGCGTCCACAGGCCGACGTAGGGCGCGTCTGGTACCTGGGCTTGCATGCCGACCAATTGCTCGATCATCTCTTCCGCAGGCAGCTCCTGGCGACGCAGCAGCGCCTGTCGCTCGAGCAACGCCCGGTTGAGGGCGCGCGAAGAGAGCACGGGCCCGTCGGTCATCCTATCCAGAGCTCCTTCGAGATTGAGGAGATTTACTCG
Organism: Rubrobacter sp.; assembly: GCA_035640175.1. Classification (GTDB taxonomy): domain Bacteria; phylum Actinomycetota; class Rubrobacteria; order Rubrobacterales; family Rubrobacteraceae; genus Rubrobacter_D. The sequence goes on along the minus strand of DASQWQ010000147.1, from coordinate 10,069 downwards.
GGTCGCTGCACGGTTGCTGCACAGACGTTACCACTCGATCAGTCCAAGGTTGGTGATGATCGCTATTCGTCTAGCCGCCTGAAGGCTACTCGGGCGAGCATCATCTTCGACTGATTGTCCCAGGTTCCACAGACGGTGGGTCAGCGATCCCCGTTTTCCTCAAGCGCGAAGGAGACGGCCTCCTCTAGCGTCATCGTCCGGCCCTCCTTCCAAGTCAGCTCCCACGCTTCTGCCGCAAGCCGAGAGCGCGCTGATGACAGGTACGGTTCTCGTATAGCATGCTCTCTTGGGTCGTGCCGGTAACCCACTTCCTCGCGAAGGGTTCGTGCTGCCCCGAACAGCCTCGGCACCCGTTCTGTTTCTCCTCTAGCGCCGAAGGAGCACGCCAGCGCCTCCAAGGCTTCCGCTGCGACCAGCTTGTCGCCCAGGTCAAGGCACAGTTGCAAGCACTCTTTGCTGAACGCTTCAGCCCGTCGATGGTCTTCGCGCATAAGCGCCGCCCACCCCAGGTTGTCTAGGGCGTACTGGAGCCCACCCTTTTGCCCCAGTTCCCGATACAGCCTTGCGGCTTCCTCGTTGAGCGCCGCTCCTCGCTCGGGGTCGCCTTGAAGCAGGAATTCGGCGCCCATACTCACCAATAGCGTAGCTATCGCTGGCTTGTTATCCAGCTCCCGTGTCAGGGCCAATGCTTCTTCGTACAATTCCTTGGCCATCAGGTAATTCCCCTGGTCGCTCAACACGTTCCCCAGTTGGTGTAGCGACGATGCAACCCGCCGCTTGTCACCTACCTCCCGGCTAAGGGCAATACTTTCTCTAAGGTGCCGCGTCGCTCGCTCGAAATCCTTGCGCGCGTAAGCCACCACTCCAAGTAGGCGTAGGAATGGTACCGCGGCGCTGCCCTGAATGTTCGCATCATCGGCGCTTATTAGCTCGAGCCCCTCTTCGGCGGCCGCTACTGCCCTATCGAAGTCGCCCTGATCGTCTGCAAGCCCGCCAACCGCCTCCAATGCCTTTACCCGCGCCGCTGGTGCTCGCCCGTCCCTTTCCAGCGTGTCCTCCAACCACCTCCTACCCTCCTCGAAGTACCCTCGGCTCCACCAAAATTGGTACAGCGCCGCCGCAAGCCGCAGCCCCAGCTCGACCTTCTCCCGCTCGAGTGCCCAAGTGAGTGCCGCCCTCATGTTATCGTGCTCGACTTCAAGACGTTCTAACCACTTCGCTGCCTCCGGTCCCCGCAGTTCCGCCTCGGCCTCCTCCGCGAGGGCCAGGAAGTACTCGGCGTGGGCACGCTTGATCTCCTCGATCTCCCCGCTCTCTTCGAGCCTCTCACGGGCATACTCGTGGACGGTCTCCAGCATCACGTAGCGCGGCTCTCCCCCTGCTGCCTCCTCCTGCCTGAGGAGGCTCTTCTCCAGGAGCGACTCGACACCATCGAAGGCGTCAAGCTCCCCTTCCGGGTCGCAGACCTCCTCTACCTCCTCCAACGTGCGTCCTCCGGAGAACACCGAGAGCCTCCCGAAGAGGGTCTTCTCGTCCTCATCGAGGAGGTCGTAGCTCCAGTCTATGGTCCCCCTCAATGTCTGCTGGCGGGCGGGAAGGTTTCTGGATCCTCCCTTCAGAAGCTTCAGGCGGTTACTTAGCCTCTGCAGCATCTTCTGGGGCGAGAGCAGCCTAACCCTTGCGGCGGCGAGCTCTATCGCCAATGGAAGCCCGTCCAGCCTCGCGCAGATCTCGGCGACCGCTGGAGCATTCTCGTTGGCAACCTTGAAGTCGGGCTTGACGGCCCTGGCCCTCTCCACGAAGAGCCTCACCGCCTCGTACTGGGTAAGCCGCTCCAGGGGTGGCAGCCGCACCGGATCTGGCGCCTCAAGGGGTGGCACGGGGTACTCCCGCTCTCCGTAGAGCCTGAGGGGTCTGCGGCTGGTGGCGAGTATCTTGAGCTTAGGGCAGCTGCCCAGAAGATCCCCCACGAAGTGTGCACCTTCCGGGACCTGCTCGAAGTTGTCCAAGACGAAGAGTAGTTCCTTCTCGCGCAGGTACGCTTCGAGGCTTTTCTCGAGCGACTGCTCCGCGCTCTCCTTGACCCCTAAGGGTCCCGCGATGGCCGAAGGCACCAGTTCGGGATCGGTTATGGTGGCAAGGGCGCCGAAGAACACCCCATCGTCGAATTGCTCCAGAAGATCCGCGGCCGCCTGCAGGGCGAGGCGGGTCTTGCCTGTACCTCCGGGGCCCGTGAGCGTGAGCAGTCGCGCCCCCTCGCCGCGTACCCGCTCCGTGACCTCCTCGATCTCGCGCTCCCTGCCCACAAGAGGGGTTGGTTGGATGGGCAAGTTGTTGGGGCGGCCTTTGAGCGTCCTAAGGGGCGGGAGTTCGGCAGGCAGACCGGGCGCCATAAGCTGGAAGACCCTCTCCGGCCTGAAGAGGTCCTTCAGGCGATGTTCTCCCAGGTCCTTAAGGGCGACCCCGGCGGGGAGCCCGTCTCGCACCATCTCGTGGGTGGAAAGCGAAAGCAGCACCTGCCCGCCGTGCCCGGCGGAGAGCAGCCTCGCCACCCGGTTAACCGGAGGACCGAAGTAGTCGCCATCTCTCTCCTCCGCTGCCCCCGTGTGCAAGGCCATCCTGACCCTCACTCCGCCTTCGAAGCCCCACTCCTCGGCGAAGAGCGCCCGCTGTGCCTCCAGGGCAGCTTCCAGGGCAGCAGGCGCGGTAGGGAAAGCGCAGCAGAAGGCGTCCCCTATGGTCTTGAAGACGTAGCCCTCCCGCTCCTCGGTAACGCGACGCAGGATCTCGTCGTGGCGGGCGAGGGCCCTCCGCATTGCCTCGGGGCTTCTCTCCCAGAGCTTGGTAGAGCCTTCTACGTCGGTGAACAGGAAGGTGACGGTGCCTGTTGGCAGGCTATCCACTGGCCTGATGTACTCCTTGTTTCCCTCAAGAGAGCACTATAGCAGCAGGGGTAGTTACCGGCTCACCTTCGTGCCTTAATAATTCCAGGACCAAAAGGGTAGCGGTTAGCGTACGAAGGTAAGAAGAATGGTTGGAGCCTTGGCTGGGCGTAGGTGGACCAGGTATGCCGTGACCATCACTGCTGCCCAAGCTTGCTGGATTGTCCGCAGCCCTCCTCTCCCTCGCCTGCCGCACCGAAAACGTAAGACGCCAACGGAATCGGAGTGCCAATAGCTAAACTCCCTTGCGTCATGCGCGGCAGATGGGCCCTAGGGTTCTGTTAAGGTGGCGGTTCCCGCACTTAGCCGAACAACACCTATTAACAACGTGGGGTTTATCGACCGAGTGCATTAGCAAACGCTCGACCGCCTGCCCGTGAATGCTAAGAGACTGGCGGTGACAGGCTTCTCCGACGGGGCCTCCTACGCCCTTTCGCTCGGCCTGACCAACGGGGACCTGTTCACGCACCTGATCGCCTTCTCGCCGGGCTTCTTGGCACCGGCTACCAAGAGGGGCAAGCCGCCCGTCTTCGTCTCCCACGGCAACCGCGACGGGGTGCTCCCGATCCAGGAGACGAGCCGCCGGATCGTGCCGGAGCTTGAGCGAGACGATTACGAGGTGCGCTACCGGGAGTTCGACGGCCCACATACCGTGCCCCTTTCCGTCGTCCCGAGGCGCTCGATTGGTTCACCTTAGGATAAGGAGCGGCGGATGTGTACTCCCGAGGGGGTGTGCGTGAGAAGTAAAGGCGGGACATGCTTGCTGGCGCCCGCTCCTATCTTTAGCGTTCGGCCATGCGAGTGAGCACCATGTTCGCCCTCGAGTCTTTAACCCTTGGCACTGGCTTAGGTGAACACCTCGGTCCTGCCTTCAAGGGGGTCGCTTTCCACGTACTCTACTATCGCCCGCGCGATCTTCTCGCCGCCCCGCGCCGACGGTTCGATCGGGTTTGCGTAGTCCGTCTCTTCGGAGCAAATCAAACGCAAGTCGAGCAGGGGCAGGCCGTGGGCGAACGCCGCGCGGACGATGCAGTCGTTGAACATCGTCAGGGCGGCGACCGCCACCTTCTGCAATGCGGCGTCGGGGAAGCGCGGGTAGTAGACGGTGCAGATCGCCGTGGGTAACCTGCGGGCAAGGACGGCCGCCAGCATGGCCAGGTAAGCGCGCTCGAACTCGTCGCCGATGTCGGCCAAGCCCGAGAGCGCCCCGGCGGTGGATCGGGCCGGCGTTGCGAGAAAGTCGCTCCTGCCCAACGCGTCGTTGCCGCCGACGCTTAAGACCAGGTGTGTCGCGTCTGCGGGCACCCCTCGAAGCTGCCCGCGAACGTCCCCGATCGTGCTCCCGTCGACGGCCGCCAGCGTCGCTTTCGACCCTTGCGGCAACCGCTGGCGCACCTGCCGGATGACGTCTGGCGCCCCCGCCACGTAAGCGGCGTTGTCGAAGACGGAATCGCCCAGAAGCACGACGTGAACCACGGCGTCATCGTTTCCCATTAAGGCCGCAATCCAACCTTTCGTAGGACCATAGCGAGCAGCAGCCGTGCTCTCCTCACCCCCACAACCCGCAACCCCAAGCAGCGCGGCGCCCGCTAGGCCAGCGCCACCCAGTCTTACGAATTCCCGGCGGCTCAAGGATGCTCCTATGCCTCGGAATATTCTACTCATGGCCTTTCGCCTCTCATGCCAGCCACCACCCCTTACCATGTCTCGCCCAACGCTCTTCGACGGTTACCGCAAGCATCCTCGCCGTCTACCGCGTACTATGCTCCTTCCCCACGGCGCGTATTGCTACGTACATATTAGTATGGCTTACGCTACCTGGGAGGACCAGACACTCTACTCTCAGGCTTGCTTCAACACAACTTAAACTGCATTCAAGCCGACCAGATGCTCTTGCCGCCCCTAACCCCGACCCGCTGGTCCTGACGGTACTTGAAAACGAGCCTTACGCGCGGCGAGGGGGTGCGGTTACACGCCGCCCTTCTAGGGGCTGCTGGACCACCGTATCCTCGGTGGTGCAAGTTTATCAACTTGCTCGCGGAGCGGAGCGACGAGGTAGCGACGTTTTTGAAGAGCGCGGCCGACGTTCGGGGTGAGGTAAAGGCAAAGGCACTAGCCCTCGAAAAAAGCATCGACCTGCAAGACTATAGAGATGTCCAGACAACCCCTGGCAACCAAACCCAAACCACTATCTGATGTACCTGCTGCAATATAGAGTCCTCGTCGACGAGGGAGTCCTACGTCGTCCAACCGGTAATCTCGCCAAGCGGGTGGCAAATCCAATTGTTCTACAGGGTTTCCCCGAAGTCACAGTCACTCCGGTGAAAATTCTGCCTAGTGCAGCCGTTTTCTGGGTGACGGTAGGCGTGAGGGTGGCGAGTGCCTCTCAGCGGCAACCCTCATTGAGAAAAATACCATGTGAATGACGAGCCTGATGGTGCTGACGGGCTGAAGGTCGCCCGCTTCCCGATACTGCGCTGTAGCGCCAGCTGATACTGGGCCGTCAATTTCATCTAATGTTGGTGCGTCGGATCGGCTAAGGTTATGGTTATCGTGGATGCAAAGCCTTTGGACATAGAGAAGCCCGGAGCGCTGGTCAGTTACCTTAAGGCGACCGGCCGTGTCGGCGAGGATGAAGAGCTCGTGGTGCGCGTGCTGAAGGGCGGCGTCTCTAACCGCACGGTGCTCGTCGAGCGGCACCAGACGGGCGGGGCGTGGGTCGTCAAGCAGGCCCTCCCGAAGCTGCGGGTAGCGGTGGACTGGTTCTCCGACCCGCAGCGGGTCCACCGGGAGGCCCTGGGGTTGCGCTGGCTCGAGGCACTCGCGCCTCCGGGTACGATAACATCACTCCTCTTCGAGGACCGCGATATCCACCTCCTCGCGATGGAGGCGGTGCCCGAGCCGCACGAAAACTGGAAGACGATGCTGCTGGACGGCAGGCTTGAGAACGACCACGTCGAGCAGTTCGGGCGGCTCCTGGGCACGGTCCACCGCGGGGGTTACGAGCACCGGGAGGAGGCGGAACCTGTTTTCCGAGATCGCTCGGTCTTCGAATCGTTGAGGCTGGAGCCGTACTACGGATACGCTGCCGAGCGGGTTCCGGAGGCGTCCCGCGTCCTCCGCAGACTCGTGGACGAGACCCTCTCCCGCCGCGACACCCTGGTGCACGGCGACTACAGCCCGAAGAACGTCCTCGTCCGTGAGGAGCGGCTCATCCTCCTGGACCACGAGGTCATACACTTCGGCGATGCGGCCTTCGACTTAGGGTTCGGCCTCACCCACTTCCTTAGCAAGGCGAATCACCTACCAGAGAAACGAAGCGCCTTCGCGGAGGCGGCGCGGCTGTACTGGTCGGTGTATCGGGAGGAGATCGGCGTCCTCCCGTGGGTGGAGGGTCTGGAGCAACGGACGGTGCGCCACACTTTAGGATGTCTACTGGCGCGCGTCGCCGGGCGCTCCCCGCTGGAGTACCTGGACGAGGAGGAGCTTGTCCACCAGAGTGAGGCGGTGCTCGAGCTCATACACAACCCGCCTGAGAGTGTGCCAGGGTTGGTCGAAGACTTCTTGGGGAGGTTGTAGGGGCATGCCCAAGATATCGCGCCTGAGAGGGTTAGAGATTCTGGATAGCCGCGGACAACCGACCGTAAAGGCGGTCTGCGAACTCGAGGGCGGCGCGGTCGGGTCCGCTTCGGTTCCGTCAGGAGCCTCAACCGGTGCAGCCGAAGCGCTCGAGCTCCGCGACGGCGATGCAAATCGATACGGTGGCCTCGGTTGCCGGAAGGCTGCCGCTAATGTCAGTGGAACCTTGAACGACTCATTCTCGGAGCGGTCGTTGGAGACGCAGGAAGACCTCGATCGGGCGATGGTCGAACTCGACGGCACGGATAACAAATCGCGGCTGGGGGCCAATGCGATCCTGGCCGTCTCCATGGCGTTCGCCCGCGCCGCCGCACTTCAGCGCGGGGCATCGCTCCACGAGCACTTCGCGGACATGCTGGGACGTACGCCCGACGCCCTGCCTCGCCCCACAATAAATCTCTTCTCCGGCGGGAAGCACGCCGGGGGCCAGACCCCGATTCAAGACACGCTCGTCGTGCCGATGGCGGCCCGTACCATGGACGAGGCTCTAGCCATGACCTACAACGTCTATCAATCCGCGGCGAAGCTCGCGCTAGAGAAGTACGGTGCGCGGCCTCTCACAGCCGACGAGGGTGGGCTCGCCCCGCCCTTCCCCGGCGCCGAAGCGATGCTCGAGGACGCTGTCGAAGCAATAAATCTCGCGGGCTGCGAGCCGGGACGCGACGTGGCACTGGCGTTGGATATGGCGGCGAGCCACTTTCACAAAGAAGGTGGCTACCACCTCGGGGACGAACCACTAAACGGCAGCGCCATGATCGAACACGTGTCAGCCTGGCTTGACCGCTACCCGATCATCAGTGTCGAGGACGGCCTCGCCGAGAACGACTGGGAGAGCTGGCCGAGGCTGCGCAAGCGCGTCTCGGGGCGCGCGTTGACCTTGGGAGACGATCTTCTATGCACGAACCCCGAGCGCATCCGGAAGGCCGTCAGATCGGGAGCGGCCGACGCTCTCTTGATGAAAGTCAACCAGGTTGGCACGCTCACCGAGGCTGCCGAGGCTTTGAGGCTAGCAAGGAACGCTGGTTGGGCCGTGACGGTAAGCGCGCGCAGCGGGGAGACGGAGGACAACTGGCTTGCGGATCTCGCAGTGGGCTGGAGCGGGGATCAGGTAAAGATCGGCTCCATCACCCAGTCCGAGCGCCTCGCCAAGTACAACCGGCTGCTGGAGATCGAATCCGAGACGGGCTTGCCCCTGGCGGATTGGCATGTCAAGCCTCCGGGGTAGCGCAAGGTGGTCGAGTTACGCCCCCATGCGTGGCTCCGCACATAGGGACGGAGGACGCTATAGCGTGAAGGTGGTCTGCGGATACGATCCGGGTAAGCTGTACGAAGTGTTGTTCGCCGGTTGGGCGAACAACGGTGCGCGGGTCGTCGTGAGCCCTGAGGAAGACGACTCGAGGCTCGCGAGCGAACTGCGGGATGCGGATGTCCTGCTGCACATCTTGAAGCCCGTCACAGATGAGGTCTTGGCAGGCGCACCGCGCCTTCGACTCGTCCAGAAGATCGGGGTCGGCGTCAACACCATCGACCTCGAGGCGGCGCACCGGCGTGGGATAGCAGTCGCAAACATGCCGGGCACGAACACCCAAGCGGTTGCAGAGGCGACCCTCATGCTCATGCTGGCCGCACTTCGAAACCTCACAGGTTTCGACCGGGCATGCCGAGTCGGGAAAGGCTGGGCGCCGGAGGGCGAAACCCGCGAGCGGCGAAACGCGTTGGGAGAGCTCTGCGGCCGGACGGTCGGGCTCGTAGGCGCCGGTGCGGTCGCCTCGCGCCTCGTCGGGCCGCTTCGGGCCTTAGGCGCCCGCGTCATCTATACTGCCAGGAGCGAGCGTTCGGATCTTGGGATCGAACGATACAACCTCGACGACCTGCTCGAGGCGTCCGACGTCGTGTCGCTGCACCTCCCGCTGACGCCGGAGACGGAGAAGCTCATCGATCGGGTGGCCCTGGCGCGCATGAAGCCGGGCGCCGTACTGGTCAACACCGCGCGCGGTGGGCTCGTCGAGGAAGCCGCGCTAGTCGAGGCCCTCACGAGTGGGCACCTGCGGGCCGCCGGCCTCGACGTCCTCTCCGAGGAGCCCCCGCAACCTGACCATTCACTCCTGTCGTTGGAGAACGTGGTGGTCACGCCCCACGTGGCGTGGCTGACTCAGGAGACGCTGGCGCGCAGCTTCGATATAGCCCTGGAAAATATCTGTAGGCTGCGCGACGGGCGTGACCTACTATTCAGGGTTGCATGATGGATTTCACAGACGCTCCAGAATGCCATGCAGCTCAGACTTGGCTCATGCCACCTCCCCGACGTTGCAGTATTCAGCGTTGTAAGGAATCCCGCCTCAACGAATAAAGCGCTCCACGGGTAGCAGCTCCACACAACCATAGATTAGAGATAAGGTCGCCGGTAGTAATGGACTAGTGACAGCACGTTCCGCACACCACCGGTCTAAAGGCGTGCGGGGTGGCCTCCTGCACTCCCATAAAGGCCCAGGGCGCAAACAATTGACCTCAGTTACGCGAAGCCGAGCCTCCCTGAGAGCCATGTTGGCGTACTCTTGGTGTACAGAATTGTTAAACCTGTTGCCGACCCCCTCTATACGCTTCGAGTTTTACCTGCAAATCGACATATTTTTGAAGTGGAGCCGAGGGGATTCGAACCCACGCCCTCCGCCGTGCAAAGTCAGAGCGAGCTATATCGCTGGCTATCGTCTGATGTCAGAAATACGCTTTAGTGAGCCTGATTCTGCCTTGTTAAGTCCGTGCTACTGTCGCCAAATGTCGTCGCTTATCGCTCCCACTGCTGCCACGCTGCTGCCAAGCGCCACCCTGCTAGCGGGCCTGCTTCTGTCTGATCGGGGACCAAAGCCGCCGCGGGGCAATCCTACGAACGTGGGAGTGCGGGCACGGCTCATGCTCCTTCTCATCGGGAAGCTTGGAGAACTGGCCGGATGAACGAGCATCCGTGTCCGTCTTACATTTGGCTGCACTCCCAATTGGCGGAAGCTCTAAACTGCATCGCTCGACTTTCTGCGCTCGCACGGTCTGCTAGATGGTGCTGACTATCGAGGCTCGGTTACATGATTACAAGAATAGCTCATTTGGTGATGCGCTAGAGCTTACCCTCAATCTCGCCAACAGAGAGCTGCCCCTAGTTTTCGCCCATCGAGCGAACTTTCAGGCCACTACGGCGATTTGCGACGTAGTTGGCCTCTATTGCATCCATGGTGCAGAACGCTTACGCGGCTGTTTCGCGTGTGCGTTCATGGATCCATGCTGTACGGGTCAATAGCGTCGCTAACCACTGGTAGCATCCCTGCGTCGGGGTACCGGCGGCGACATCAAGACTACCCCGGTGCTATAGTGCCCTCGAGCACAAGGAGGACGTGCAGCAGATGGCCAACCTGCCCACCGGCACCGTCACCTTTCTCTTTACCGATGTAGAAGGTTCCACCAAGCTGTGGGAACGTTACCCGGAGGCGATGCGGGCA
>DASQWQ010000146.1:0-18401 GCA_035640175.1 Rubrobacter sp. | reverse complement strand
ATCCGGCCGCCGTGGTTCTCGGCCACATGCCTCACTATGGAGAGGCCTAGCCCCGTTCCACCGGTAGCCTTGGAGCGGGCCTTGTCCACGCGGTAGAAACGCTCGAAGATGCGTGGGATCTTCCCCTCGGGGATGCCGATGCCGGTGTCGGAGATTCGAATCGTTATCTCCGAGTCCTCGGAGCCCCCTACCACCTCGACCCTGCCTCCAGGCGGCGTATATTTCACCGCATTATCTACAAGATTGGTGAACATAGAGGTCAGTTGTGTCTCGTCACCGTAGACGGTGTACTCGGTCGCCTTGCCGAAGCGTTTCCATTGGAGGGTGATGTCCTTCTTGCGGGCGACGCGTCTCATGCGGGCGAGCACGGTCATCAGGACGCTGCGCACGTCGACGAGGGTAGGGTAATCGATTGGCTCCTGGCTCTCGAGGCGTGTCAGGTCGAGGAGGTCCGTAATGAGGTGGGCGAGGTGTTCGGTCTCCTTTTTGAGTTGCGCGGCGAAGAGGCGCGCCTGGACGGGATCATGGTCGAGGGTCTCTTCGAGGCTCTCGGCCAGCAGCTGCAGGCTCGTGGCCGGGGTCTTGAGCTCGTGGGAGACGTTGGCGACGAAATCGCGCCGGATCTTGTTGACCCTCTGGAGCTCATCGGAGCTAACGTGCCGGGCGCCGTTCTGTCTCTCCAGCGTCACCTTCTACTCCCGGCGTTCTGACAGAGATTCGGCGGGGTGCCTTGGCTTGGGCTCGAAACGGTAGCCGAGGCCCCGCGCTGTGTGGATGTACTCGTAGGAAGACTTCTCCTCCAGTGCGGCCCGGATCCTGCGTATGTGCACGTCTATCGTGCGCGAGGAACCGACGCCGGCGTGCCCCCAGACCTCCTTGGCGAGCTCTTCGCGGCTCCTCAGCTCGCCGGGGGTTGAGGCGAGGGCGGCGAGGAGCTCGAACTCCTTCAGGCGCAACTCGAGTGACTCTCCCCCGGCGCGGGCCGTGAAGTTCTTTGTGTCGAGTTGCAGATCCCCGGCCTCGATTATCTTACCCCGGCCGCCCGTCTCGCTGCGTTTCAGGTTCGCGTTTATGCGGGCAACCAGCTCCTTCATGCCGAAAGGCTTCGTTACATAATCATCGGCGCCCGCCTCGAACCCGCGCACCTTGTCCTCTTCAGCGTCCTTGGCCGTGATCATCACGATCATCACGCTCTGGTCGCGCTCGCGGATCCTCTCGCACACCTCTATCCCGGACTCGCCGGGAAGCATGATGTCGAGCAGGATCAGGTCGGGCCTCAACTTCCTCGCCAGCCTCAAGGCGTCGGCGCCGCTGGTCGCCCCTTTCACCCCGAAGCCGTTGCGGGAAAGGTTGTAGGCAAGGGTGCCCATGATCACCTCGTCGTCCTCGACTATCAGGATCTCCGCTGTACTGGTTATCAAAGCAACTACTCCTGTCGGATCCGGCCAAGGGCTACGGCCAGTATAGATGCTGCTCTCGCAGGCTTCATCCTTTTAACGCAGCTTTAACAGAGGTGTCCGGGACCGGGAGCGCCCGCGTCGTCAGCGGCGCTTTGTGGGACGGTTTTCCTGCCTGCCTGGTGGGGGCGAATAGTTCGGTCCGCCGATGCGGAACCCTGGGTCAGTGCGGCCAGCATCGCGGTTCTTCCCCTGCTGGCCCATCCTTTGACCGTACCGTCGGGGACGCCGAGCACCTCGGAGATCTCGGCGCAGGAGAGGTCCTCCATGTGACGCATGACCATGGCCGCACGGTGCTCGGCCCTGACGTTGCCAAGGGCTACCCGGATCTCTTCCCGGCGTTCCGCGTCGAGCACAGCCTCCTCGGGATCGCCATCACCGTCCGAAGACTCAGAGAGATGCGCCATCTCCTCGTCGACCTCGCGCGTCCTGCGGCGCGACTCTTTGCGTCGGAAGCTCAGGCAGGTGTTGACCGTGACCCTGTAAAGCCAGGTCGAAAAGGCGCTATCCCCCCTGAAGCTCTTCATGTTCGCCCAGACCCTGACCCAGACCTCCTGGCTTGCGTCCTGAGCCTCCTGCCCTCCAAGCATGCGAAACGTCACCCCGCGCACGAGGGCAGAATGGGCGCGGACCAGCTTCGAGAACGCCTCGACGTCGCCGCGGGAGGCGCGTGCGATCAGTGCCCTCTCTTCGACATTCATCGTAGGTTCTCCTCGTTCGAGATCGTCCGTACGCAGCGAAGAGATCCGGGATGCCGGACCGAAGTCTCGCACGACTCTTGCGGATCTCTGGCAACGACCATCGCTGTCAGCAGCAAGAAATGCTCACGACAGGTCTCCATTGCCCTCCACGGCCTTCAGAACCTCACGCAGTAGCCCGCCGGCGAGTTCCTCGCCGCCAGGATTCACTATCCAGTTGATCCCGCTTCCTCCCGGTATCGTTGCGCTCCTCACCCTCGCGCAGATCACGTAGGTTTCGAGCTTCGCATCGTCGCCGTAGTGGCGGGTGAGATGCTCCAGCAGCGTGCTCACCGAGTTGTTGAACAAAGACAGATCTACAGCCATGGGTGCCCCCGCTTCCCTTTGCCGGTCATTCTGACCCTAATACTACCTCTAAAACCGCCCGCACTACCACAAAGAACACGAGATGGTTGCTGGCGGAAGAAGGATGCGGCCGTCCTCGCTACAATGCAACCCCGGATAGAGTAGAGAAGGGGACGGACTTGGAGACGAGCGTAAAGATCGTGAGGGTGCACACCGAGCGTGCTTTCGCGATCGCCCGCAGCTCGGCAGATACCTTCGAGCGCGTAATCTTCGAGATGTCGGAAGACGGCGTCGCGGGCAGGGGCGAGGCAGCACCCACAAGCTACTACGGGCAGGACGCGGAGGGGGTGGCAGCAGCTTTAGAGGGCGCCGAGGTCGGGGATCCCTGGGACATCCAGGGCGCCCTGGCGCGCAACGGCGAGATGCCCCCATCTGCGCTAACGGCTCTCGACAATGCCATGCACGACCTCGCGGCCAGGAGGCTCAGCATGCCCGTCTACCGTTTGCTCGGTCTCGCCAGGCCAGAACCTGTCTCGGCATACACCCTGGGCATAGCCGATAGGGAGACGACCGTCGCCTACGCGAAGGGGCTGCGGGCGCACCGGATCCTGAAGGTAAAGGTCGGGGGATGGAAGGATGTCGAGACGCTCCGGGCCGTTAGGGAGGCATCAGAGGCGGAGCTCTGGGTGGACGCAAACGAGGCCTTCTCCCCTGAGGAGGCTGTGGAGGTCGTGACGGAGTTGAAGGAGATAGGTGTCGGCATGATCGAACAACCCGTCCCCGTCTCGGCCGGTCCAGAAGCCCTCCGCGGTGCAACGGACGCGGCGCTCCCGGTACCGGTGATCGCGGACGAGAGTGCCATCTCGGCCAGGGACGTGCCCGGCCTCGCGGGGTGTGTCAGCGGGGTCAACGTCAAGCTCGCCAAGTGCGGTGGGATCCGGCGCGCGCTGGAGATGATCCACACAGCCCGCGCCCACGGGATGCTCGTTATGCTCGGCTGCATGGTCGAGACCTCGCTCGGCATCTCGGCCGCAGCCCAGATCTCGGGCCTCGTCGACTTCGTCGACCTCGACGGCGCGATGCTCCTCGCCGACGATCCCTACTCGGGACCGGTCTACGATAAGGGCCGCATCCTTCTGCCAGGGGGACCGGGCCTCGGGGTGGAGCCGCGATGATTCGTACCGCGGCTCCGGAGCGGCGCTACGCTATCCTTGCCGAGGGCCGGTTCGCCGACCGCTCCGCCAAGACGGCGCACGGCCTTATCCGCTACGGTAAGGATGAGGTCGTCTGTGTCATGGACTCGACGCTCGCGGGGGAGCGCGTGGCCGACGTCTTGTCCGACCTCGGGCGCGACGCGCCCATAGTCGGGACGCCCGAAGAGGCGCTGGAGCTCTCGCCGACCTCTGTACTGGTCGGACTCGCCCCCGCAGGTGGGAGACTCCCGGAAGAGTGGATGGAGACCTTGCGGGTTGCGGCGGAAGCTGGGCTCGAGATCGTCAGCGGCCTCCACCAGCGGCTCGCGCCCGAGTTTCCCGGCAGACCCGTCTGGGACGTACGCGAGCCGCCTGAGGGCCTCCCGCTCTTCTCGGGGGAGGGCTTCGAGGTCGGGCCTAAGGTCGCGCTCACCGTAGGGACGGACAGCGCAATCGGCAAGATGACGGCGACCCTGGAGATCGGGCGCGTTGCCAGGGAGGCCGGCCTCTCCCCCGAGTTCGTCCCTACTGGACAGACCGGCGTAATCATCGCGGGGTGGGGCGTCTGCGTCGACGCCGTAGTCTCGGACTTCGTCGCTGGGGCCTCCGAGCAACTGATGCTCGAGGCGGCCAGGACCTCGCCCGACCTCATCCTCGTCGAGGGCCAGGGCTCCCTTGGGCATCCGGCGTACTCGGGCGTGACACTTGGCCTCATGCACGGCTCTTGCCCCGACTGCCTGATCCTGTGCGCCGCCGACCCGCGCGAGGAAGTCTTCCGGGGAGTCCCCCGCCCTTCGCCCGCCCGTATCGTCCGCCTCTACGAGGAGGTGGCAGCCCTCATCAAGCCGGCGCCTGTCGTCGCCGTTAGCCTCAACACCGCGGGGTTGGACGAAGAAGAAGCCCGAGAACTCATCGCCGCCGTAGCCGACGAGACAGGACTCCCCACCGCAGATCCCTTCAGGGGTTCCGCCGCACCCATCCTCGAAGCGGTGCTCGAGGCGTCCAAGAGCCGGGCTGCAGGCCTCTAAAGCGATGAGCAGAGGCATTCCCCCCTCTGCGAATAGCGCATCCAGCTATAGGCGATCAGCGAAAACGAGAAGCTGACATGCTGAAATGCTGACAAGCGAAGGCCGCAGGCCGGAGCGTGCTGAAGTGCTAGCTTATGTTAAGATCTCGGCGTGGCACGATGCTTGACGCTCAACGCGAGCTATGAGCCCGTGGCCCTGGTGACGGTCAAGAGGGCTATAGTCCTCGTCGTCTCCGAAAAGGCCGAGATCGTCGAGGCGAACCTGGACCGCCGGTTCCGCTCCGAGAGGGCCGAGTACCCTTACCCGCTCGTGATCCGGCTCGTCAAGTACGTCGAGATACCCCGCCGCCTGCGCAAGCACGTGACGAACGCGATCCTCTTCGCCCGCGATAGCTACCGTTGCCAGTACTGCTCGAGGCACCGAAACGACCTCGGGCGCCGCGACCGGCTGACCCGCGACCACGTCAAGCCGATCTCGCGCGGCGGTGCGAACACCTGGGACAACGTGGTGACGGCGTGCACCAAGTGCAACGCGAGGAAGGGCAACCGCCTGCCGATGGAATGCGGCATGTATCCCAAGAGCACACCAAAAGAGCCGCGCTACGTAGTTATGGTGTGGTACTCGCGCGACCTCAACGAGGTCCAGCGCCGGTACGTAGATCAGTTCTACGGAGGAAGCCTGACGGCGTCTTAGCATTACAGCCAGTCAGCACGCTTCGGTCTGCGGCCTTCGCTTGTCAGCATTTCAGCACGGTGGCTCCGCCGCCGGTTGGTAGGTCAGCCAACGCTTGCGCACGCGAAAGCTGACAAGCTGAAATGCTGACAAGCCGTCCGGCGAAGCCGGGCGGCGTGCTGAAAGCTCCCGAAGGGAGCATGCTTATAGCTATAAGATATAATCCTCTGGTCATGCGGACATAGACAGGACTTCTTTGGACCACAACGATTTCGCGGAGAGGGTAGAACGCATCGTCGGGAATGTCGAGCTTGCTGTTTCTGGCAAACGCGATGGTGTCTTCCTGGCCGTGGTGGCCATGCTTGCGGGCGGACACGTCCTTATAGAGGACGTCCCCGGTGTTGGCAAGACGCTTCTGGCCAAGTCGCTCGCCCGTTCGCTAAGGGCAGAGTTTCGCAGGATACAGTTCACCCCTGACCTCCTGCCGGCCGACGTGACCGGCCTCAACGTCTACAACCAGGGCGAGGGAGACTTCGAGTTCTGGGCCGGACCCGTCTTCGCAAACGTGGTGCTCGCGGATGAGATCAACCGCGCCAGCCCCAAGACCCAGAGCGCGCTGCTGGAGGCGATGGAGGAGGGCTCGGTCACGGTGGACGGGGTGACGCGTCACCTCTCGCAACCCTTCTGCGTGGTAGCCACCCAGAACCCCGTCGAGCACGAAGGCACCTACCCGCTGCCGCACGCCGAGCTCGACCGGTTCATGATCAAGATGCAGGTTGGCTACCCCGATGAGGACGCCGAGACCGAGATGCTCAAGCTCTCCCAGGACCCCGTCGCCGACCTCTCTCCCGTGGTCGGGGTGGAGGAGTTTTTGGAGATGCGCCAGCTGGTAGAGGAGATCTACACCAGTGAGGCCGTACTCAGGTACGTCGTCTCCGTGACTTCGGCGACCCGGGAGCACGAGGACGTCTACCTCGGCGCCTCCCCACGGGCGAGCAGGATGCTACTGGCGGCCTCGAGGACGCGGGCTGCGGCGAACGGACGCTCGTACTGCGCGCCCGACGACGTCAAGGCGATGGCTTCGAGCGTGCTCTCGCACAGGATCATACCCTCGGCCACCAGCTCCGAGGACGGCCTCGGGCCCGACAACGCCACCCGTGAGATCGTGCAGGACATCCTGCGCTCCGTCCCAGTGACCGAGGCGGTGTAAGGGCTCTTGCCTGGGAGGGACGCCTCGCGGCTCTCCGTCAGGCCGACAGCCCGCGGCTGGCAGGCGCTCTTTGCCGGGGTCGTCACGCTGGTCGTGGCGCGACTGATCGGTACTACCCAGTTCCATCAACTTGCCTACGCGCTCCTGGCTCTGCCGCTCGCATCCCTAGTCCTCGGGGTGATAGGTTCCAGAGGCCTCCGTTACTCGCGCGCCCTGCCTCCTGGTGTTCGTATCACGGCCGGCAGCCCCGCGAAGTTGCGACTCCTGCTCGAGCGCTCGCGGTTCGGCGCACCGAAGGCGAGCGTGGTTGACCGTCTCCCCGGGCCACGCGGCTTCGATTTTTCGGCGACGAGGGAGAGGAGCAGGATCGAGGTCCCCCTCACCTTCGCGCGCAGGGGCGTCTACACGCTGGGTCCCGCAGAGGTCAGGGTTGCAGACCCCTTCGGGTTGCTACGGTTCGCCAGGAGGAATTGGGAGACGACCGAGGTGGTCGTCTACCCGCAAGTCTACGAACTTCGGGGCTTCCCCTTGCGGGGCGGGAACGTGGAGGCAGGCACCACGGGGTCCCGCGGCCGGCGGGGTGAGGAGTTCGCGAACCTCAGGGAGTACCGCAGGGGCGACGACAGGCGCCACATCCACTGGAAGAGTCTGGCACGCACAGGGGAGCTTTTCGTCAAGGAGTTCTCCCTGCAGGCCCCGAGGCGCCACACCGTGGCCCTGGATCTGCGCAGGGAGGGACTGAGGACCCAGGAAAACGAGATCGAGGACGCCGTATCGGCGGCGGCCTCGGTGCTCGCACACCTTGCCGGAGAGGGTCTGCCTTTCAGGCTGCTCGACACGGGCAGTGGTGGCGCCGACACGGGTTTTGGTTCCGATGAAGATTCCTACTGGGAGGCGATGAGGCTGCTCGCGACGGCACGCGCCGACGGTGTCCGTCACCTCGGGGAGACCGTGCTCGGGGAGCGGGGGAGACTCGGGGAAGGCGTAGTCCTCGTCTCACGCACCCGCGACGACGAGTTGCCGCATTGCGTCCGCAAGCTCAGGGACCTTGGCCTCTCGGTGATCGTGGTCGCCCTCGCGACCTACACCTACAGGATGCCCCCTGTGCCGGGGAGCGCCGCACAGGGCCGCGAGGCGGACTTTCTCAGGAGCATAGGCACCCTGGAAGCGGCAGGGGCCACGGTGCGCGTCGTTAGCCACCCGGCAGGGGTGGCAGGACTCTCGAGTGCCAGGGGGATCGAGGCCGTGAGATGAGTGGATTAGGGACGAGATTGTGGCTCTACGGCGCGGCGCTCGCGACCGGCAGCGCCTTCAGCATCCTGTTCACGGGCGAGACTTACGACGGTGCCGATGGGGGATTCGGCGCACTCTCCGTGGTCGCGATCCTGGCCGGGCACAAGGCCTTGCTGCCCCTGCTCCTCGCCGCGGCCGTGGCGGCGCTGGTCGGCTCGGCGGGCAGGTGGCGGTTTGTGCTCCTCCTCCCTGCCATAGCCGCGTATACGCTGGTCGCGGTGTACGGTACGGATCTCTTCTCGGTCTCGGGCTGGCAGGGGTTCTTCAGAGTTATATGGGGTGATGTCTACGGCGCGGCGAACACCATGTACGTCCAGCCCATACCCTACGATCTCGCCCCCGGGCTCTTCGTCGTGCTCGTGCCCCTGGTTATGATCCTGGTGGCTTTCGCAACCTCGGCCACCCTTTACGAGGAGAGCCCCGTCATCTCCGTGGCCGTTCTGGGGCTCACCATAGGCGTTCTCTCGACCATCAGCTTCGAGGATGGGGCAGGGCCCTTCTTCGCCGTTTTCCTGGTCTGCGCCGTCGGGCTCTTTCTCTCCGCGGGTGTGGCTGGACCCGATGGTCCTGGCCGCCCCGCAGTCGTGGCCGGGGCTATCGTGGTCGCGCTGGTGCTCCTAGTGCCGAGGATGCCCTTCTCCGATGAGACGGTCAGCACCGGAATGATAGATTGGACGCGTATCGGGACGGGCGGCACCTCCAGGCTCGGCGTGCAGGCCGACGTCGGAGATTACCTTACGGCCGGGAGGGAGGCTGAGCTCCTGCGGATCCGAAGCTCCGAGCCGCTCCTGTGGCGCGGCGGGACCATGGATTACTTCGATGGCGTCCGGTGGTCGGACACCACGCAGCCGGCAGCCGACGACGGGGAGGAGATAGCCTCCGGCGTCGAGACCCGCCCCGTGCTGCAGAGGGTGCAGGTCCTCAATGCCCAGACGGACCTCATCTTCGGGGGATACAAGATCATAAAAACCTCCGAGTACCTAGGGACGACCCAGAACTCTGACGGCTCGTGGTCGATAGACGAGCCCTTCGAAGAGGGCGACTCCTACGAGGTGCTCTCAGAGATCCCGCAGCCGACCGGGGCGCAGCTCAGGGGCGCGGGCAGCGATTACCCCTCGACTGTGGAGGAGAAGTTCCTCCAGCTTCCCGAAGACACGCCGCCCGTGGTCACCCAGACGGCGAAGAAGATCCAGCGCCGATACGAACCCGCGACGCCATACGATAGGGCGCGCGCGATCGAGCAGTACCTGATCTACGACGGCGGCTTTACTTATAACCTCGACGTGAGCTACCGCAGGGCTGACAATGCGGTTGAGGAGTTCCTGGGTGAAGGCAAGGAAGGCTTCTGTACCCAGTTCGCGACCTCGATGGCGCTCCTCCTGCGCGACATGAAGGTGCCCTCGCGGGTCGTCTACGGGTCCACCTCGGGTGAAGAGGTGAGCCAGGGAGAATACCTGGTAAGAGGTAGCAACATGCACACCTGGGTAGAGGCCTACTTCCCCGGTGTCGGCTGGTACCCCTTCAACCCGACGCCAGGCTTCTCCATGCCCGACGCAATGGAGGCCAACGCCAGGCGGCCTGAGCTTCCGCTGGCCAGCGGTATCCAGGCTGCCGAGAACAACCTGGACAGGAGCCAGCTCGCGCAAAACCGGGCGCGGCAGAAGCCCAGGGAGCAGAACCAGGATCCTGCCGGGCAAGGTCCCACCGCGGGCCGCTCCGGGAAAAACGGTATTCCTGCGTGGCCTCTGTTCGTGCTCGTGCCCTCTCTGCTCGTGGCGGCCGTACCCCTCTCCAAGAGGTCGCTCCTCGCACGCGGCAGGCCCGAGGACCTCTACAGGGACCTCACAGGCAGGCTGCGCGACGTGCTGCCGCCGCACAGGAGCATCGTGACCGACTCGCCCGCGCTGACCCCCACAGAGCGGGTGCTGCTCCTCGCCGGAGCCGCAGGCGTGGACGAGGCTCCGATGCGTCGGTTCGCCCTGGCCTACGCGGATCACCTCTACTCCGCGGACGGTGGAAGAGACCACGTGTCTACCGCCTACCAGAGCGCGCTGCAGGCCTACGAGCGCCTGCCACGCTGGAGGAGGGCGCTCGGGGCAGTGAACCCATCCTCGCTGCTGGCCCGGTCGAGTAAGTACATGTCAGCCAGAAGGGCGCGACTCGGCAAGGTGCTGCGTGGAAGGCTTCGCCGGAACCTACGAAAGCGGCGTTGAAGTATACGGTTGGCAGTGTAATAATTTCCGTAAACAGAAACAGACTACAGCACGGGAGGTGCTGATGGAACAGAAGGAAGCGACCATCGTCAACATCACCGACAACGCCGCCGAGAAGGTCAAGACCCTCATGGCCCAGGAAGGCGAGGAAGACCTCGCGCTGCGTATCGGCGTCAGGCCCGGGGGCTGCTCCGGGTTCCAGTACAGCATCTACTTCGACGACGAGATAGCCGACGACGATGAGGTCTTCGAGACCAAGGGCGTCAGGGTGCTCGTCGACGCGATGAGCGTCCCTTACATCACGGGCTCGGAGTTCGACTACGTGGACGGCCTCATGGGCGCTGGTTTCGCCGTCAATAACCCCAACGTTCAGGGCGGCTGCGGCTGCGGCAGCTCTTTTACCTGCTAGAGATGCTTGCAAAGAGGTTCAACCTCTTTGCAAGCTAGTCAGCACTTCAGCATGTCAGCTTTTTGATTGCTGAAGTGCTGACTAGCTGAAATGCTCGTCGTGCATAAGGCTTAAAAGCCTTATGCACGACGCGGTCAACGGCAACGCTTGGCCATGTAGATGTCAGGCTTGCCCCATCCGTTCGCGTCGGGCATCGCGCCGATTATAGAGAAGCCCAGTTTGAGGTAGAACTCGTAAGGGTGCCCGCGCAGGTTCTCTATGTTGGCGAGGTGCCCGAGGACGTCGGGGTAGAGGTCCACACCGGAGAGGGTAGTCATGGCCGCTGCATCGTCGGTGCCGAGCCAGAGTGTCAGGGCGCCGCGCTCCGCGACACGGGTCTCCAAGTCGATGACGAGCGCGCGGCCGATGCCCCTGCGTTGAAGGTCGGGGCGCACCACCAGCGGGTGCAGCTCCCACACCTTGCCGCCGTAAGAGGGTATGCCGCCGATCCAACCTAGGACCGCGCCGTCCTCGCCCAGGGCTACCCGGCAGATCCGGTCTTCTCCCAGGGCTTCCCACACCTCCTGGAGGGCCTCCTCCTCTGTCGGCCAGGCGTCAGGCCAGTTTTTCTCGAATCCTTCGACCAGGAGGTTCGCTGCCTGCCTGACAGTCTCCCTGTCACCTGCGGCGAGGTCGAGCATGGAGGACCGCGGCTCCCTCTCGCTCACGGATCCGCCCGCAGCCGCCGCAGGGCGAGCATGATGGCGGCAACCCCACTCGAACTGACTATCTTGCCGGAGCGGACGAGGTTCAGGAGTTCTTCTACAGGCAACCGAATCACCTCGACGAGCTCGTGCTCGTCGGGGTCCGGCGCCGTGGTCTGCCCGACGCCGCGGGCCAGGAAGAGGTAGGCCCAGTTGTCCTTGAGGCTGGGGGAGGAGGCTACGGCGCCCAGAGGTTCCCACTCGCCACCGGTATACCCTGTCTCCTCCGAGAGCTCGCGGCGGGCCGCGGCCTCGGGTCTCTCGCCATCTTCGACGAGCCCTGCGGGCAGGCCGAGTTCCATCATTTCGAGCGGTGGGCGGTACTGGCTGACGAGGACGACCTCGCCGCTCTCGGTGAGCGGGAAGATTATCGCCGCGTCGGGGCGTTCGATGACGTAGTAGGGGTCTTTGACCCCACCGTCGGGGAGCCGCAGCCTGTCTGAGCGTAGCGAGAAGTACGGGGTCTCCATAAGCCTCTCGCTACCGAGACGCTTCCACCCTCCGCCCTCAGCCAACGCCGGCCTCGTCGACGGTGTCTGGGATGCGACCGGCGAGTATTCGCGGAAGGTCCTTCGTAAAAGCGCTGCGGGCGACGACGCGGTCGCAGCCGGCCTCCCGCGCGGCAACGGCCAGGTCTTTTTGTACGTGGGAGAGGAAGCCGACCGTAGGGACATCGCGGGTCGCTTTGTCGGACCTCACGTCCCTGAGGACCCTGAGGGGCTCGAAGCGGTCGGAGTTGAGGTCGAGGACGAGCAGGTCGGGCGGCGACTCGCGCAGGGCCTCGAGCAATCTCCTTGGGTTGCGGGGGAAAGCCGCCTCGATACCGAGTCTCGAGGCGGTCTCGGAGATCTTGCTCCTGAACAAAAGGTCTTCTACGGCCGCGAGGACTGTTCTCGTCACATTCGCCTCCGTGCTCTAGAGTTGGGTAAGCTCCCACATTCTACCCGCGGGCGGTGCGGTATCCTATACGGGTGAAAAGATTGAAGGAGCTTCGCGCCGGGCTAAGGCGCACAGGGGAGACGCTTTCCAACTTTACGCCTTTCTTGAGGCCTCGCCGCGGCGGGCTTCTGCTGGCGCTCGGCGTGTTGCTGCTGGAGACGGTGACGAGCCTCGCGCAGCCGTGGCCGCTCGCGCTGACCATCGACTACGTGCTTACCGATAACAAGCCGCTCCCTGATGCGGTGCCCGCTTCCCTGGCCGATAAGGCTATATTGCTCGCCGGGATAGCCTTCCTTATCGTTTTGATCTTCACGGTAACCAGGAGCGTCGCCTCATTCCGGCGCTACCTGCTCCAGAAGCTCGGGCAGCAGACCGTCTTCGACATGCGCGAGGCCCTTTATGCAAAGGTCCACGCCCTGGGGCTCGACTACCACGGCAAAAAGCGCACTGGCGACACCATAACCCGCGTCACCAGCGACGTGAAAGAGGTACGCACCATGCTGGTAGACTCGGTGGTCGAGGTGCTCTCTTCGGTCATGATCCTGGTCGGGATGTTGGTCGTCATGCTCTGGCTCGACTGGCAACTAACCCTCCTCGCCCTCGTTACCGTACCTTTCCTCTTCCTCGCCGTCAGCCGCTACAGGAGGGCGCTCGTGCAGCGGATGCGCGTCGTGAGGACGAGGGAGGGCGCCATCGCCAGCGTCATGCAGGAGGCGATCATCGGTATAAGAGCCGTCAAGCTCTTCGCCCGCGAGGATGACGAGATGGGGCGCTTCAGGAAGGAGAGCAGAGAGTCCCTCAGAGCCAGCGTGGACAGCGCGATGATAGAGGCCAAGTTCAGTACCGTCCTGGGGATTGTCGGGGGCCTGGGCACGGCGCTTGTGGTTTACTTCGGGGCGAGGCAGGTCCTGGCAGGCGTCCTCTCTTTGGGCAACCTTACCGTCTTCGTGGCCTACCTAGCCCTGTTTCTCTCGCCCTTGTGGGCCCTGAGCCGGCAGGTAAACCAGATCGGCACTTCACTCGTCTCTGGCGAGCGAATCATAGATCTCTTGAACGCAGAGCCGACCGTGAAGGACCTTCCCGGAGCCCGTCCCGCGCACGCCTTCGACGGCCGGGTTACCTTCGAAGGCGTGCGCTTTGCCTATGAGGATGAGGCGGGAGAGGTCCTGCGCGGCGTGGACTTCGACGTCGAAGCGGGGACCCGGGTCGCGCTCGTCGGGGTGAGCGGCGCGGGCAAGACCACCGTCACCAGCCTCATCGCCCGCCTCTACGACCCGCAGGAGGGAAGGGTTCTCATCGACGGCGAAGACGTACAGGACTTCACCCTCAAGTCCCTACGTGACTCAGTAACCTTCGTGCCGCAGGACCCCCTGCTCTTCCGGGCCTCGGTCGCCGAGAACATCGCATACGGGCGGCCAGGGGCGGGCCGGGAGGAGATCGAGGTCATAGCCGAGCTCGCGGGGGCTGACAGTTTTATCCGGGAGTTGCCCGAAGGTTACGATACCGTGCTCTCCGAGCGCGGTGAGAGTTTGAGCGGTGGACAGCGGCAGCGCATCTCCATCGCGCGGGCCATGCTCAGGGACACCCCTATCCTGATCCTGGACGAGCCCCAGTCCGGCCTCGACGCCGAAGCCGCCGCTGCCGTCGAGGAGAGCTGGAGGACCCTGACAGAAGGACGCACCACCTTCGTCATCGCCCACGAGCTCAGGCTGGTCAGGAGCGTAGATTCGATCCTCGTGATCGAAGACGGCAGCGTCGCCGAGACAGGCACCCACGAAGACCTGGTCTCCTCGGACGGCCTCTACGCGAGGCTCTACTCTCTGCAAGAGCGCGACCCCGTGCAGCCGTAGAGGGGGTGAACCCTTGAGAGAGCTGCTGATCCTCAGCGTGGTCCTGACAGCCGTGGCGGTCGCGATCTACATCTCTTTCGCGTAACGGCTGCGTTTTGCCAGGCGTTCCGGGCCAACGCTTCAACGCCGTAGACGTCCGTCGAGCATGCTGAGCACGCGCCGCCAGGAATCTTCGTTGGCAGCCGCGTTGCCCTCGAGATCTCCGCCGTAGTAATAGGTTCCGGGGGTGGCCGGCAGGTAGGGTGGCTGAATCCCGTGCCCGGCGTCGGGGTAATGACGAAACTCATCGCGGAAGGGCCGTTCGTAGCGCCCGAGACGCTCCATGGCGACCTGCGAGAGCTGGGTGGAGGGCCACACTTGGTCGGCGTCGCCGGAGATGAGGAGGACGGGACCGTTGGTGCGTTCGACCGGTATTTCGGCCCTTTCGAACTGCTCCGGCTTCGCCTGCAAGATATCGAAGGGGTTAGAGATCGAGGGCAGTGGTTTGCCGCGGAAGGTCCACGCCGGTTCGGGACCCGCCAGAGATGGGAACACGAGCCCGCTTCCGATGTAACTCACGACGGCCTCGAGAGCTGGGTAGTGTGCCCCCAGGAGCAGGGCCAGCTCGCCACCGCGCGAGGTGCCAACTACCCCGAGCCTGTAGCCGCGCACCGAGGGCTGGTCTTTCAACCAACGGATCGCGCCCCCGAAGTACTCAAGAGGGATTCCTGCGAGCCTGTCCGGCAGCGAGCCGATGTAGAAGTATGCCAGCGCGAGCGTGGCGAACCCGTGGCCCGCCAGGAGCGCGGCCTCCCGCATCACGTAGGACGCCAGCCCTCCCTCGGATCCGCCAAGCACCAGCACACCAGGGACCGGCCCACCGGTCGCAGGCCGGAAGAACCTGCCGTAGAGCCCGCGCTCGCGGACGTCAGTGCAGGCTATCTCGTCGGTAATGAGGTTCCTGGAGACCTCGAGGCCGGCTGTCTTACCCTCTGTCTCCGCGGTGATAAACAGGGGTTGTGGACGCAAGGGGATAGCATAGGAAGCCCCCTGTCCGTAGGCCGACCACACGAGGCCCATGGGGTCCGTCCCCGTGTAGCTGCCTTCTATCGGGGGTTGCCCGGACACATCCACCGTCCCAAGGAAGTCGGCCCGAAACGTGGCCCTCGACGTCCACTCGACGTCGTAGGCGTCGGTGAATCGCGCGCGCAGGGTCACGCGCTGCCAGGGCGAAAGTTCCTTCAGGGTAATGGTGAACGGTTCGTCGACCCTAGCGGGATCAGGAGTAACGCGAAGCTTCCCGGCGAGACTCGGGTCACCGCACGCGGTAAACAATCCTCCGCAAGCCGTCGCCGCAAGGCCTGCTGCGGCGACCCGCAGGAACCCCCGCCGTGTGTACCGCCGCCGGAGATCGGACGCCTCACCACTCATGGTTATGGGGTAAGGACCTCTGCGATGCATCCGCGGTGGCCAGAGACCCTCCACCCGGCTTCCTCCTGGTTAGACCCTCCTCGTAGTCTACCGTAAGCGGCTTCGGAAGCAGAGTGGTGCACTAATAGAGTAGACGTTTGTCCAGCACGTTCAGCAGCTCCTCGCCTGCGAGGTAGCGGCGCAGGTTCTCGCAGAACAGGTCGGTCTGTGCGGCGTTGATCAGGGCCGGCACGACGTCCGTTGTGTGGGCGCTGACGATCACGTTGTCGAGCTCCCACAGGGGGCTCTCCTCAGGCAGAGGCTCGACCTCGAACACGTCGAGCGCCGCCCCAGAGAGATGGCCGCTCTGAAGCGCCTCGACGAGCGCCGCCTCGTCGACCACGGAACCCCTTCCCACGTTGGCGAAGTATGCCCCCTGCTTGATCGCGGCTATCGCCTCAGCGTCGAGCAAGTGCCGCGTCTCGGGGGTGCCTGGAAGCGTAACGGCAACGTAATCAGCCTCGCCGAGCGCGGTGCGCAACTCCGCCGTCGGGTACAGCTCGTCGGCGTAGTCCCAGGCGTCGTCGGCCTCGCGCACCGTGCGCTTGACCCCGACGACGCGCATACCGAAGGGTCGAGCCCGCCCTGATATGGCGCGACCGATACTCCCCATCCCCACCACGCACAGCGTCTTGTTCTCGAGGGTCCCCACCGCCCCCTGCCGCCAGACCTTCCCGGCCTTGTCGTCGCGGAGGTGGTCGAGTTCCTTGGCGTGCTGGAGCATGGCCATGAGCACGAACTCGGCGAGCGGCCCCGAGTAGATGCCGCTAGCCGTCGTCACCACGACGTCCGTATCGCCCAGACCGGCTCTCTGTGCAACCTCTCCAGCCCCCGCCATGCTTCCCTGCACCCACCGGAGTCCGGGGGCGGCCTCTACGAGGTCCTCGACGTGACCACCGGGGAAGTCGTAGAGGACCTCGGCCTCCCCAAGCATCGCCAGAAACTCCTCCTCATCCTCAGGCGTTCTCTCCCACTCATCCGGTCCAGCGTGGTCCCCGGGCCACCGCGGAGGTGGGACCAGATCCTCCCTGTAGAGTACCCGCAACCGTTCGTCCACCTCCCTTATGCGACGGACGTACTCTTCCTCGAAGTAACTGGCTATGACGACCGTGGTCAAAGTGCCTCCTTTGTTTAGCATTTCAGCATTTCAGCATTTCAGCATTTCAGCCTCCGCATGCGCAAGCCCTTGCTGACTGGCTAACAAGCCGTCTGGCGAAGCCTGCCGGCTTGCTGAAGTGCTGACAAGCGAAGGCCGTAAGGCCGGAGCGTGCTGACATGCTACTCTTTTCCGTATGGATGAGCTGCTGGATATTCTGGACGAGTCAGGGTTACCTACAGGGGAGGTCGTTCCGAAGAGCGAGGCGCACCGGCTGGGTCTGTGGCACCGTTGTTTTCACTGTTGGATCTGCGGTTCCGACCCCGGAGGGTCCTACCTGCTCCTCCAGCGTCGCGCCGCTACGAAAGATACCTGGCCTGGCTACCTCGACGTCACCGCCGCGGGGCATCTTGCGGCAGGGGAGGAGACGCTGGACGGTCTGCGAGAGGTCGAGGAGGAGCTCGGTCTGCGGATAGAGCCTGAGAGGCTCGTCCCACTCGGAACCCGCAGGGTGGAGCAGGAGGTACCTGGCGGCTGCGACAGGGAGCTGCACGAAGTCTTCCTCGTGTTCGACGTCACACCGCCAGGAGACCTGCGTCTCCAGAAGGAGGAGGTCGGGGCTGTATTTCGGCTTGATCTCGACGACGTGCAAGCACTCTATGAGACAGGGTCGGCGCCCGCCCGCGAGTATGCTGAAGGCAGAACCTCTGCAACGCGGATACAGCTGGCGGAGTTCGTCCCGAAAGAAGAAGCCTACCTGAGCAACGTGGCCGGAGCGGCACGTCGACACCTGACAGGAGTACCACCCGCCCCCATCTTCCAAAGCGATTCGCAGAGGTATTGACTTCCTGCCAATCCCGCATTCGGCTACGGGCGAAAACATGAAGCTGACAAGCTGAAGTGCTGACTAGATGACTAGCTGTCTCACGGCCAGGTCGGCCCGCCAGCCTGCGCTACGCGCGTCCCTCAGTGTGTTCTCAGCGTAGGCCTCTTCCAGGGTTCCTGCCTTTGACTCGACGAGGGGGATGAGGGCGCGCGTGGCCCCGGCTGCCAGGTGCACGGCCGCCGCTGCGAGAGGCCTGTCGCCGTCGGGGAGAGCGGAAAGGTTGCAGGCGGCGAGTGTGGCCAGGTCGGCGCATGCCAGTGCGGCCTCAACGAGGGAGTCGGCGGCGAAATCTTCTCCGGCGAGGACCTCGAGCCGGCGTCCGAGGTCAAGCGCCAGGTCCTTTACCACCTCTAGTCGCAGCGAGTTTTCGGAGTGCGGCCTGCAGGCGTCTGCGAGGAGGCCTGCGGCCAGGGCTCCTGCATCCGCGGGGGTGCGCTTTCGGGCTGGCATCGCGTGGGATTCTATCGGAAGGTTGGCCTGGCCGGGGGGACACTCTACAGGCATGAGCATCGGCCGGCACGAACCCTCCAGGCGCGATATATTTAGTGCATGAGGGTTGCGCTGGCCCAGATCAATACGACCGTCGGAGATATCTGGGGGAACGTTGAGAAGATGTCCGATACCCTGGAGTGGGCGACCGATTCAGGTGCTGAGCTCCTCGCCTACCCCGAGCTGACCATACCTGGCTATCCGCCCGAGGATCTCCTCATGCGCCAGAGCTTTATCGGGGAGAACATGAGGGCGCTCCACGAGTTCGCGGCGCTGGCGCCGCAGGACGTGGTGGCCGCAGCGGGCTTCGTCGACCTGGGCGCCGACTTGTACAACGCCTGCGCCTTGGTATCCGGCGGCGAGGTACTGCACCGCTACCACAAGCGCTACCTGCCTAACTACGGCGTCTTCGACGAGAACCGCTACTTCAG
>DASQWQ010000145.1:0-15801 GCA_035640175.1 Rubrobacter sp. | reverse complement strand
CAGGGCGTCTACGCGAGACGCTCGGTGGAGTGGGGGCGCCACGGGGACGAGCTTGAGGACAGAGAAACAAACTAAACCGAAGGGAGAAGACGCAGCATGAATACCATTCAGGAGATAAGGAAGGCTTTCGGCCAGTCCGGGGACGCAAACGTCGAGCCGACCGCGATAGATAAGGCACTCGGTATCGGCATGAGCCCTCGGAGCATCGTCCGGCGGTACGCGGGCCTATCCCGCAAGGCCGTCCAGAGGCAGTGCGACAAGCGCCACGAGATCCAAGCGGCCTTCGAGGAGGCCCGCACTACCCACGCACGTCTCGCGGAGGAGTATTGCGCGGGAGTGCGTGAGAGGCTCGGGAGGAGCCGCAAGGCGGCGTTTGCCGCTCCGAAGATAGCGGGTTCGGACATGGCGTCGGAGCTCATGGCGTACAGGAACGCCCTAGACAGGGTCTCGAGGATCACGGATACGCGCACCCTCTCGGAGATGTTCGTCCGGGCGGAGACGGTAGGGGACGTCCCGCTGGCAAGGGCGGTGCTCTACCGGGGTTACGAGCTCCAGAGCGAGGCCCTCCTCGGCAGCTACCTCGAGCAGTACAGCCACGAGCCGAACATAGCCGTGGCACGCGCCTGGCTTCACGTCTTCGACACGGAGATGACGGAAAAACGCCGGACCGCCCTGGAGGTCAAACAAAAGCTCGGTTACGACGCGCTCGGGGTCATGGAGAAGCACCTGGAAGGCAGGCAGTTCTTCGTCGGGGGGCGTTACTCGGTTGCGGACATCGCCCTCTACGCCTACACCCACGTCGCGGACGAGGGGGGCTTCGATCTTGAGGACTTCCCGGCGGTCTGCGTGTGGCTGGAGCGCGTCTCGTCGCAGCCTGGATACATACTGATAACCCAGGGCTGAAGAACACGTTCGGCTATCTGGAGAGGAGCTGACATGCTGACCAATCCACGAAACTCGCACCCCTACCACATGCACGAGGCGATCCTGGCCCAACCTGAGGCGCTGGTCCGGGTCGTCGAGCGCAACGAAAGCGCGATCGACGAGTTCGCAACTCAAATATCTTCCTGCGAGAGGGTCGTTCTGGCAGGTATCGGAACCTCACATCACGCATCCCTAGTCGGCGAGCACCTGATGCGAGCCTACGGCTGTGGGCTCGACGTCCGTGCGGTCCACTCCTTCGACCTCGCGCTCTACGGGCCGGAGTTGCGCCAGGTGGACTGCGTCGTCGCTGTGAGCCACCGTGGGGCAAAACGCTACACGGCCCTCGCGTTGGAGCAAGCCAGGGAGAAGGGCTGCCCGACGGCCCTCATAACAGGCGAAGCAGGCTCCGGTGAAGGGAGGGCCGACGCCGTGTTCCGGACGGTGACGCAGGAGAGATCGCCCGCCCACACCGTCAGCTACACGACCGCTGTGGCCGTGCTCGCGCTTCTCGCTGGCAGGATTGGCTACCACAGGACCGGCTCGGCCACGCTGCCCTACGGACTTCTGCGGGAGGAGCTTCCGGAGGCGCTGCGGGCGGCCCTTGGTACAGAAGTAGAAGTGGCTGCGTTCGCGCGCGAGCATATCGGACGGCGTAGGATCTGGCTTCTCGGCGGGGGGCCGAGCGCGGTAACGGCCAGGGAGACTGCGCTAAAGATCAAAGAGACTTCCTACCTCCAGGCCGAGGGCATGCCGACGGAGACGATGCTGCACGGTCCCTTCCAGTGCGTCGAAGCGGACGACCTGTTCGTCCTTGTAGCCCCTTCGGGCGCCGCCAGGGAACGTACCCTGGAGGTGGCAGAGCTGGTAGAGGAAGTCGGGGCTCCTTACGTAATCTTCGGCGACGACACGACCGAGACCCGTCCGACCGCTGCGGGCGTGCTGCGGGTGCCCGAGGTACCCGAGCCGTTTAGCGCCCTGAGTTGTCTTGTACCGTTGCAGCTTTTTGCCTACCATCTCGCGCTCGCGCGCGGGACCAATCCTGATAGCTTCAGGGGAGACGACCCGCGCTTCGCGAGGGCCGACGTCTCGGGGCGTTTGTAGGTAGACTAGGCGCCTGTGCGTCTGATCTACACCCTTCTGCTCGTCGCTGTCACGGCCGTGTGGGGCTGGACGTTCGTCGTGGTTCAGGACTTGTCTATCTAGCCAAACGTTTATCCTGCAAATCGGCATATAATAAGAGAGCACCACCCGCGTCGTTGTGCCCTTGACTGCTTATTTGAACGCTTATTCCTAGGGGCAAGAGGATGACGAAACGACGTACCAAGGGTGAGGGCACGATCTACCAGCGCAAGGACAAGCGTTGGGTCGGTCAGTACACCGTGGGCAAGCTTGATGGCGCTAAGAGGCGTAGCGTCTACGGCAAAGACAAGAAGGACGTTCGGGCAAAGCTGACGGAGGCAATAGCCAACAGGGCCAAGGGGTTGGTGTTCGACGCGGAAGGGTTGACGGTTAGCGAGTATCTCGACCGTTGGCTGGTGGCAATTGAGGGCACGATAGGGGAGAGGACCTGGAACAGGCACGAGATGGTGGTCAGGCTGCACGTCAAGCCTTCCATCGGTAAGACCAAGTTGGCATCGCTGACACCGCTCCAGGTACAGGCGTTGTACCGTGCCAAGTCCCGTACTCACCTGACTCCCGGTAGCGTGAAACGGATTCACACGACGCTGCACAAGACCCTTAGACAGGCCGTAAGGTGGCAGATGATACCCGGACCCTTGCGATTCCGTGGACCCTCCCAAAGGCTACAGAGCCGAGATAAAGCCGTTGGATGACGAACAGGTGAGGGTACTACTCGCCACAGCCAAGGAGACGCAGCCCAGGCTGTATGCTCTTTACGTGTTGGGAGTGACTACCGGGATGCGACAGTCCGAATTGATAGGTCTTAGGTGGTCCGACTTGGACATGGAGGGGTCCAGGCTCACGGTCAAGCGTTCCGTCTTCAAGGGCAAGGTCAACGCTCCGAAGACCGCACGGAGTACCCACACCGTTCGACTCACCGGACTGGCCGTAAAAGCCTTGCGGGAGCACGGTGCAAACCACCGTGCCAGCGACTCGTGGGTTTTCTCTACTCGCAACGGTACGCCATTGGACTGCGGCAACCTCCATCGCGACTACTGGAAACCGCTGCTCAGACGGGCAGGGCTACCGGACGTGACCTTCCACGCGGCCACCAGGCATACGTGTGCCACGCTCCTACTCGGGCAGGGTGTGCATCTCAAGTTGGTTGCCGATCTCTTGGGGCACCAGAGCATCAGGACCACGGCCAACATTTACAGCCACGTCCTGCCAGATATGCAGGACGAAGCCGTGAAGGCCATGGACTCGTTCTTCGGTTCCGAGACGGAGGAGATCTAGATGCCTGAGTCTCAGTACCTAAATGAAGAAGCCGAGAACCACCCCGACGAGCCGGAATACTTGAACGATCTTAGGATCTTGAGGAGGTTCGTCCAGAACGGGAGCTTCGGATACCATCAATCTAGGGATGTTGTCTTCCAAACGCTCAAGGCAAGGTACCCAGAGACTTACTCTGCATTTGGAGAGGAGCGTAGGCGAGAGACTTTAGATAGATGCAACTACTCCCCTTATATTGAGCGAGTAGGAGCCTTCCCTGATTCTGAGTACAGCAAGAAGCGGCTGAGCGACCTTCGGGAGCTAAGGAAGATAATGATCCTCTTCAAATTCGGGTACGGAGGCTGCGCTATGGGCATGATCTATGGGAAGCTCAAGAACAGCCACCCAGAGGCTCATGAAGCGTTTGAGAAGGAACTGGAGGAGTTGTAATCCTAAGGAACGGAATGAGAAAAGACCTGATGATAGATCGCATGTGAAACAGGCTCTCCGAGAGCCTACGAGACGCGTAAGAAAGGAAAAGAGACAAATCTCCATATACAAGATGTATTTACTCAAGAAACTACGCAGAAGTAGCGAGTGCCTTACTCCCGCTGTTTGCGAACGATCATGGTCCTCAGGCTCGGTTTCGATGCACCGCTTTGAATATTGTTATCGTTCCACGTTGCAACTGTTGAATACTTCGCTGTCACTTTTACTTACGGTGTCGAGCCACTCTTCGTAAAGTTTATTAGGGGTCAGCTCGAAGAAGT
Source organism: Rubrobacter sp. (assembly GCA_035640175.1). Lineage (GTDB taxonomy): Bacteria > Actinomycetota > Rubrobacteria > Rubrobacterales > Rubrobacteraceae > Rubrobacter_D. The sequence continues at coordinate 11,716 of DASQWQ010000145.1, read as the reverse complement.
TTTGTACCTCACCAAGTGTATCCTTTTCGTTGTACGTATTAACGACTTTTTGTCCCCTTGCTTCCGATACCTTCTTGCCTGCACCGAAGCCCTCTACACAGTGGACCTCCTCATGCCTTCGCTGAAATCGGTCTACGTAGGAAATAGTAATAAAAGTTACTATATTCTGGTCAACAACAATTTCGTTCTTTTGCTATCGTTGGCGAAGTCCGTGAACTCTTCCTGCAGCTTATTGGCTTTGGCTAAGTTGCTCTCACATAGAGTGTAGGCCAATAAGCCAGTTTGTTCGTCTGTAACGGCGCTACCCCCAAAATAGTTGTAGATCGGTAGCGATGGCTCCCGGTAGCCTATGGTGAAAGCCGTGACCCCGTCGTTGAGGGACACCAAGCCCACGCATCCGGGTACTTCTAGGTGCCAGACCAACTGCTTCTTTGCCGTGTCGAGGGTGTAGCTGTCGTTCCACGGTTCGGCATTGAAGGCGGTCAAAAACAGGCGGGCGCAATCGTCTAGGTGCTCTACCCCGAACGTTTCGATTCGCTCGGCCATCGTTCCCGCCTTCTTCGCTAGACAACTCTATCCGACCCCGGTAAAAGGAAAAGGTCTTCTCCGAGCGGTCCAGAAGGAAGCCTCAAGAGGTCAGCAACGGTTCTCAGGGCTGTGTGTCACAGATTTTCAGATTACTACTCTTTCTTTCTGCTCTCCAACTCTTTGGCCGCTTCGCTTATGATCCTGATAAGCTCCTCGTCGCTCATCTCAGAGACATCGCCAGGTGCTACTTGGGAACCGGCACGGTCTCCCGGTTGTGCCGATTGCCCCTCCGGCACCTGGCTCTCCGGTGTCGTGGTCACTTCCTCGGGCGCTCCTAGGGAGTCACCCCCCTCGACGTTCACGGTCTCACCGGTGTCTTCGCCCTCGACGAAGGCGACCACGTCCTCGTAGGTTTCTAGAACCGTTACCTCACCCTGTTCGGAGGCGTTGACCATGACGGTCTGGTTGACACCCGCTGTATCGGCGTTGGTGATGGTAGCCATCCAGTAGAGGGTCTTGTCTTTGACCACCGGCCTGGGTTCGAGTATGACCGCGTTCTGGCCCCACTGGTAGTTGGGGAAAGTAGCCTTGGCATAATCCAGGGCCTTGTTGACCCCGATCAAGGCACTGCCCGTATCGGGTTTGAAGTAGGTTACCTCGCCGCTGTGGGCATCCACGTAGATGCCCCGGTACATGGAGAAACTCCCGCCGTAGGGTTCGGCTGCCGAGAACCATTGGGGTCCTTCTCCTGTGGGGATGAGGAAGGGCATCTGGTTGGCCGAGGTTCCCTCAAGCGTAGCGGGCTGCGGATCAGGCGCGGCCTGCCCCCCCGAAGCATCTATCTGGGGGATTTGGGCCTCGTTCTCGTGGGCAAACCAGGTATTCCAGTAGCCGCTACGGTACTTCCAGACATCGCCCACCCTCCTTGCCAACTGCTCGGGATAGAGCCTTTCCCCTTCGAACCGACCATCCCTAACGGCTTCCTCGGGGGAGAGGTTCTCTACCTCTCCGTCGGGGTGAACGACCAGGACCCCGCCCCACCGGGGCACCATTACAGGGAAGGAAAACTTGTAGCTTATGTACGGGACCACCCCGAGTAGCTCTTTACCGTCCAGGACGTAATACTGGTTCGTATGTTGCGCGAAGAATTTCGTCCTCTTGAGCTTCCAATTCACGTTCCTGTAAAGGGCCATGCCCTCGCCCCGCCTAAATTCCTGGTTCAAAATCTCGGCAGACCCGTCGGGCTGGATGACCATGACCCCGTCCTGGTTCTGGACCAGAGAGTTGTAGGGACCGTTGGGTTCCCTTGGTGCCACCCAATCTATCCCACCCTCGCCGTTATCCAAGGGTTCGAATTCCCCCAGCACAAGTGTGGAGTCATCCTGGGTGTTCTGCCCGAAACGAGCGGCCACATCATAGGGAAGAAACCTTACTCCCGTCGTGTCGGGCATCTCCCCTATCTCTTCGGCCTCTATCGAAGCCAGGTACTTAAGGTCCCGCAGAGGGGAAGCCGTAACCAAGTAGGCCAGGGCCGCAATGGCAGCAACCACCACCACTATCTTGGCGGGGTCTTTATCTCCTATCCGCCAGAGGTAAGCACCGAGAACCGAACCGACCATTACCACGAGGAAGAAAGGCCAGTTTACGTATAAGGCCATCACTAGGCCGTGGAAGACCGGAGACACCAGCCACGCAAGGAACAGGACCACGACCAGCCCTACCACCAAACGTATTCGCCCAACAGAGGACAAACGCGAGGATAAACGCGATGACCAATCGCTCAGGCGTTTGATGATCTCATCCATCCGCTTGTCCTTCCTAGGCTTTCTTACCCTTAGTCTATACTTTCTCTTGAGCTACCATGTCGCTCTTGCGGGATAGGTTCAGCCTTTGCGAACGCCGATGTAAGAAGCGAGAAAAGCTACGCAGGCTAGGCGAAAGAAAACCCCGCCGAGCAGGCCGATTATATCCCCGTTTCTTAGGCTGGACCATATGAAAAACAGCGCGGAGATGACGAATATTAGCCATCTCCAAAGGTCGTAGTTCTTGTTTTGTGGTGGGCCGTTGGACACATGAACCCCTCTATTCGGTCAAGTGGGTAGCGTCCACTCTAGCAGCGCCCACCTGTCGCGGTGGGTATCGTTGCGGATTTGGAAGGATTTATCTTACGCCCAAGAGTGCTTGATCGGTAAGTCTCAAATCACCCACTTAGAGCGTTCTCTAAGGCCGCTAGGAGCCTCTCAGAGGGATCGAAATGTCGTTCTGGAGGTAAGGGACAGAAGAGAATTGGAAGCCCTTAGAAGCCGAAATTGGGACTTTTTGTCCTGAAATTAGCGCCCACATTTAGAGCCAACTCGAACACGCCTAAGGGGGCAGAAGACCAGCCTTCTTTGACTGCGTATCTGACTGCTTATTTGGCAAATTGACCGCTTATTTCGGGCTTCTCGTGTGGTATCCTCCTCGGACTGTGGAAGCCGAGAATCCGCATTCTAATGGGCAAAAGACTCATCTACACCCTCTTACTCGTCGCTACCACGGCCGTATGGGGCTGGACGTTCGTCGTGGTTCAGGATGCGATCTCCGTCTACGGCGTCATCCCGTTCCTGGCGGTCCGCTTCATCCTGGCCGGGGCCGCGCTCGCTCCGATCTACGCGACGAAGCTCACACGCAGGTCGCTGATCGTCGGCGGCGGCATAGGCGCCGTGCTCGCTGCCGGTTATCTTTTTCAGACTACCGGGCTGCTCTTCACGACGCCGACCAACTCGGGCCTCATCACAGGTCTCTTCGTCGTCTTCGCGCCGCTCGCCGACAGGCTCCTTTTCGGGGCCAACGTCTCGCGGCAGGTCGTGCTGGCCGTCGCCTTAAGCCTACTCGGGATGGTCTTGCTCGCCGGTGGCGGGCCCGAGGGCGCGAACTGGGGAGACCTCCTGACGCTCCTATGTGCGGCAGCTCTGGGGTTGCACATCGCGCTCCTCTCCCGTTATGCTGCTTCCCACGACGCTGGCGCGCTTACGCTGGCCCAGATCCTCTCGATAGCGCTGCTCTTCGCCGGCGTGTGGCCGTTCCTCGGTCCTGTCTCCTTTCCGCCGCCCGGGGTGTGGGTCGCGCTGCTCGTGACCGGACTCCTGGCATCGGCCGGCGCTTTCCTGGTGCAGACAACGGTGCAGCAGCACATCCCGGCGGCGCGGACTGCGATCATCCTAACCATGGAGCCTGTCTTCGCCGCGCTCTTCGGCTACTGGCTCGCGGGGGACAGGCTCGTGGCGGTCCAGATCCTCGGCGCGCTCATGATCCTCTCCGCCCTCGTAATCGGGGAGGTAGTGCCGGTGTTGCGGCGACGCAAATAACACAGCCCGCGAAGGGTAACCTTGCCTCCGCTTGTCAGCACGGCGCCCTGCGGGCGGCTTTCAGCCAGTCAGCTCAGGTTCGCATGCGAGAAGCTGACTAGCTGAAATGCTTGCAACCTGAAACCTCCTTGGATGAGAGGCGGTACACTAGGTGCGGGTCTGTAATCTGTGGAGGTTCGAGTGGCACGCACCGTGGAGGTCCCCGAGTACGAGGTACAGGACGATGTTCGCGTAGACCCGAGCCGGACGGCTTTGATCATAGGGGATATGCAGAACGATTTCGTGACGGAGCCAGGCACGCTGGTCGTTCCCAGCGCCGAGGGGACCATACCGGCGATACGGAATCTGCTGGAGCTGGCGCGGAAGTCCGACATGAAGGTGGTCTTCGTCCAGGATACCCACAACGACGGCGACCCGGAGTGGGAGATCTGGGGCGAGCATTGCCGCGAGGGGAGCTGGGGCTGGCAGGTGGTTGACGGGCTTGCCCCCGGCAAACACGAGGCGACCATACGCAAGCCACGCTACGACGCCTTCTACGGCACGGGTCTGGAACACATGCTGCGCCTTTGGGGCGTGGATACGCTCATCATCTGTGGCACGGTCGCCAACATCTGTGTCCATTACACGGCGTCCAGTGCCGCGATGAGGTGGTTCAACGTCATAGTTCCCAGGGACTGCATCTCCAGCTTCAACGACTTCGATATGGAGGCATCGCTGAGCCAGACCGCTTCGCTGCTCGGAGAGGTTACGAGCAGCGAACATATCCAGATAGGGACGCCGGAGACCGAGAAGGTATACAGGAGCAAGCTGGAAGAGGCGGCTACCCGCGATCGTGGCGGGAGTTAGGGAAACCGTACGCCAACCCCATCTCTGCTCTCGGCCAGGATCGCCAGGAGCGGAAAACATACAGACCGCCGGCGCGAACCCCATGTCCGCAGCAGCGAGACTAGGGATGCTGCTACGGAGATTAAAGCGTCGGAGCAGCAGGTAACCTTTCTTAGTATCCGAGAAAACAGATGTAAGGAGTCATGAATGGCTACTGCAGAACGGCGCGCGCGGAAGTTGTGTGGAGAGGGGACCTACAGAAGGGTTCGGGAACCTTCGACCTGGTGAGTAGCGGAACGGCCCACGATCTGCCTATCACCTGGGCCTCGCGTACGGAGCGTCCCGACGGCAAGATTAGCCCCGAAGAACTCATCGCCGCGGCTCACGGGAGCTGCTACGCGATGGCTTTCTCGAACGTGCTCGCCGAGATGGGCAACGAGCCCGAGGAGCTCAACATCAGTGCCGTATGCACCTTCGATGCCAACCAGTTGAAGGTCACCACAATGGTCCTCGACGTGCACGGGCGGGTCCCCGGCCTCGACGCCGAAGGTTTTCAGAACGCCGCAGAGCAGGCCGAGCAGGCCTGTCCAGTCTCCAACGCCTGCGTGGCAACGTGGACATCCAACTAAACGCGAGCCTGGCCTAGCGTTCCTCCCTGGCAAGGCGGGTACACGAGGCCGACAGGGCGCTTAAAGCGATTCGCAGGGGTGCCCCTCTACCGCGGATCGCGCATTCGACTACGAGCCAAAAACAAAGAGCTAACAAGCTGAAGTGCTGACATGCTGACTAGCTTGCGAAGAGGTTAAAACCTCTTTGCAAAACGTTCAACGCTTGAGACGGGCCATGGGGTAGGCGTCTACGTACTCGCCAGCCCTGAAGGCGAGGCGGTGGTGTGTACCCTCTACCTCGAACCCGAACTTCTCATAGAGGGCGATGCCTATGTCGTTTCAAATGACAAAAAGGTTCGGTGTGCGTTTCCACGCTCTTATCGACGAGGTCGGATGTGAGCAGCTAGAGATTGCGGAAGCCTAGGTAGGAAGCGGCCATGCTTTCGTCCTCTGGCGAGATCAAGGGTGCTTGTGTTGAGCATCGTGCGGCGGTTCAGGGACTTGGGTGTAGCCTCGAGTGGTTGTAGCATTGGCGCCCCTACAAAAGCTTACGATAGGGCCGGGCGTAGCAGCTCGCGCCCAAGCCGAAAGTGGCGAGGCCCGACACCACCGCGCACAGCGCCTTTGCAATAGAGCTGTCGTGGTTTAGAAGACCCTACTGCGCCTGCACTTCCCGCTCGAGTTCCTGCGCCTCAAGGCGACGGGCCGCTGCGAGATCGAGATCCCGGAGTGGATGTTCGACTGTGACTACCCCGGGCAGTACCTGCGTCGCATCAAGAACGTGACGCTCACCCTGCCCACCGTCGTCGGTCCCTACACCGGGGTGCACTGCCGGCTCACACTGCTCAGCAGCGTGACGCGCGTGCAACCGTACCTCATCGATTCCCCCTCTGGCTGCTGCGACAGCGAGCCGCAGAACGGCTACGAAACCGTGCTCGGCGACCCGCGCATGGTCCGGCGTTACGCTGCCACCGAGGCCATCGCCACGTCGAGCGGCCGAAACGACTCGGGGATGTTTCAGCTTAGCTTCAACGACGAGCGCTACCTGCCCTTCGAGTTCCACGGCGCCGTCAGCCGCTGGCGCATCGAGCTACCCCAGGAGAACAATCAGTTCGACATCGACACATTGAGCGACGTGGTCCTGCATCTCAGCTACACTGCGCGCGAAGGGGGGAGGAGCTGCGCGTAGCGGCCAACGAAGTGGCGCAGCGCCACCTGCCGGGCTCCGGCGTCCGCTTCTTCGATTTCCGTCACGAGCTCTCGGACGCCTGGCACCGATTCCGCCAGCCGCATCAAGATGGCCAATCGAAGCGACAGCTCGACGTCCGACTGAAGCGCAACATGTTCCCCTTCATTCCCGGTCGGAGCATCGTGCGGATCGAACGGCTCGACCCGACGGCATCTTTGCGGTCGCAGCGTGAAGAATCAATCGGCGGGGATCATGATGCCATGATTGCCATCTGCTTTCTGGGGCAAACCATCGCTGATCGTATAGTAGTCGCCCGAATCCTCAACGAATACGTGGGCCGCCGTCTCGAGCCCTGTCGGTAGATCCAACGTGCCAGCAGCGATCGAAACCCGCTCGCCGGAAGCACGCTCCCAGAATAAGCTCGATCCGCAGGTTCCACAGAACCCTCGTCGAGCCGTCGCCGACGCTCGGTACCAGCGTAGTCCTTCCGACTCGGTCAGGACCAACTCTTCCCGGCGCGTCGCCGTGAACGCTGCGAAATGGCCGCTGGTACGGCGGCACATCGTGCAGTGGCAATCTACCACGGGACGTAGCGGTCCACGCACCTCGTACCGGACGGCGCCGCAAAGGCAGCCACCGCCCCCGACCGGCGATGGATCTTCTCGTGACATACTACCTCCGCAACTCCGGTACTCGCCGACGGAGCATTCCTCCACTTCCCAACTTTCGCGGGATCCTCGAGGCAGACTTCGTCATTTAGCCTACCTACAGGTTCGTGAGCGTCTCCTTCAACGCCCTTGCTATGAACTCCAGGTCGTCCTCGGTGATGCTAAGGGGCGGGGCGAGGGTCAGCACGTTGTTGAAGCCGGCGACCGTGTCGGCGTTCTTGCTGATGACGAGGCCGCGCTCCTTGCATCCGGAGACCGCCGCCTCGACCATCTCCTTACTCGCCGTTTGCTTGCATTCCCTGTCCTCGACCAGCTCGATGCCGAAAAGGAGCCCCTTGCTCCGGATTTCTCCCACGTTGGGGTGGCTCTCCAGCTCCGTGAGGTCCTCGCGCAGGCGCCTACCCATCTCCTCGGAGCGTCCGGGTAGGTCTTCCTCCTCCATGATCTTTAGGTTTCTCAGCGCCACGGCACAGCCGCCGGGGTGGCCGCCGAAGGTGTTTATGTGCCTGAGGCGCCCGTACTCCTCGTTCCCCGCGAACGTCTCGTAGACCTCCTGCCTGACCGCCGTGGCGGCGAGCGGGAAGTAGGCGCTGGTTAGGCCTTTCGCCATCGTGACAATGTCGGGCTTTACGCCGTAGTGCTGGTAGCCGAAGCGCCTGCCCGTCCTACCGAAGCCGCAGATGACCTCGTCCACGATCAGGAGGGCGCCGTTCCTTTCGCAAATGTCCTCCACGGTCCGCATGTAGTCGTCGTGGGCAACGATGATCCCCCCGCCGGTGATGATTGGCTCCATGATGACGCCCGCTACCGTCTCTGGCAGCTCCCAGGCCATCGCGCGCTCTATCTCCCGGGCACACTCTAGGGTGCAGGACTCCCTATCCGAGCAGTAGTGACAGCGGTAGCGGTCCGGCGGCTGGACGTGCAGGAAGCCGGGGACCAGAGGCTCGTACTTGTACTTCCTCTGGGCCTGGCCCGTGGCCGCCAGAGCCCCCATGGTCTGCCCGTGGAAGGCCCGGTAACGGGAGATGAATTTGTACCGCCCCGGCTCGCCGTTCTGCTCGTGGTACTGGCGAGCGACCTTGAACGCCACCTCGTTTGCTTCGGAGCCGGAGTTGGAGAAGAGGAAGACGTAGTCGTCCTCGAGCCACTCGTTCAGCTTCTCACCCAGCCGGATGGCGGGCAGGTGGCTCTTGAGCAGCGGGTAGTAGGGCATCTCCTTGAGCTGCTCGTAGGCCGCCCGCGCCAGTTCTTCGCGGCCGTATCCGACGTTGACGCACCACAGGCCGCTCATGCCGTCCAGGTAACGGTTGCCGTCGGTGTCGGTGATCCAGGCCCCGTCGGCCTCCGCGACCACCATCGTGGAAGCGTCGGGGTCGTAGCCCGAGAGCGCGTGCCAGACGTACCTGCGGTCCTTCTCGACCCACCGTTGGGTTTTTTCGATCACGCTAATATTCTCCTCCCATTGTTCGCGCTGACGACTTGCTCCACCGATCGGTTCTCGCGATTCACTGCCACCGCTCGATGACCACCTTGCGTTCGGTGTAGAACTCGACGCCGTCGCGTCCACGTCCTCCGGCCCCGAAACGGGCGCCCTGCCCAGCAGTTCTCCGGTCGCCGGATCCGGGACGTCGATCTCTTCCCTCACCCGTGCGTCGACTAGACTGCCCCCGACAAAGTTCTTCGCGGTCTCCATGGCAACAGCTCCTCCGAGCGATGCTCGTTTTCCCGCTTCCCCTTTGGCCGCGTGTGCAGCCGTGCTTGGCCCCATATGTACCCAACCTTACCAAACAGTATGCCGGACAAGACAGAATGCGCTCGCGCTCGGCGCCTGCGTAGGTCCTCGGAGGACCACCGCCATGGCGAGGCTCGAAGGCGGCAAGAAGCCGCTCCCGTCCGAAGCGTGAGACCAGATGAGGGACTGCCTCCCTAGAGCGGCCAGTCAGTAGAGGCCAAAATCCTTGCCACCTTGCCCATAACGGCGTTATTAGCCATTATCGTGGGCCAATGAGCGCCAAAATCCCTTAGCGGGTCTTTTCGTTCCGGCAATGATACGCGGAGGCCCCTAGGCTACGGCGTACGCCCCCCTGGCCTCTTCTCGCCCGCCGGTGGTTCTTCGCGCGGGCTCGGCGGTGTCGTGGGCGCCTCTCCCCGCCTCTCGGGCCTCTTCTCCCCCGGCGGCGGCTCCTCCCTCGGCGCTCCCTCCTCGCCGGGCGGGAAAGCGGCGTCGGGCGCGGTGCCCGCTAGCACGTCGCTTTCGGGCGATACCTCGGGCCCCGCTCGTGGCGGGAGATCTCCCGTCGAGACGTCCGGTTCGACCTCGGCTCCGGGCGGGGCACCTCCTGGCGCCGCGCCCGGTGCGGCGCCGAACTCCGGTAGGGATTCTGGGATGCCGAGTAGTTCCTTCGTCCGCTCCGCTAGCTGCGCCTGCATTGCCTGCGCATCCCGGAAGAAGTCGGACAGGCGCTCGTCACCGGTGACCTCGGCGACCGAGATGCCCAGGATTAGCGTTCTCGGAGGTTCACCAGTAGCTTCCGACTGCTAAGGCTAGACGGCACGGGTCTCGCCCAATGCTTGGAGGCACGTCGCTGTGACGCGCTGGATTCCGGGGACAGCCCGACGCGGCAAGAACGCATCCTATGCGCTATAACATGCCCGCGAGCCGTCCGGGCCCACCGGTTCGGAGAAGAGAGAGGATCGGGAGCCCATCTCAGAGAGCAAGAAAACGCGAGGGTGGTTGACCTCCGGCGGCGCCAGGGAATTTCGCTGACGGCACTCGCTGTACTTCTGCCGCTCGTCCTGGCGCTCGTGTCGGCGCCGGCGGCGCTGCTCGCCGGGGCCGTGCGGCCCCGCTACGCGGCCCCGGTCGGGGCGACGTTTGCTGCCCTGGCCGCCATCGCCACCCTTTGGGGTTGGAGCGTGGGCGGCGGCGCGGTGGACGTGCCCTGGGCGCCGACCTACGATCTGCGCTTTGCCGTGGAGCTGGACGGGTTGGCCGTCCTCTACGCCTTGCTGGCGACCGGGATCGGCTTCGCCGTGCTGATCTACTCCTCGCGTTATCTGCCGCTGCACCTCGAGCACGAGGGGAGACCCGAGTCCAAGGGCACCGGTTTCTACTTCTTTATGCTGCTCTTTATGGGGTCGATGGTGGGGCTCGCCGTGGCGCAGGACCTCATCCTGCTCTTTGTGTTCTGGGACCTCACAGCTATCGCGTCTTACTACCTGATCGGCTTCGACCGCCACGAGGAGGATTCCAGGGCCTCGGCGCTCATGGCGCTGCTGATCACAGGGGTCACGGCTGTCTTTCTCCTGATTGGGGCACTCCTCCTTTATGCGGCCTACGGGACATTCTCCGTGCCCGAGCTCGCCCGCCTGGTCGAACCCGGGCCCCTTCTCGCGGTCTCCGGCGGGCTCATCGCCGCATCGGGGCTCGCGAAGAGCGCACAGGTACCCTTTCATTTCTGGCTGCCGCGCGCGATGGCTGCCCCGACGCCCGTCTCGGCCTACCTCCACTCTGCGGCGATGGTCGCCGCGGGGGTCTTGCTGATCGGGCGGGTCTACCCCCTGCTGCAGAAGAGCGACCTCCTGCTCGACGCGCTCCTCGTAGTAGGACTCGCCTCGATGGCCGTCGGCGGCGTACTCGCCCTCACCCGGGACGTACTGAAGCAGCTCCTCGCCTACTCCACGATCTCCCAGTACGGCTACGTGGTCTTTATGTACGGCCTCGGCGGAGAATACGGCGCGGCAGGCGCTGCGTTCTACGTCCTCGCCCACGCCCTCTGCAAAAGCGCCCTCTTCCTCACCGCCGGCGCGGTCACGGAGGCTACGGGAGAGGATCGCCTCAGTAAACTCGGGGGCTTGCGCATGCCTCTGCCGCTGCTCGCCGCCGCGAGCGGGCTGGCGGCGGCGGGACTGGCCGCACTCCCGCTGACGCTCGGCTTCTTCAAGGACGAGCTCTTTTTCGCCGCGGCACTCGAGCGGGGACTCGTCTTCTCCGCGCTCGCTGTCTTAGGCGCCGCGCTCACGTTTGCCTACGCCTGCCGCTTCTGGGGCGGGCTGTTCCTCGGGGCACCGCGCGATGACGCCGGGGTGCACAGGCCCTCCTGGGCGCTCGTCGCGCCGGTTGCGGTGCTGGGGGGGCTGGTGCTGCTCGGTGGGGTCTTCGTCGAACCATTTGCCGGGCTCGCTGTGGCGGCCGGCACGGTCTCGTACGCTGCACCGGCGACCGTGGAGCCCGCCTATCACCTGGACGCTAGACCCGAGAACCTGATGGCGCTCGCGACCTTCGCCTTGGGCACCCTAATCGTGGTCTCGCGGCCGGCGTGGTCGGGGGCCGCCCTTGGCGTCTCGCGCCTCGGGGAGAGCGTGGGGCCGGAGCGGGTCTACGACCTAACGGTCCGCGGACTCAACCGGCTTTCTGATTTCGTCCACAGGGCCGAGGTGCAGGATCTGAGGAGCCGGGTTGCGGCCATACTGCTGCCCGCCGGGATACTGGTCGGGACGGGGATCCTGATCACCCCGACGGAGGATGTGTACCACGTGGGGGAGGTGAGG
>DASQWQ010000144.1:0-3860 GCA_035640175.1 Rubrobacter sp. | reverse complement strand
GCCTTCGCGTGCCCAAGCTTTGGCTGGCACGCTGACAAGCGAAGCCCGAAGGGCACAGTGTGCTGACCGGCGCGGGTTGGGGAAGGGCCGACCCTTCCCCAACCCGCTGTCAAAGCGTGCCTTCTTGTGGTACAAAGTCTCCCTACCTTGAAGGAGCAAGGTCGTATCTCCGAGTGTTATCGAGGACTGGCGAGTAAAGATGAGAGCGTTCGTATTTCCTGGTCAGGGTGGCGGGGTAACCGAACCCGCGCCCGAGATGGTGCCGGGGATCCGGCGCGTCGTCGGGGAGCGCATCCCCGACCAGGTCAAGATCTTCGTCCGCGCGGCGCGCGACGCCGACGAGAGTCGCACTATGAAGGTGCATCCCGACGTGGTGGCCGGGCACTCGCTGGGCGAGTACGGCGCGGCGTACGCGGCCGGTTGCTTCGACTTCGAGACGGGCCTCTGGCTGGTGGCGCAGCGCGACCACTTCCTCGCCGAGGCGGCCAAAGAGTATCCCGGCGGCATGGTCGCGATACTAAGGACGGATCCTGCAGAGGTCGAGAAGGCACTCGGCGGACCTGGTGGCCCTGTGGTCGCCAACTACAACTCACCGCGCCAGACTGTCGTCTCCGGACTGCGCGACGCCCTCGGGGACGCCGTCTCGAAGATCAGGGGGCGCAAGATTCCGCTTAACGTCTCCTTCGCCGCCCACTCCCCGTACGTGGCGGCGGCCGGTGAGAAGATGCGGGGGGTCCTCGATTCCGTCGAGTTCCACGTACCACAGGTCCCGATAGTCAGCGCCATGGATGGCGCGGTGCTTACGAAGGCCGAAGCCGTCAAGGAGGCGCTCAAGGAGCAGATGGTCGCCCCCGTGCGCTGGGTCAGGGTCGTCGAGACGCTGGCGAAGATGAGGGTGGAAGAGTGGATCGAGCTCGGCGGTGGCCGCGTCCTGACGCGGATGCTCAAAGACTTCGAGCTGCCGTCGCTGAACGGCATCACCTTCGAGGACCTGCGAGCCCGCCTCTACGGGCAGGCCCAGAATCTCCTGCCGCGTAAAGAAGATGAGTAGGTTTCAGGCTTCAGGTTACGGGCTTCAGGGATCAGGTCAGGACTTCTCCTCTTCCGGCGTAACCGCGTCCGCAGGCGCTAGTGCAGTGCTTTCAGGCGGGTAACACTTCGCGGGCGGTCCTATCGCCGGAGCGGATCGCTCCGTCCATGTAGCCATTCAAGACCTCCGCCGTCTCCGTGCCGGCCCAGTGGATACGGCCCAAGCTCATCACCCGTCAGTACAAAGAAGGCTTCGACCACTCCTGGAGCCAGGCAATCGGTGCGGCGTCTCTCGGAAAGGCTCAACGTTTCCGAGAAAGGCGCTCTCAGCCTTCAGCAAGAACAACAAGCTGATTGCTGAACCGCTGAACGCGCGGGTTGCGAAGATTCATGAAATGCGCTCCAAGAAAGACCGGGGCGCAAACCCAGGCCCTGCTGGGGCCTGAAGCCTGTAACCTACCTTGCCGCCTCGGCCTCCGTCTCGGCCACAGCGTCCTCCTTCGGCATCGCGCCGCCGGAGATCTGGACTATGTCCTCTCCGGTAGAGGTGATGGTGCCGTCCATGCCTGACCAGACACCGATGGAGAAGCCTTCGTCGACGGGCTCGCCGATCTTCTGCTCGAAGGAGACCTCGTCCCCCTCGGAGACGAGCGCGGTAGCGGGCTTGAGGAACCTGCCTCCGAGCGGGATGCTTACTCCGCTGACCTTGCCCACGAGCGAGGTGACACCTTCGGGACGCCTGGTCTTGATGTTCGCGTACTCCTTGGAAGCGACCCCCTTGGGGATGACGAGGAAGCCGTTTGTGGTGCGCCTGACGTAGGCGTCACTCTCGCCGAGCGACTCGATTCCCATCTCGTTCAGGTAAGGCCCGCCATCGATGACGGAGAGGTTGCCGGCCTCGGCCTCGACGTCCACGCCAGAGAGCTTCAGAAGCTCCGTGGCGGAAGACCCTAATGGCGCCTCGAAGAGCTCGAGTTCGAGGTCGGGGCCGAAGACCTGAAGGTACTTGGTCGTCACCGGCTTACCGAGGAAGAACGCGTTGTAGATGTTCAGGAGCGTCTCGGTGTTGTTGACGATGTGCCCGGCGTCGAGCGGAAGACCGGGGCGCTTGTTGCCGTCGGGCAACTCTACGCGGCGTGGCACCCACTTCCCTTTGTCCTCATTGAAAATATTCTTGATGAGCGTCTTCTCCTCGCCCATCGAGTACTTGTCAGGCACGTGTATGACCTCGTAGAGCCCGTCCGTGTTCTCGTCGTAGCGGGAGAACCACTCCTCGTCCTTGAAGTGCACCCCCATGATCACTCTCTCGATCCCGAAGATCGTCTTCATCACATCGAAGAGCTCGAGAAACTCGTCGAAGTACTCCCAGTGAAGCACCTTGTCGGCCCAGTAACCTGGCTCCGACTCGGTGCAATTTACGATCAGGTTCGGTTGCGGGCTCTTCCACTTGAAGTAGGTGGGGAAACCACCGCCTCCGGCCCCGACGATGCCAGCCTGGCGCATGATCTCGACGGCCTCATCCCTGCTGAGCGCCTTTACCTCGTCGAGATTGCGCTGCACTAACTCAGCCAAGATCCTTCCCTCCGAATACTCTATTCATCAGATATTTACTGTTACAAGCTCTGTTCAACTATTACAGTCAGTATAACCTTTGCGCCTTTGTGTTGCTAGTTCGGGGAGGGCAGTTCTGGTACACTCCCTGACGCCCATGAAGCTCAGCAGGCGCACCGCGAACATCTTACTTGCGATAGGCGTCTACATGCTCCTCACCTGGGGTACGAGGGTCTTTACCTTCCTGGCTGAGTTCCGTGCGGGGACGCTGGTCGCGCCTGGCATTCACTTCTCTCTCGTCGTGATCGGACTCGCCATTGGCGTCTACCTTGCCTACCTCGGCATCAAGGGCAGAAAGCACGCTGCCTGACGGCAGCTTGTCAGCACGGCGGCTGTGCCGCCTCTCAGCACGCTTCGGGCCTTAGGGCCTCGCTTTCAGCATGTCAGCTTCGTCCGTCCGGGGCCACGCCCCGTCGCGTGGGAGTAACCCTCGGAGGTTCTCCCGAGCCTTGGGCGAGGCCTACACCACCCTGCTGAAGGCTGAGAGCCGCCGTCAGGCGTGCTGACTAGCTGAAATGCTGATCCAGCCTGCTCTCCGTGACTTCGGGCAGATCCACGGCCGAGTAGTTGGGGACGGCCCGGCGCAGGATTTGGAGGGCCCTTCCTCCCTCCTGGCCGCGGGCGTGAAAGACCATAGCATCGATGAGCTCAGAGAGGTTCGAGTCACCGGGCGGGCTCATGTTCTCCGAGGAGAGCCTGAACACCATCTGATGGGCTGTAGGGTCTCTTTGCTCCCCCTCCGCGAAGAGCTCCTCTTTCAACTTCTCGCCGGGGCGCAGGCCGACGAACTTTATCGTGACGTTCGGCGCGCCCATTATCTCGATCATCTTCCGTGCCAGGTCGGTGATGGCCACGGGGCGCCCCATCTCGAGGACGTAGGTGCCGTAGCCCTCGGCCATCGCTCCGGCCTGCAGGATTAGGGAGACCGCCTCGGGGATGGTCATAAAGTACCGGATCATGTCAGGGTGGGTGACCGTTACGGGGCCGCCGGCTTCTATCTGCTGGCGGAAGGTCGGAACGACGGAGCCGCGGCTACCGAGCACGTTCCCGAAGCGGACCGAAGCGTAGATCGTCTCGGGGTACTCCAAAGAGAGTTTCTTGACGACCATCTCGGCCAGGCGTTTGGTCGCCCCCATCACGTTGACGGGGTTTACGGCCTTGTCGGTCGAGACGTTGATAAACTTGCTCGTCCCGTAGGCTCCGGCAGCGCGGGCGACGTT
>DASQWQ010000143.1:0-2096 GCA_035640175.1 Rubrobacter sp. | reverse complement strand
TCAGCTGCGCCCGCAAGCGTACACGCAGAGCTGCGTTGAGCCGCTCAAGGTTCCATCTATGCGCCACCTCCTAAACCACCAGTAGACAGTCTCCCAAGGCGGGAAGTCGCGGGGCAAGAGCCGCCAAGCGCAGCCGCTCTTCAAGATGTAGAAGATGGCGTTGAGGATCTCGCGGCTGCTGTGAGTTTTCGGTCGTCCTCGCTTGTTGGGAGGCGGAATATGGAGCTCTAGACACTCCCATTGGGCATCGGTGAGATCCGTGCAGTAGCTCCTTTTCATGACCGGGAGCGTACGTCATCGACCTACATCTATCGCTTTTCCAAACAGTTTCTTTGAGACTGTCCGAAAAGTCCCAGCGGGCTATGAAGTGGAGATCGCAGCCGCGAAAGACAAGCCGAAGGAGACTTGTTTTGCCCCTTTACACCACTGAATCGCGCAGACGAGAACCCCTCTATCTACTTTTCGGACAGTCTCTCGAAACTGTCTGCAAAGCCTCATGGGCGAGCTAAACGCGTGACCATCAAACGCGTCATAGCTACGTAGACGAACACCTCTGAGCTGTCTGGCGGCGCTCGTAATCCTTACTCACCCTGCGGTCCTGGCCTCCTCCGAGCCGTCTTCGCCCACGAGCATCTACTCAGGGGTCGAATTCCTTCTCTGCTGTACACGATCAAGGTAGAGCAAGAGGCGCGGCTTACTACGCCTCCGAAGCGTTGCCTATAATGGGGCGCCTTACCGGCCCGAGTTCTCGAAGGTCAGGCGAACCCGTCCCCCCTTGGAGGAGCGCCGTCCGCCGTGCTCATCGTGGGGGATTCTTTGCTCGGGACGAAGCTGAGCGACCTTATCTTCCCCCCCTCGAACAACGCTTCGACCATGCCCTCCGCCGGTTCGGCGTTCCGCTCGGCATTGGAGAGGTGCGGCGAGATCCTCACCATCCAGGTTACTACTTCGCCCACCACCTCTTTCTTCGTCGGATCAATGCGTACGTCATTGTTCGTCAGGTGCTCCCACACGAAGTCTCGTATCTCTTGTTCGCCCTTGTAGGAAGCACGGTCACGGAAAGGTGCCCCCAGGTGAATCTCCGCGTCCTCGGCGAAGCAGCCCAAGACGGCGTCCGGGTCGCGGGAGGCCCACATCTCCTCGAAGGCGAGCGCCCCGAAAAACTCCTCGGCGCGCCGTTCGCCGTAGCCCATCATCCTTCGTATGAAGGATGGGCTGCGGTCGAGCTTGGAGGTGGCGCCCAAAGGCCAAGACATCTCGATCAGCCGTACCACGGTAGGTTTGTACTCCCTACCCTTCTTCTCGAGGCGGAGCCTCTTATCCCTAAGATCTTCTCCCTCACCCAGCTCCTCGATTAGTTCGTTGATCTCTTCCAGGTGCCGTAGCTCCTGGTTCAGTGAGAGGTTGCCGGCGAGTGCGTTGCGCCTGTCCAGTATTTCCACCACTGATGTGGGCTCGTCGCCCGGCTCGGGCTCTTTGGGCCTGGGCGCCATCCTGCTCTGGTTTATCTGGATCACCCATATCTCGTCGGGCTGCGCGTTGAGGAGCTCGCGTACGGGAGGGTTCTGGGAAAACAGGCCGTCCCAGTACACGCTCCCGCCTATACGCATGCCCCGGAAGATGGGTGGGATCGCGGCCGACGCAAGGATGGCGTCTACCCCGATCCCACTCTCGGGATCCTCATTGAAGACCCAAGAGGAGGCGGGGCTGATGGAGCTGCCGGCGCCAGACGAAGCGGCTCGCTCACGCCTGTGGCTCGCGAAGACCCCAAACTCGCCGGTCAGGACGTTGACGGCGCCGACGAAGAGCTTTGGGCTTGAGGGCTTAACCAGCTCCCCGTTTATTTCGGCGAAGGGGACGTTCTCCTCCAGGACCCGCCTCAGCCGGCCCTGCCAGTAATCGGAGAAGGCGTTCGGGCTCCCTTCGACGAGGAGGCCGGTCATCTTCTGCCAGCGCAACCACCCGACGAGCCAGTCGTTCAGCAGCCTCTCCGGGACATCCCTAGCAGCGTTGTCCTCCAGCCAAAACTTGTCGAGCAAACGGCCGGTCTCTGTTGCACCGGCCTCGCCCTCGCCATACTCGAGCAGGGCGTACCA
>DASQWQ010000142.1:0-2240 GCA_035640175.1 Rubrobacter sp. | reverse complement strand
AACCTCGATATCCTCGCAGCGGTCCATCGGGGTGCCGATGGGAAGCTCGGTCTCCGGATCCTCGATCGCCGCCGCCTCGGGCGCGCGCACGAGCACATCGGCTTGGCTCTTGAAGCCGTTGTCCTTGAAGAGGGGGTTCTTCTCGTAGTCCAGGGCGATCCACCTTCCGGTGGCGAAGTCGGCAACGTAGAGCATGCCGTCGGAGAGCAAATCGAAGTTCGCCTCCCGGTTGTCCGCATCGTACTTACCAGAGGAGACGAACTTATAGATACGCTCGTCCTCCTCGTCGTGGCCCGTGTATGCGACGATTCGGTTGGAGTCGGAGATCCTCATCGCCACGCACTCGTGACGCATACGCCCGAGCCAGGTGTGCTTGCGAGGCGTGGAGTTTTTGTCGAAGGGGTCCACCTCCACCACCCAGCCGTAGTGCTCGGGCGGCTGGGTACCGTCGGGATCGTCGAGCCAGCGGTAGGTCTCGGCCAGCGCGTCTCCCTTTGGCACCTCTTCGGAGGACTCGCCGTAATAGTACTGGAAGTTCTCCTCGCAGGTGAGTACGGTGTTCCAGGGGGTGACGCCCCCGCTGCAGTTGTCGAGGGTGCCTATGACTTCCGTCTTCCCCCGCATGTACATCTCCTCGGACCCGGCGCCTGGGCCGGTCACTTCCATCGGCGTGGTGGCGTCAATGCGGCGGTTGTACTCATCGCTCTCGGCGAATTTCCAGGCGCCGCCCTCCTTCTTGACCCGGAAGATCGAGCCACCGGTCGCCGCCTTCTCCTTGCTTATCTGCTCCGGGGTCTTCTTGGTGTCGTAGTCGGGGTTCGTGTAGTTCGAGACGAACAGCGCGATCGGGTACTCGTGGTTGATCCACAAGAGGCCGTCCTCGCTGTTCTCGCCGCCTTCGAGAGTGTCTATCGGGAAGTACGCCACGAAGTCGTTGTTGTACCCGTAGTCCCTCTCCCGCGTTACCGGATCACCCCACTTGCGGACGATGTCGTACTTGAAACCCTCGGGCAGCGCCAGCTCGTCGGCGTCGGACGGCTCTATGGGCTCGAAGAACGGTTTGTTTCCGTCACCGCCGACGGGAGCCTGCGCCTTCTCCTTGGGGGATCCCTTGTTGGCTACACCCTCTTCCTCGCCCTTCGCGCATCCGGCCAGAACCCCCGAACTCCCGGCGGCCAGCGCCGCCGAGCCCGTCCCGAGATAGGTCAAAAAGCGGCGCCGGCTCATTCCGGCCGGCGCTGGCTCTATGTGCAGGTCGCGTTTCTCCTTCTTTATCTGCTGCGCACCCGGCTTTTTCATCACGTACCCTTCCTTCTTTCCCCAGCATCCTCCACCCATGGTAAGGACCTGTGAATTGATCGTCAAGGGGCGCATAAAGGCGCCCCTTCGCCCGGCGTGCAGCTTCGACCTTGCGTCCCAACGGCAAAGAGCTCAACCATCCATCTCCGCCCCAACAAAAAGCGATCCAGATCCTTGGCGGCTACCGCCGTGGTCACCGAGTCGCAGAAAGGGTGGAAGACTAGATTCCCCTCGCACGTAGCATTCCGCACCGCTTTGCTTGAGGGAGGTACGTGCGCAAAGCTGGAAGTGGCGCTCTAGCCACGACAAGGGGCTACCACTTGGGGAGGCAGATGCGGGAACCGTGGTCGCAATAGACTCACGCCCTTATGCAGCGCTCGTACCGGAGGGTTACTACGTCGCGCCTAAGGGCAGGGGGCAACCCGAAGGGCCAGTCTATGTCCTGCAGCGCTCCGCCTTGCGTATCTCAATGAAGATCAGCAAGGAAATGCTAAGAAAGCTTCGACAGGGTGCACGCGGTACAAGGACCCGTTTGTTGGTCATCAGGATGGAGTCTACTTATATCTTGGCGGCACTGGCACCCTCATGGGTACGTGCTGGTTGGTGAAGCGACGATCGGTGTGATCATCCGCCGAATCGTGGGGCTGTGCGCGCTTTCGCCTCGGCTGCATCTTCCTCCCGGTCCTTAGGCGGTGCAGTGGTTTCGAGCGAGGTGAGCAAGCGCTCCGAGATCCTCGCGATGTCTTCGACTGCGGAGTAGAAGGCCATCTCGTTTGTCTTGGACGGCTTGTTGAAGCCAGTTACCTTCCTGACATACTGCAGCGAAGCGGCATTTATCTCCTCATCGGTTGCCGGTGGCGCGAAGTTGAAAAGGGTCTTGATGTTCCTACACATAGTACTCGGTCTCCAGACTAGGAGCCCCACCACAGGACTCGTTTGCT
>DASQWQ010000141.1:0-7762 GCA_035640175.1 Rubrobacter sp. | reverse complement strand
TCAGGGAAGACGGTTAGGTCCGCGCCCCTGTCCTTCGCCTCCGCCACGACCTCTTTAGCCCTGCGGAGGTTTTCTTCGGTGTCGCCGAGGATGGAGTCGATCTGGGCCAGGGCTACCCGCATGGTTACCCGCTATCTCTCTCGATGGTGTGCCCATCCCGCATGTCGTGGAACCGGAATAGAACCACCGGGAGAACGGGATAACCGGTGGGCGAGAAACAAGACGGTCCGGCTTCCATAACTCGCCCGGATTGTACTTTATGCCGCCCGCCGATCAAAGCCCCCCGAGCCCTAATCGGCTCGCAAGAAGAGACGCGGACCACCGACTGTGGAGCCCTCAGGCATAGAAGTTCTCTGGCCTAGCATGTCAAGGAAAGAAGCGATTGCCGGGCCTACCATCCGACAATCGCCGTTGGGCCGTTTTCTAGATAAAGCCGTTCTGACTTAGCCACTCCTCGGCTACCTCGTCTTCGAGTTGCCCGTCCACGTCGACCTTCGCGTTCAGCTTCTGCAGCTCATCTGTAGTCAGTTTCTCGGAGATGGGCGCGAACAGCTTTGTAAGCTGCGGGTTCTTCTCGATCACTTCCTTACTCACGTTGAGCGCCGGGTTGTAGATCGGGAAGAAGCTCTCGTCGTCCTCGATGAGCTTGAGGTCGAGCGCCGCGATGCGACCGTCGGTCTGGAACACCTCACCGAAGTTGCACTGCTTGCCCTTGTCGACTTGTTGGTAGATCAGACCTTCGTCTATCTTGACGATGTTCTCATTCGGGAACTCGAAATCGTAGGCTTTCTCCATCCCCGGCAGGCCGTCGTCGCGGGTCGAGAACTCTGTTCCCACGCACACGGTGGCTTCTTCCGGGTTCTGCTCGACCAGCTGCTTGAAGTCTGAAAGCTTCTTGACGCCGAGCTTGTCGTAGACTTCGCTGCGCACGGCCATCGTGTAGGTGTTGTTGGCCGGCGCCGGGGGAGATAGGACATCGATGTCGTTCTTCTTGAGTTCCTCCTTGGCCACGGCCTCGAATTGCTTCTGACGATCCGGGATGGGGTCCGTATGCCCGAGGTGGGTAATCCAGTTGGTCCCCGTGTACTCCCAGTACATGTCGATCTCGCCGGATTCCAACGCCTTCCGGGCGGCGACCGTTCCGGCCAGGCCGATCTGGTCGTTTACCGTCGCCCCCGCGTTTTCGAGAACTTGCAGCGTGATCTGGCCTAGGATCAACTGCTCGGTGAACTCCTTGGAGCCGACGGTGAACTCGGCGCCGGAGAGGTCTACGTCCCCCGACGCTCCCCCGCCACCGGCGCCCCCGCAACCCGCGACGATCAGGGTCAGGACTGCGAAGAGCCCCAGCAGTTGCGTCAGTTTTGCACTTGTCGTTCGCACAGCGATCCTCCTTTAGGGTCTTGTGTGGTCGAGAGCTTCACGATGGTTTCGGCTACAGGCCCCTGGGGCGCAGGACGTCCTCGGCCACGCTAGCCAGCCAGTCTATGAACAGGGCCACAATGGCGGTCACCCCGCTGGCGGTGACCAGCACGACCGTCCGGTCCAGCCTTATGGCGTTGTTGATCGACTCCCCCAACCCGCCGGCGCCTATGAACGTCCCAAGCGTCGCGGTACCGACGTTGATGATCAGGGCGGTCCTGATGCCGGCCAGGATGATTGGGACGGCGAGCGGCATCTCGATGCGGAGGAGCACAGCCATCTTCGTCATTCCCATGCCGCGGGCGGCCTCGATGGTGGACCGATCCACCTGCCGCAAGCCCACCATAGTGTTCCGCAGAATAGACAGAAACGAGTACGCCACGAGGGCGACGATGCAAGGCCAGAATCCAATACTCCAGATGATCGCCAGAAGAGCCAGCACGCCGATGGAGGGTACCGCCTGACCTATGTTAGCTAGCCCGATTACGAAAGGCGACACACGGCGGGCGAAGGGTCGGGTGAGCAGGATGCCGGTGATCACGGCCAACGTAACAACGATAGCGGTAGAGACGGCGGCGAGTTCAATGAGTCTGGCCGTCTGCCCGATGAGGGTGCCCGCGTTCAGGGAGCGCTGCTCGATGCTGTCGAGATTCTGCGTACCTACGTACAGGTAGAGCGCCAGGCCTGCGAGCCCGAGGAAGATGGGCATCGCGAGGTAGCGTAACAGGCGCGCCGCGCCGCCCGGACTCTTCGCGGCGGCCTTCTGTAGGGTCGTCATCGCCCCTCACCACCGGCCTGCAGATCCTGCCCAGTCCTCTCGCGCAGCTGTTCCTGTTCCGGGGGGCTCATGTGGCGGTCCTGCTCGTGCGGACGCATAGCGTTGATCGCTTCAAGTACCGTTGCGAAGTCGACCACTCCCTGGTAGCGGCCCCCGTCGTCGACGATGATGGCCGAGCCTTTGTAGGACGTGATCATGGTGTCCAGGGTATCGTAGAGGTTCGAGTTGGCCTCGACTATGGCCACCGCCGGACGGCCGGCCTCTTCGAGAGAGGTGCCGTCTTGCTCGATGTCCTCGGTGCCGACCCACCGCCTGGGCCGGTCCTCCTCATCCAGCAGCAGCACGTAGCCCTTGCCGGAGCTTTGGATCTTGTTGCGCGCCTCGTCTTGAGTGTCGGTGAGCCTGGCGACCGGCCAGTCGGCCGTCTCGATGTCCGAAACCCGGCTGAGGCTCAGGCGCTTGATGGAGGGCCCGGAGCCGATGAAGTCCTGGACGAACTCGTCGGCGGGGTCGGTCAGGATCCTCTCGGGCGTATCATACTGGGCGATCTTGGACTGTTGCTTGAGGATCGCTATGCGGTCGCCCATCTTTATGGCCTCGTCTATGTCGTGGGTGACGAAGACGATGGTCTTCCGAATCTCCTGCTGGAGCCTCAGGAACTCGTCCTGGAGCCTGTCGCGGGTGATCGGATCTATCGCCCCGAAAGGCTCGTCCATCAAGAGGACCGGCGGGTCGGCGGCCATCGCCCGCGCCACCCCGATGCGCTGGCGCTGGCCGCCAGAGAGCTCCTTCGGGTAGCGGTCGCGGTAGGAGAGGTCTATACCCACGGTCTCCAGTAGCTCGTCTATACGGTCCGAGGTGCGTTTCTTCTCCCAGCCGAGCATCCTCGGCACCGTCGCGATATTGTCTGCGATGGTCATGTGCGGAAAGAGCCCGATCTGCTGTATGACGTAGCCTATTCGACGGCGGAGGTTGTCCGGATTGACCTTCGTCACGTCCTCGCCCTGGAGGAAGATTCTGCCTGAGGTCGGTTCGATGATGCGGTTGATCATCTTCATAGTCGTGGTCTTGCCACACCCGGAAGGCCCGACCAGGACCACGATCTCCCCCTCGTAGATCTCCATCGAAAGATCATCCACCGCCGCTTCGTCCTGGGTGGGGAAGACCTTGGTGAGGTCCTCCAGGCGGATCATGGTTTCAGCGGTTTGCGTGTTCTCTTCTGTGGCTCTGTCAGTCACGAATACCCCTCGAAGTCGTCAGTTTGCCCACCAAATTGAAGAACGTGTCGAACAGCAACGCCAGCACGATGATGCCGAGTATGCCGCCGATCACCAGGTTGAGGGCCGTGGCGCTGCCAATGCGAGCGAGCCCGGCGAAGATGTCCTCGCCCAGACCCGGACCGTTTACGACGGCCGCGATCGCCGCGATGCCCATGAGGAGCATTGTGGAGACGCGCACCCCGGTGATGATGACCGGCCACGCCAGGGGCAGCTCGATGCGCAGGAGCCGCTCCCTGGCGTTCATGCCCATTCCCTGTGCGGACTCCGCGACCGCGGGGTCCACGGAGCGCAGACCGGCAACCGTATTGCGCAGGATCGGCAGCAGCCCGTACATGACCAGCGCGACGACCGCCGGCACGTAGCCGAGGCCGAAGATCGGGATAAAGAGGCCGAACAGCGCGAAAGAGGGGATGGTAAGGAAGGTGGAGGTGATCGCGAGCGCTACGTTTGCGACGTTCTCTCTGCGGTACACCAGCACGCCCAGCGACACCCCTATCACGATGTCGATAACCAGCGATATGCCAACGACTATGGCGTGACCGATGGCCAACTCGAGCACGTGGTCCCAGCTAAGGGATATGTAGTCGAGAAAGCTGCTCATTCTGCCCACCGCCTCTCCGCCGGGCGTCTAAGCACGACGATACCTACAACTTTACACCGACCTTCGTTGATCGAGCGATTCGTAATCAACCGACCACCGAAAGATTGAACGGAGCGGCACTGCATATCAGGATACCCCGGAGGCATCGCCAATACCGGATCGAGGCTCGGAGGACCAGCCGAGCAAGGCGGAAAGCTCATCCGCCGCTCTCTTGACTTCTTGCCCCGCGCTCTTTAGTCGCCCGCCGAGACGAAACTCGGGCGCCGAGACGTTGAGCGCGGCAATGAGCTGTCCTTTGAAGTCCCTGACCGGCGCCGCCGCACCGACCAGGCCGAACTCGAACTCCTCATTCACTAGGGCATAGCCTTGCTCCCGAGCGACGGCGATGCTCTTCTCTAACTCCTCGAGGTTGCGAACAGTGCCTGGTCTCAACTCGCGGAACTCGACGCCCGAGAGGAGGCCGGAGAGGGCTTCGTGGTCGTGGTCGAACAGAAGCGCTCGCCCTGACGAAGTGCAATAGATGGGGACCGTGCGGCCTGCCCAGCCATCCGCTTTGACGGCGTGGGGCGGGGACTCGGAGAGCACCGTCAGAACCTCGGTTCCCTGCAGAACGGACAGGTGAGCAGTTTCGCCGAGGTTCTCTACGAGCCGCTTGAGCAGCGCAGGGGCGACGACGAGCAACCTCTGCTCGCCCGCGCGCGCGGCGAGCGCAAAGAACCTCCAACCCAGCCTGTACTGGAGCGTAGCCGTATCACGATCGACGAAGCCGCTCTCGGCCAGCGTTTTTAGCGTCCGCGATACTTGACTCTTCTCCCGCCCGATAAGGTCGGCGATCCGCACAACCCCCAAGCCACCATCCTCGAGCGCTTCCTCCCCACCAAGAACTGTCAATATGGCAAGTTCCCGCCTGAGGTTCGTTTCTTTCACTCTCGCCACCTGCGTTAGTATCACATACGCCAAACTCGAACGCAACTACAGTTGCTCTATACACATACGTCTCGGCAGCGCCGCCGAGTCCCCTGGAAGTAGTTGGCCTGCGGAAAGTATGCACGATACCGAGAGGTCGCGCTATGCGCGGCGCTCCTCGCAGAGGCGCGGCCATCAGGTTCCTCGTTAATCCTTAGAGGTGTGCTCTACCAGCTCGTGCTTCAACACTTTGCCGCTAGGATTCATCAGCAGGGCATCGAGGAAGAAGATACGGCGCGGCCTCTTGAAGCCTGCCGGTTCCCCGTTCGTGCGGCAGAAGTCGTCGACGGTCTCGGCGGTCAGGTCGGGCGAGCCTTTGACGATGAAGGCGGAGACTACGTTGCCCCATTGCGCGCCCGGAAGACCGACGACGGCCTCCTGGACGCCGGGACAGCGGTAGAGCACACCTCCTCGACCTCGCGCGGGTAGATGTTCTCACATGCGGAATGCAGTAGGCCTGTATGCCGTCTACGTGGTAGAGGGGCGCGATGTGCAGCGCCGTGTCCCGCTGGGATAGGCCGTATTCCATAACACAGTTCATGGCGATGGCCACGTCTTGAAGCCGTTTATGACCCACTCCTCGCGCGTTTCGTCGAACTCGACCCACGTCTGCATGCCTGAGGTGTCGGAGCCAGCACCTGAGTCGGTCAAGGCGATCGTGCTGATCTGTCGGCCGTCGAGAATGCCGGGCAAGAACCGCTCGCGTACTTCGGGCGCCGCGTAACGGTACAACGGGTAGGCACAGCTGAGGACCGTCGCGATCGTGTTTTCGAACGCGTAGTTGGGGTAGGCCTCCTCCGAGACCATCGTCGCGTGAGTGAGGCCAGGATATTCCATGGGCGACGCCGAGCGCACAGTTAGGCTGCTGTACTCGACGCTCTGCCGGCTACACCACCTATCCTCCACGACGGGCGGTTGCGTGATATAAAGCGATGCCTACAATGATAGAGCGATAGCAACCGGCCTTCGTCCTTCCCGGGGGCTGCGTGCGATCCAGGTGATTCGGTAGATGCGAGGTGACGTACGGCGAAGGGTGATCGGGGCCCCAAATGGCGCGCTGGGAGTCCACGCGCTGGGGTTGGTAGGGCTGGATGGCCCAACACCGACGGGCCCGACGCCCGCGGTCGTCCCGGCACCCATGAGCCCTTACGATGCCGCGCCGCGCCTGCTCGGCCTTCCGCGGCCGGTGCTCCTGGACAGTAGCTCGGCCAACGGGCATAGTGGCCGGTATTCATACCTGTCCGCTGATCCGTTCCTGACGGTTCGTAGCCGGGGCCGTCGCGTCGAGCTCACCGGCCCGGCCGGGCGGACGGTCGTCGAGGCGGATCCTTTCGATCTATTGCGATGTCTTCTGGCCCGATACCCCTTCGCGCAGCCGCCAGGACTGCCGCCGTTCCTCGGTGGTGCCGTCGGCTACTTCGGCTACGACCTCGGGCGGCTGCTGGAGGCGCTGCCGGCGACGAATCCGGCCGAGGAGGTTTTGCCGGAGCTTGATGTCGGCTTTTACGACTGGGTCTTGGCGGCCGACCACCTCTCGGGTGAGACCTGGCTCGTCGCGACGGGGTTACCAGCGGGCACGGGGGCGGCCGCGCGCGCCCGGCTCGCGGAGATCGAGGCGCGCCTGGTCGCTCCTGCAAAGTCCTCAAAGGGACCTGAGGGTTCGAAAGAGGCGGATAAAGCGCCGGATCGGGAGCCCTTACGGTTCCGGTCGAATGTGGGTAGGGCCGACTTCCTAGGAGCCGTGCGCCGGGCCAAAGAGTACATCGCCGCTGGCGACATCTACCAGGTCAACCTCTCGCACCGCCTCGAAGGTGAGTGGCGTGGTTCCGCCTGGCCTCTATACGAGCGGCTGCGGGAGGCATCGCCCGTCTCGTACGGGGCCTACCTCGACCTTGGAGACGGCAAGGTTCTGAGCGCTTCGCCCGAGCTATTCCTGCGGCTGGATGGGGAGCGGGTGGAGACGCGGCCGATCAAGGGGACGCGTCCTCGCGGGAGGACGCCGGAGGAAGATCGGATGTTTGGCGCGGAACTGCTCTCCAGCGAGAAGGACCGGGCCGAGAACCTCATGATCGTCGACCTGTTGCGCAACGACCTGGGCAAGGTTTGCCGCGTCGGGTCGGTGCACGTGCCGGAGTTGTTCGGGATCGAGGGTTACAGCACCGTCTGGCAGATGGTCAGCACCGTCCGCGGCGAGTTGCGTTCCGGGCTGGGGGCGGTGGACCTGCTACGGGCGTGCTTCCCCGGCGGATCGGTCACCGGCTGCCCGAAGATCCGGGCCATGGAGATCATCGAGGAACTGGAGCCGGTGCGACGCGGCGTGTACTGTGGCTCGATCGGCTACCTGAGCTTTAGCGGGGCGATGGGTGCGAGCATCGTCATTCGTACGCTCGTGTTGCAAGGTGGCAAGATACATCTGCAGGTGGGTGGCGCGATCGTCAGCGACTCAAACCCGGAAGCGGAGTACGAGGAGACCCTCGCAAAGAGCCGGGCCGCCGTGCACGCGCTCGGTACGGAGTTGGAAGAGTGGTAAGTCAAGCGAAACTCCTGTGGGTCAACGACGGGTTGGTGCCCATCGGTGAGGCGACCCTGGACCCACGCGACCGGGGCTTTACTTTGGGCGACGGTCTCTTCGAGACGATACGGGTCAGGGGCGGGCGCCCGCTACTTGTCGAGGTCCACCTCGCCCGTCTGCAGGCCGGGGCGGGGCAGATAGGGCTC
>DASQWQ010000140.1:0-6757 GCA_035640175.1 Rubrobacter sp. | reverse complement strand
CGACCCCGAGGGTGTTGACGGAAGAGTATATCGAGGGGACCAGGTTTAGGGACATACGTCCGCTTGTGCTATCTCCCTCCGAGCGGCGGCGCATCGCCTCTATGGGGGCCGAGGCGATCTTCAAGATGGCCTTCGAGGACGGATTCTTCCACGGGGACCCCCACCCGAGCAACCTGCTCCTTACACCTGGCGGGGACCTAGCCCTACTAGATTTCGGCATGGTCGGCTACATGAGCCAGGGCGATATCGAGGCGCTCTCGAGACTCTTTATAGCCGTGATACAGCGTGATGCCGCAGCCGCCCTGCGGGCCCTCGAACGACTCGGTGTAAGGTACGCGACCGAGGTACGCGGCGACCTCATTCGGGACCTGCGGGAGTTCCTCAACAAGTACTCCGGGCTCTCAGTGGGCGAGGTCACCCTTGGCCAAGCGCTCTCAGAGCTCGTCGCGCTCGCGCGCCGCTACAGGCTCAGGATGCCGCCCGTCTTCCCTCTGCTCACCAAGGCGCTCGTGACTGCAGAAGGACTCGCCCGCTCCATAGACCCGACCATCAACGTCTACGAGGTCGCCAGGCCCTACGCACAGAGGCTCCTCTCCGGACGCTACAGTCCAGAGGCCGTGATCGAGGTCGCCGAGGAGCGTGCGCTGGAGTACGCCCGCTACGTCGAGGACTATCCCGAGCAGATCAGGCTGCTATTGGCCGAGATCGCCGACGGTGAGCTCGAGGTGCGGCTCAAACATGGCGGCCTCGACGAACTGTTCGGCAGCGTTGACGTTCTCGCAAACCGGCTGGTCTTCGCCCTCGTAACCGCCGCCCTGTTCGTCGGGTCCTCGATGCTCGGCGCTTTCTACGTCGCCGGGCCGCAGGTGCCCCTGCTCGGCGCACCCCTCGTCAGCTTCCTAGGATTTACGCTCTCCCTGGTCCTCACCTCCATCCTCCTTACGATGATTTTCAGGTCAGGAAGGTTGTAGACTTCAGCACGCTCCAGCCTTGGGCTTCCACTTTTCAGCATTTCAGCTAGTCAGCATTAGCTAGTCAGCATTTCAGGGGTCGGGGTTTAGAGGTATGTAGACCCGTTGTCTAAAGGTGGCCCGGTGTCGCGTTCTCTTGCTGAGGCCTGTAACCTGAGGCCTTTAGCCTTACTGATATAATTTGGCCATGGAACCCGTTAGTACAGAGGAACGTCCTAAGGCCATACCGGCGCCTGGCGTAACTATATCTTCACTTATCGAGAAGGTGTCTTCCTACGGGCCTGAGGGGACGGAGGAGTTGATCGCCGACGCCTACAATGCGGCCCACGCGGCGCACAGGGGCCAGACTCGCAAGAGCGGCGAGCCTTTCGTCTATCACCCGCTCGCGACGGCCGACGTCCTCGTTGAGTTGCGCCTCGACCCTACGACCATCGCCGCCGCGTTGCTGCATGATGTGCTCGAGGATACCGGCGTCACCAAAGGGGAGTTGTCGGAACGCTTCGGTGAGGACGTGGCCGAGATAGTAGACGGTGTCACCAAGCTCAAGCGTCTACCTTCAGGCAACCTGGAGGAGGCGCAAGCCGAGTCTTTGAGGAAGATGATCGTGGCTATGAGCCGCGACGTGCGTGTGATCATAATCAAGCTCGCCGACAGGCTGCACAACATGAGGACCCTCGCCTACCTCAAGCGTGAGACCCAACTGAAGAAGGCGACGGAGACGCTAGAGATCTACGCCCCCCTCGCGCACAGGCTAGGGATCTACTCGATCAAGTGGGAGCTCGAGGACCTGGCTTTCGCCACCCTACATCCGCGGCGCTACGAGGAGATAAAGAGCCTCGTCGCCGCCAGGCGCGGGGACAGGGAGGCGTTTATCAACGGGACGGCGGCTGAGCTCCTGCGGCACTTGCGAGAGTCGGGCATAGAGGCCGAGGTCCACGGGAGGGTCAAGCACTTCTACTCCATCTACAACAAGATGGTGCGTCGCAACAAGGAGTTCAACGAGATCTACGACCTCACCGGCCTCAGGGTCGTTGTCGACGGCGTGCGCGACTGTTACGGTACCCTTGGCGTCATACACTCGATCTGGAAGCCTATCCCTGGCCGCTTCAAGGACTACATAGCGATGCCCAAGTTCAACATGTACCAGTCGCTTCACACGACCGTCATGTCCAACGAAGGGAAGCTACTGGAGATACAGATCCGGACCTCTGAGATGGACACGACGGCGGAGTACGGCATCGCGGCCCACTGGATGTACAAGCATGGCCTTACCGATCGTCAGGTGGACCGCCTGACCTGGCTCAAGAGCATGATGGAGTGGCAAAAAGAGACGACCGACGCCAGTGACTTTATGGAATCTTTGAAGGGTGAGCTCGTCGCCGAAGAGGTCTTCGTCTTTACGCCGAAGGGCGACGTGGTCAGCCTTCCCAGCGGGGCTACGCCCATCGACTTCGCCTACCACGTCCACACCGAGGTTGGCCACCGTACGATAGGGGCCAGGGTCAACGACCGTATCGTCCCCCTCGACTCCGAGCTCGTCTCCGGTGACAGGGTCGAGGTAATCACGGGCAAGAACTCGGGGCCTAGCCGCGACTGGCTGGCCGTGGTCCAGAGCGGGCGCGCGCGGAACAAGATAAGGCAGTTCTTCAACAGGGCCGACCGCGAGGACAACTTGAGCCTGGGACGCGAGAAGGTCCTTGACCTTTTAAAGAAGCAGCGGATCGGGAAGATCCCCTCCGGCATCCTCGAGGACGTGGCCCGCACGACCAACTACACATCGCCTGATGACATGTACGCCGCCGTCGGTGCCGGCGTGCTCTCGGCCGAGAACGTGGCAGGCCGTATAGTCGCGCAGGTACAGCCGAAAGAGGAAGAGAAACGGCAGAGTGAGCAGAGCCCTGCGCTCGCCCCACTCCCTCTCCCCGACGGTGAAACCGACGAGCAAACCGGGGTGCGCGTCGTCGGGTCGAGCGGGATCCTTACGCGCCTGGCGCGCTGTTGCACCCCGATGCCTGGCGACGAGATCGTCGGATACGTCTCACTCGGACGCGGCGTCGTCGTTCATTCTGCCGGCTGCGTGAACGCCGGGGCACTGCAGGCCAGGGACCCCGAGCGCTTTGTCGAGGTCGCATGGGCCAAAGGGTCTGACAAGCTCTTCACCGTCGAGCTGCTCGTCGAAGCCCTCGACAGGATGCATCTGTTGAAGGACATAACGGCCACGATCTCGGACGCCGGCGTCAACATCGTCTCTGCCAGGGTCGACACCATCGAGGACAGGACGGCCCTAAGCAGGTTCGCGTTCAAGTCTGCGGGCGTGCAGCACGTCGAGGAGGTAATACGTAAGATCCGGAGCATCCCCGACGTCTACGACGTCTACAGGGTCTCCCGCGACGGCACACCCCTGGAGCACTAGGAGGCTCGTCTGTGAGCGAGATCGAGCAGGTCACAATCTCTATGGACGGCTTCGAGGTCAACTCCTACGTCGTCCACGCCCCTGAGGGCGACATCGTCGTCGACGCCGGTGCCGAGCCGGAGAAGATCCTCGGCGCCACCCGCGCTCCTGTGGCGGCGATCCTGGTGACGCACGGCCACGCCGACCACGTAAACGCCCTGGATTTAGTGCGCAGGGAGACGGCCGCACCTGTCTACATGCATCCCGCTGACGCAGAGGGGAAGGTCAATGACTACGAGCCCCTCGAAGACGGGCGGGCGCTCGATGTTGCCGGTCTTGGTATCAGGGTACTCCACACGCCGGGACATTCCGTGGGATCGGTGACGTTCGTGGTTGGGCACGACCAGATCGTCGGTGACCTGATCCTCCCGGGGAGTGTGGGCCGGACGGACATCCCTGGCGCTTCGTGGGAGGAGATCGAAGCCTCCATCCGCAGGGTGATGCCGCTGTGGGAGGAGGAGACGCGCCTCTACACCGGCCATGGTCCTGTCCTCATGGCGGTTGAGGAGCTGAGAACCAATCCTTATCTGCCTCCTGGCCTCTCGTGACGGACTACCGGGGACCGAGGGGCACATACGACGTCTTCCCCGGCGGCGGGGAACCGCACGCGCGACCCGAGCTGTGGACCTACGTCGAGGACAGGGCGCGGGAGCTCTTCGCCCGCTACAACTACTCCGAGGTTCGCACGCCCATCTTCGAGGAGGCACGGCTGTTCGCC
This sequence comes from Rubrobacter sp., assembly GCA_035640175.1. GTDB lineage: Bacteria > Actinomycetota > Rubrobacteria > Rubrobacterales > Rubrobacteraceae > Rubrobacter_D. Next base: position 2,616 of record DASQWQ010000140.1, on the reverse strand, counting down.
AGGACGGCAGGGGAGGGCTCGGATATCGTCGTCCAGAAGGAGATGTTCACTTTTCTGGACAAAGGCGAACGGGAGATGGCGCTACGGCCCGAGGGGACGCCGGGAGCTGTGCGCGCTTACATCGAACACAACCTTTACAAGCTGGCCCAGCCTGTCAAGCTGTTCTACATCGGTCCGATGTTCCGCCAAGAGCGCCAGCAGAAGGGCCGCTACAGGCAGCACACGCAGATCGGGGTCGAGGTCCTCGGCACGTCGGACCCGCTCGTCGACGTCGAGGTGATCTCGCTCCTCTACGCCATCCACCAGGCCGTCGGTGTGAAGGAGGAGGTCGTCTACGTCAACAACCTCGGGGATATGGAGACCAGGCATGCTTACGTCCCCGAGCTCCGCGCGTACCTTCAGAGGCACCGCAGCGAGCTCGACCCCGACTCCGTGTCCCGCATGGACACGAACCCGCTGCGCACCTTCGACTCCAAGCATGAGGGTACCCAGGCGGTTCTGGCTGAGGCACCGAGGATCACCTCGTGCCTGAGTTCCGACGCGTCGGCGCACCTCGCGACCGTGTGCAAAGGACTCGAGGCGCTCGGCATCCCGTACGAGATCGACGACAGGCTCGTGCGTGGCCTCGACTACTACACGATGACGGTCTTCGAGGCCAAGAGTGGCGCCCTTGGGGCGCAGGATACCGTTGGTGCCGGCGGTCGGTACAATGGTCTGATCTCCGACCTCGGAGGACCCGACCTCGGAGGAATCGGCTTCGGTTCAGGCGTCGAGCGGATGCTCCTTGCCGCAGCCTCAAGGGAGACAACGAGCTCGCTCGACGTTTTCTTCGTGACCCTCGCGCCCGAGGCCCGCATCCCCGCCATGAAGCTCGCCGGTGCTCTACGGGAGGATGGAATCTCCGCCGACGTGGACTACGCGGGACGCGGCATGCGGGCCCAGTTCAGGCAGGCCGATCGTGCGGGAGCCTCATACGCCGCCATACTCGGGGAGGACGAGCTCGCGCAAGGCGTCTGCACGCTGCGGGATATGTCCTCAGGCGAGGAGCAGGCGGTGCCGGTAACCAATGGGACGAAGGCCCTCCTTCGGGCCGTCTCCGGTTGAGTGTTGGTAGAGTTCCCTAGGGACCTAATCTCCGCCCTACGCGGGTCCGCATGCACCGTCGTGCTTACCGGCTCGGGTATCTCCGCCGAGAGCGGCGTCCCGACCTTCAGGGAGGCCCAGACCGGGCTTTGGGCACGCTTCGATCCACAAGAACTCGCGACCCCGGAGGCTTTTGAAAGAGATCCCAGTCTCGTCTGGGACTGGTATGCGTGGCGTCGCAAGCTCGTGGCTGAGGCCCGTCCCAATCCGGGACACCTGGCAATCTCCCGGATGCAAGAGCTCGTCCCAGACCTAACCCTTGTAACGCAGAACGTCGACGATCTGCACCAGAGGGCGGGCAGCCGCGAGGTGATAGAGTTACACGGCAACATCCGGCGGACGAAGTGCTCGGTAGAGGGCATGGAGGTCGAGGAGTACGACGATACGGAGTCGCCACCCGTTTGTCCGTCGTGCGGGGCCGCTCTCAGGCCCGACGTGGTGTGGTTCGGCGAGATGCTGCCGCCTGCGGCGTTGGAGTCGGCCTCGGATGCCTCGCGCAAGTCGGACGTTTTTCTCTCCGTCGGCACTTCGAGCCTCGTCTATCCCGCCGCGGCATTCCCATACGAGGCGCTCGAAAACGGGGCGACGCTCGTTGAGATCAACCCCGATGAGACCCCGCTCGCATCGCATGCCGACCATGCGCTACGTGGTCCGGCTGGGGATGTTTTGCCCCGGCTGATCCGGGAACTCTCCTAGTAGTCGGTTTCACGTTCGGAGCGGGTTTGCACCGTATAGTTCGGACGTACGCTTATGAGAGGAGCACTTTCATGCCGGTAGAAGACTTGCGCCAGAGCCCGATGATGGCCCACATGCTCGATGCGCTGGAAAACGGCGAAGACATAGGCCACTACGGCCGTCTCGTCTTTGCCATGATCGGAAGGCACTTCGTCTCCAACGACGAGCTCGTGGAGCTGCTGACGAAGGACCACGACGCGGACGAGCAGGAGATCCGGGCGATGGTACAGCAGGTGGAGGACAAGGGCTACAGCCCGCCCAGGCGCGAGAAGATTCTGGAGTTTCAGAGCCAGCAGGACTTCCCGATCTGTCCCGATCCGGACGACCCCGACGCATGCAACGCGTACAACGAGTTGCAGTTCCCCGACGAGGTCTACGAGAGCATCCAGGAGTACCAGGAAAGGAGGCAGACCTCCTAAGCATAAACTTCAGCACCTTCTTCGCTATCAGCCGCGCCGCCTCTCCCATCGTATCCGGCGGGGCCGCGCGTTCGTGGGTCATTGTCCGACAAGCTATCTGCTCCAGTCCAACCGCCCAAGAGCGGTAACGTCTCTGGAGGCTGTTTCCATCGAGGCGCCCACCCGGCTACGCGGGCGAGCGGTGCCTGGCCGGAAGCGTCCTCGTGGCCGTCGGGGAGGCTAGGAACCGGGTCGTCGAGGCGGTCAAGGAGTACTCTAAAGGAGCAGATGACCCGTGCAAAGAGAACCCTCACACCGCGCACCCTTTCGCTGCCGGCTC
>DASQWQ010000139.1:0-29609 GCA_035640175.1 Rubrobacter sp. | reverse complement strand
TCTAACCCGTAGAGGCCCATCAACTCTTCTACCCGTTTGTGGTCTTCCTCCATGACTTCTTCTCCTCCGCGTCCTACTGATGGCGTGGCTGCCTTATCCTTACCTACACTCATGATGCCACCCTAAGAAACTCGGCGCCTCAAGCGTTGGATTATTCACCACACCGACCGAGAGGCGCAGTACACGGTGCTCTCATTCGGCAAGAGGTTGGAGGAGGCTGGGTAGTCCCTTCGATGGGCAGGCCGGGATCGGCTCTGGATAACGCCATCTCGGAGACTTTCGTGGCGAGTTTGAAGTGCGAGGATCTCCACAGGCATCGCTTTCGCAGTCGGGAGGCAGCAAGGACAGCTGTCTTCGACTACATCGAAGAGTTCTGCAACCGGGCGAGGCAGCATTCGTCGTTAGGGTACTTGAGCCCACTGACTACGAGCAAGTTACAATAAAGGAGGTTGCATTGGCGTAAGGAAAACCTGTCTGCTAGCTCGGGGTAAGCCAAGTGGGAAGTTCGTGGATTACGTGTCGCCCGTTCCCTTGCCAACCAGAGGTGGCAAGCGCTATAGGGTTCCCCAAATCGAGAAGAGTGGGAAAGGGTACATGGCTCCGCTAAACCCTCGTTAATTCTAATCGTGCCACGCAATCCCCGGAGAGCAGGGCGCGAAACCGTAGCTCAGGGCTGTTAGTGTTTTGTAGGGTACGTAACCACCCAGCGGCAGGGTATCCGATGAAGGTATATCTGCTGACCGTGTGGGAAGAGTGTTCTCGGAAGTTTATGTTCACGAATCCAAAGAGGTCAAAAACCCTCGACGGGCGAGAAGAGCCCGGGCTGTTCCATTACCCCTAATTGCACCAGAAGCGATAGCTCATCCCAATACGCCCATTCTCGCGCGATCTTACCGTGCCTGACCTCGAAGAGGGTTACGCCCGTTATAATCACCCCTCGCCGAGTAGGCGGGATAGTCTCTCCCGAGACGGTTGCCAGCCGTTCCGTGTGAGTACCGCTCGCCCTCCAGTGCACCATCACATGGTCGCCCTCGCCGAGGACGAGATGGACATCAAAGTGGATGTCCGGGAAGGCCGTCGCGAAGCTCTGGTTGAACATCCTGTTTTGTATCTTATTGAGTACTGGCAGGCCGGGTTGTTCAGCAATGTAGTCGTCCGTCAGCAGCTCGGACCATCGGGCGAGGTCACGGGCGTTAAGCGCTTCGATCAAGTTCAGTACGGCCTTCTTGGTTTCTTCCGGCATTAGGCAACCCTTTCCAACTCAGTTTCGTGGGCAAAATCATACCTCCCTCATAATCTTCGTAGCTCCGGCTAATCTCGGCGCACGAAAGCCTCCTCGTCGTAGTTTTCCTACCTCCTGGCAGGTGATCATACGGTAGAGTGATGTAGTGACGAAAGGGGCAACGAAAGAGGGTCGAGGAGTCGGCTGGATGGGTGGACGCACCGCCTCCTGGCTCGCTTGGTCTGCGTGTGCGCTCTCCTTGGCGCTGACGACTCTGAGCCTGTTGCTATTAGCCCTTACTGCGTTACACCCTGCTGTTCACATCAACTATTACTGGCTGGAAACATCGGTGATCGCAGTAGGCTACTCGACCGTCGGTGCCATCGTCGCCAGCCGCCTACCCGACAGCCCCATAGGTTGGCTATTCTGTGCGATAGGTTTCTCTTTCGGGGTGGTCCACTTCAGTGCCGAGTACGCCATCTACGCGCTGCTGACGCGGCCCGGATCGCTTCCGGGAGGTGAAGCATCGGTCTGGGTTTGGGCTTGGATCTGGGTACCGGCCATTGGTCTTGTCGTGTTCTTAGATCTGCTGTTCCCTGATGGCAAGTTGCCAAGCGCCCGCTGGCGGTGGTTCGCCCGGTTCACCATCGCTGCGGTCTTGGGAGGAGCACTCTTGGCAGCGTTCTCGCCTGGTCAGATCTTGCAGCTGCCCCTCCGCAATCCGCTAGGCATCGAAGGGTTGCCGAGCGTCTCCAGGATGGTCGAGGCGTTCATGTACGCCCTCGTCGTCGTAGGGGCGTCCTCCCTGCTCTTGCGCTTGCGCCGCGCGGGATGGATAGAACGTCAGCAGATCAAATGGTTCGCCTACGCTACTGCGGTCGCAATTAGCGGAATCATCCTCAAGAACACCGTCTACCCGGTGGTAGGCGTGAGGTTGGTCTGGTGGGCGGGCTTTGTGCTCACCGTGGTCGGTCTTGCGGGCACCCCGATTGGTATGGGTGTAGCCGTCCTCAAGTACCGCCTCTACAACATAGACCTCATCATAAACCGTACCCTCGTCTACGGTCCTCTCACCGCGGTGCTCGCGGTGCTCTACTTCGGCAGCATCGTCGTGCTCCAGATACTCTTCCGCGCTTTGAGCGGCGAGGGATCCCAGCTCGTGGTGGTGGCCTCCACCCTGGCGATTGCCGCCCTGTTCACACCCTTGAGGCGGCGCATACAGCGCTTTATAGATAGACGCTTCTATAGAAGGAAGTACGATGTCAGGAAGACCCTGGAAGCCTTCTCGGCCAAGCTCAGAGACGAGACGGACCTTGACGCCTTGAGCGATGACCTCGTAGGGGTGGTGAGGGAGACCATGCAGCCAGCCCACGTCTCGCTGTGGTTGCGACCCGCAACGACTTCAAACGGCGAGCAGAAAGAATAGCACCTCCTTAGCCACGAAGGTGTTTGGAGACGCGTTCTCCGAACCTCAGCTTCGCGTCGCAGAACGCTCCAGGGTAAGGAGGGTGATGTCGTCCTCCTGCTCCCAGCCTTCCCCGACGAAGGTGTAGAGCTCTTCCATCAATATATCCACCAACGACCTCCCCTCATCACCGCGCTCTGCCACGAGCCCTCGCAGCCTCGGGACGCCGAACATCTCGCGCTTGGGGCCGTGGGCCTCGACCAGCCCGTCGCTGTAGAACAGGACGCTCTCGCCCCCCTCCAGCACGATCTCCTTCTCCTCGTAAGCCATCCTAGGCATAAGGCCCAGGGGCAAACCCCTGGCCCTAAGTTCCTCGGCGTCGCCGTTGCGGCGCAAGCAGGGCAGCTCGTGTCCGGCGTTGGCGTAGCTGAGACGTCCACTCTTGGGGTCGAGAACAGCGTAGAAGCAGGTGACGAACATGTTGGCCGGGATGCGGGCGAACAACGCTTCGTTGATCCGTTCGAGCACCTCGCCCGGCGAGTCCAGTGAGAGGGCCACAGCCCTGAGCATGCCGCAGGTGGTGGACATCATCAGGGCCGCAGGCACCCCCTTGCCCGTTGCGTCCCCAACGACGAGACTCAGCAGTCCGTCCTTTAGCTCCACGAAGTCGTAGAAGTCACCCCCCATCTCTCGGGCTGGCTTGTAGTAAGGGGAGATCTGCCAGCCCTCTAGGGTGGGTACCTCTATGGGAAGTGAGGCCTGCTGGATGCGCCTGGCCACCTTTAACTCCTGCGTGACACGCTCGTAGACGGCGGCTTCAGGTATCAGGATTTCTCTGCACGTCTGTCATTCCCACGAAAGCGGGAATCTACGGCGCAAGGCACTCCGTGCGTCCGACCCAAGCGATCTTATGAGCTACGGTACTCGTCGGTACCACTAGCGTTTAGAATACTTCTATGACGGTCTATCTGCTTTTGGGAAACGATGAGGAAAGGAAGTCCCGCGGCGTCGAGAAGTTACGTGCCGGAAGGGCGATCGAGGCTTATGACGCCTCGGCCACAAGCCCTGAGACCCTCGTCTCGGCCTGCAACTCCTTCTCCCTGTTCGGGGAGGGGCCGTTCGTCGTCTTGAAGGACCTCGACGCCTGGAACGCGGCTCAGAAAGCGGTGATCGTCGACTACCTTAAGGACCCTTCGCCCGGGGCTGACCTGATCCTGCTCGGCAAGAAGCTCGGAGCCCGTGAGAGGTTGCTCTCTGCGGTCAAGAACGCGGGAGAGGTCCATACCTTCGATCAGCCTACGGGCAAGGCCCTCGTCAGATGGCTCGTCGGGCACGCGAATAAGATGGACCTGGATCTCCCCGACGACGTTGCCAAAGACCTGGCAATTCGCTGCTCGGGCGACAAAATGCGTCTGCTGCAAGAGACGGAGAAGCTGGCGCTCTACGTCGGGGATGGCACAGCGACCCACGACGACGTGGCCGCCCTGTGCCCACCGGACGTCCAGTCCAATATCTTCGCCTTCGTCGACTCTCTGGCCGGCGGGGAACGAGATAGAGCACTCGCGTTGCTCGAGGACCTGTTCGGCACGGGCGAGCCCCCGCTACGGCTCACGTTCATGATCCGTCGCCAGTTCCAGCTCGTCGCCCGCGCCCGTGCCCTCCTCGAACGCGGCACTCCCCAGAAAGAGCTTGCCAGCAGGCTCAAAGTTCCTCCGTTCGTAGCGCGCAAGCTCGAGGAACAGGGCCGCAAGCTCGATGAGGAGGACCTGGAACGCGCCCTGGCCCAGATCCAAGACCTCGAGAGCGGCCTAAAAGGGGGGGCCGATCTCTCCGACCAACTCCAGGTTGAGATGACCGTGCTGAGGCTGTCCGAGGCATCTGCATGAGCCCTCAAGATACCGAAAACGTCAGGCTCATCGAACTGGACGACGCGCCATACCGTGAGTACAGAAAGCATCTGGTGCGCGATTACGCGGCAGATAAAGTTCGCGCCGGCGTCTGGTCAAAGTCCGAAGCAGAGAGCAGGGCTGCCATGGATGTAGACGGGCTGCTGCCAGAAGGTCCCGCCACGCGCAACCATTTCCTCTATTCGGTCAGGGATGAATCCGCGGGCGCCGAGGTTGGGATCGTATGGTTCGCGCTCAGGGACTCGGGCGTCGGAAGGTCAGCCTGGATCTACGATATCATCATCCACGAAAACTTTAGGCGCAAAGGCTACGCCTCTCGCACGCTGGAACTCGTCGAGGCCAGGGCCAGAGAGCTCGGCGCCAAAAGCGTGGAGCTACACGTGTTCGGCCACAACTATGTGGCGCAGGCTCTCTACGAGAAGGTTGGCTATAACGTAACGAGCATCACCATGGCCAAGCCCATACCTACAGAAGCGACTGGCCATCAATGACGCCAGCCCTGGGCCAAGGTTTTCGGTTGAGGCGAATTCCCACCCGCTCGCGTACAGCTGCGTGCACTCTTGCCAATGTCCCCCGTCCACCCGGGGCTGCCTGAAGTCGCAGTAAACGCTGCGTTGGGATTAGGCTACTGCAGCCCCATCGCCAGGATGCCCATGGCTTCGTCATAATACTCAGTCTAGATATCTTCCTGGCTACCATCCGGCCTACGGGGCATCTCCATCGCAGCGTCTAGTCTGCGAGAAATACACCGATCAAGATGGCCATGGCAGCGACCACGAGCGCTATGGCCAGGTAAGCCAGACCCCTGGACCGTTCCGTGCTACCGCTTGCGGTCAGGGCCCCGGCCGCGGCGAAGCCGAACTAGGCCACGGCGTTCAGCGTATCGCGATCGATAACCGCAGCGAGAGCCCCGATCAGCCACAGGGCCGTGGCAATCCACATGAAGAAACTGTAGCGTTGACTGCCTGTACCTCTAGATCTGCCCATCTTCTAACCCCTGTTTGACGCACTGGAACAGGGTAAGTATTTCACATTCTGTGCTCTCGCTCTATTTATCGAATGGCCTGGCTTGCTATCCGGACGGGTAGAAAACGTCTACACCTACGACCCCACCTACGCGCGGCGCAGTGAAATTTATTGCCCAGGGGGTCGCCCGACGTCAGGGCGAACATCCTGACATGTTCGTCCTTTGATCGCCCCCAGGGACGACCTCTTCCAGCCTGGGAATTTCTTTCTACTAGCCTCGGTCGGCAGCGAGTGCCTTGTCGAGGCGGCTGACCTTGCGGGCAGCCCTGTTCGGGTGGATTATGCCTTTGCCCGCGGCCTTGTTGTATTCCCTCTGGGACTCGTCGCGGATCCGGCGGGCCTCCTCTTCGTCCCCCGACTCGACAGCCCTGTAGAAGCTCTTCGAGAGGTTGCGAAGGCGGGTCCTGACGCCTTTGTTGTGGGCGCCACGCTTGACGCTCTGCTTGTCGCGTTTGGATGGTGCGGGCACGCTGGCTCCTCAGATTTGATACCTAACCGACCGGAAGAATGTAACACAAGTAGAGCAAAGGGGCAATCATGGTAGAATCTTCCGGTGAAAATCATCGAGCGCACTCGCAATTTCTGCATAATAGCGCATATAGACCATGGCAAGAGCACCCTCGCAGACAGGCTTCTCGACATAACGGAGGCCGTCCCCGAGCGCGAGCGGATGGACCAGATCCTCGACACCATGGACCTGGAGCGCGAACGTGGCATCACGATCAAGGCCCAGGCCGTGCGTGTCCTCTACAACAGGGGAGACGGCCGATGGAACCTGAACCTGATCGACACGCCCGGCCACGTTGACTTCGCCTACGAGGTCTCGCGCGCCATAGCGGCCTGTGAAGGCGCGCTCCTCATCGTAGACGCGAGCCAGGGCATACAGGCCCAGACCCTCGCGAACCTCTATCTGACGATGGAACACGACCTCGAGATCATACCCGTGCTCAACAAAATTGACCTCCCAATAGCCGATGTTCCGGCCGTCACGGAGGAGCTCGTGGAGCTGCTCGGCGTGAAAGAGGAGGAGATCCTCAAAATCTCCGCCAAGACCGGCGAGAACGTAACCGGGGTGCTCGACGCGATCGTGGACCGTGTGCCTGCGCCGCACACGGAACACGATGAGACGCGGGCGTTCATCTTCGACTCCCACTACGACCCCTACCGCGGCGTCGTCTCCCTCGCTCGTCTTTTCGACGGGGAGTTGAAGAAGGGCGACAGGGTGAGGGCGATGGGGAGCAAAGAGCACTTCGAGCTTCTGGAGGTCGGCTGCTACTCACCGAAACCGACGGCTCTCCCCGTACTCGGAACGGGCGAGGTTGGATATGTGATCGCAGGGCTCAAAGACATCGAAGCCCTGCGCGTCGGCGACACGGTCACGCGGGTGCAAGAGCCTGCCTCTGATCCATTGCCGGGCTACGCGAAGGCACTGCCAACCGTCTTCTCTGGCCTCTATCCTACGGAGGGCGACGACTTCGAACGACTTAGGGAGGCCCTCTCCAAGCTGCAGCTAAACGACGCCTCGCTCTTCTTCGAGCCCGAGAACTCCAGGATGGGCTTCGGGTTCAGGTGCGGTTTTCTAGGGTTGTTGCACATGGAGATCATCCAGGAGCGACTCGAGCGTGAGTTCGACCTCGACCTCATTGCGTCCTCTCCGAGTGTGAAGTACGAGGTCGTTGTCGAAGGCGAGGTCGTCGAGGTCACCAATCCGAGCGAACTCCCTGAGATCTTCGATGAGATCAGGGAGCCTATAGTGCGGGCGACCGTGATCTGCCCGAAAGACTACGTTGGAGCCGTGATGGGGCTGTGCCATGAGAGACGAGGCATCTCCGTCGGGATGGAGTACATCTCGACCCGCAGGGTGCAGCTCACCTACGACTTGCCGCTCGCCGAGATCATCACGGACTTCTTCGACGCCATGAAGAGCCGTACAAAGGGCTACGCCTCATACGACTACGAGCCGCTTGGCTACGAGCCTTCCGACCTGGTGAAGGTCGAGGTCCTTGTTTCGGGTGACATAGTGGACGCGCTCTCGATCATCGTCCACCGCGATAAGGCCTACAAGCGCGGCCGGGCACTCGTCGAGAAGCTCAAAGAGCTGATCCCACGACAGCAGTTCGAGGTGCCCGTGCAGGCCACGATGGGCAAGCGTGTGATCGCACGCGAGACCGTACGCGCCTACCGCAAAGACGTTACGGCCAAATGCTACGGTGGCGACATAACCCGCAAACGCAAGCTCCTCGAGCAACAGAAAAAGGGCAAGCGCCGCATGAAGCAAGTAGGCAGCGTGGAGATACCGCAGGAGGCCTTCCTGGCCGCGCTGCGTATTTGATAGCAAGTCAGCACGCTCCGGCCTGGGGCCTCACCGCTTGTCAGCATTTCAGCACGCTTCGGGCCTGCGGCCCTCGCTTGTCAGCCTGTTAGCCAAAGCTTGCGTACGCGAAGGCTGACTAGCTGAAATGCTGACTTGGGACACGCCGCACCCATGTTAGAATCACGGACTATATGACGCACCTTGAGCTCTCAGAGAGGCAACGCGAGCTACTGCTGAAGACACTGGAAATCTACATCTCCACGGGCGCCCCTGTCGGTAGCCATGCCCTGTCCGACGAGTTGGATGCGAGCAGCTCTACGATCCGAGCGGAGTTGGCCCACCTGGAGTCGCTTGGCCTGCTGGACCACCCGCACACGTCGGCCGGAAGGGTCCCTACGGACAGGGGCTACCGCTACTACGTCGACGCACTGATGGAAGCGAACCCGAGGGACGACTCGGCGTTCGCGGCCCTCGAAGGTTACGGCAACGTGGACGAGCTGCTGCGTGGCGTCTCTGAGGGTATGAGCGAGGTGACCCGCCTTTTGGCCGTGGTCGCGGGGCCCACCGTCCTCGGCGAGTCGCTCGCCCGTGTCGACTATTTGCCTCTAGGCGAAGGTAGGCTCCTGCTCGCTGTGTCGACGGAGAGCGGCGCCGCTTCGAGCGCCGCGATCACACTCCCCATCCCCGTCGAAGACGAGGAACTGCGCGGCATCTTCGCAGCCCTCAACTCCTGGCTGGGAGGACGTCCCCTTGGGACCGACCTGGAGCTCGGGCTCGCGGCGCGTACAGCGCTCTCGGACCACGACCCGATGACCGTAGGGGCTGTGCTCGAGGCCGTAGGCGCGCTGGGAAGGGCGACGGAGCGCGGGGTCTTCATCCAGGGCGCTTCGGCCCTCCTCAGCCGCCTGGACGACCTCGATCCTGGCAGCCTCTCGGCCGTGATCGAGGTCTTCGAACGCCGGCGCTGGCTGCTGCGCCTGATGGGTGACGCCCTCAGACGCTCCGTTTCGAGCAGCGGGGTCGTCGTCTCCATCGGCACGGAGAGTGGCTTTTTGAACCTGACGGGCACGAGCCTCGTAGCCTCGGCCTACAGCCGCCGCGAGCGGCCATACGGGGTTGTCAGCCTGATCGGCCCCAAGCGGATGGACTACGACGCCGCCATAACGACGGTCCGCTCGGCCGCTGAAGCCCTGACCAACTGTCTGGACGCCAGGTTCTAGTTGGCGACGAAGCGCGATTACTACGAGATTCTGGGCGTGTCCAGGGAAGCCTCGGACGCGGAGATCAAGAAATCTTACCGTCGCTTGGCCCGCTCCCACCACCCCGACGCGAACCCAGGCGACTACCAGGCGGAAGACCGCTTCAAGGAGCTCACCGAGGCCTACGAGGTACTCTCGAACCCTCAAGCCAGACGCGCCTACGATACATACGGCCACCAAGTACCGCGTGGTGCAGGAGCGGCAGGCTACCCCGGTGGGGGAGACCCGTTCGGAGGCTTCCAGGACATCTTCGAAGCTTTCTTCGGCGACCGCTCTTTCGGCGGCTCATTCTTTGGCGCATCAACCGCGCAGAGTCCGAGCCGCGGTAGTGACGCTGAGGTCGAAGTAGAGGTCTCTCTGCGCGAGGCCGCGTTCGGGGCAGACCGTGAGGTCAACGTTCAGGTGGTCACTAACTGTGGTGTCTGTGACGGCGTAGGGGGGACGGAGTCGCACGTCTGTCCCACCTGCAGCGGCGCTGGGTCTGTGAGGACTGTGCGTGAGAGCATCCTCGGGCAGATGGTGACGACCCAGGCGTGCTCGACGTGCGGTGGACGTGGCCGCGTCATCGACGTCGTATGCGACAACTGTCGCGGCAGCGGGAGGACCTCCGAGGTACAGACCAGGCGGCTGCGGGTGCCTGAAGGCATCGAGAGCGGCATGAGGCTCAGGGTCTCTGGCGGAGGGCACGCAGGAGATCCAGGCGCACCCCCAGGCGACCTCTACGTGAGGATTAACGTTAAAGAAGACCAGAAGCTCATGCGAGACGGGGAGGACCTGATCCACCGTTTGAGGATCAGCTTCGTCGATGCGGCGCTCGGGGCCGAGGTGGACGTACCCACCCTGGAAGGGCCGAAACAGGTTAGGGTGGATCCTGGCACCCAGCCCGGTGCGACTCTGACGCTCAGGGGCGATGGGATGCCGCGGTTGCGGCGGCGTGGGCGTGGAGACCTCAAGGTCGTGGTCGACGTCATGGTACCGACGCGTCTGACGGCGGAGCAACGGGACTTACTGGAGAGGTTCGAGGCTACCAGCGGCGAAGAGACCTACAACGGTGGGGGAGGCTCCTTCTTTGACCGTCTCAGGGGAGTGTTCAGGTAGGAGGCTTCGTTACGCACTCGCCCATAACCCGTATCTTTGTCGACTCCGTACTGGAGCCCGGCGGGGTGCTGGAGTTGCCGGCGGGCGAGGCCAACCACGTTCACAACGTCCTGCGTGGCAGGAACGGGGATCCCGTCGAGGTAGTAGACGGTGCAGGAAAGCTCTTCGCTGCCAGGTTGCGTGGTGGGAGAGAAGCGGCCCTCGTAGAGGAGTTGGCAGCGCCAGATGGGGCGGGCGTGGAGATCTCGCTCTATCAGGCGGTGCCCAAGGGTGGAAGGATGGACCTGGTTGTCGAGAAGGCTACGGAGGTCGGTGCTACGCGTATCGTGCCGCTCCTTGCCAAGCGTGGTGTTGTGAACCCGCGCGAGGGGAAGGTCGGACGCTGGCGGCGGGTGGCCGAGGCGGCGGCGCGCCAGTCGCTGAGGTTCAGCGTGCCCGAAGTGGCCGAACCCGTACGATTCGAGGACGCCACCTCAGAAGTGGGAGAGACCGGTGTGCTCCTCCACAATGCTCCCGACCTCCAGCCAGTCGAGGCCCTCGTCGGGGTTCCCGTGAGCCTCTTTGTAGGCCCCGAGGGTGGATGGAGCGAGGGTGAGTTGCGGCTCGCTGAGGAGGCTTCCCTCGCCTTCGGTGGGTTGGGACCGTACAGGCTCCGCAGTGAGACCGCCGGTATCATCGCGGTGGCACGTACGCTGGCCGCGTTGGAGAGCAGGGGCGAACGTTAGAGGAGGTGGCCGTGAGCGAGGCCGACTGCATATTCTGTAGAATAGTGCGAGGGGAGATAGATGCCGAGGTGGTCTACGACGAGGACGATGTGCTGGCTTTCGAAGACATAAATAGCAAGGCGCCCGTCCACGTCCTCGTCATCCCCAGGCAGCACGTTGCGAACCTGGAGGAGATCGGCGCCCTGTCCGACACCGTAGTCAAGCGGCTCTTCGAAGTGGCGAGCACCGTCGCCGGGAAGCTCGGTGTAACAGATGGGGGATACGCCGTCAGGATCAACAACGGCCGCGACGCGGGGCAGGAGGTCTTCCACCTCCACCTGCACGTCATGGGCGGCAAGCGGTTGGGCATGCCGTGACCATAGGAGAGCGAATACAGCAGGACACCAAAGCCGCCATGAAGCAACGCGACAGGACCCGCGTCGGCGCCCTACGTATGCTCGGCGCCGCGCTCAAAAACGCCGAGATAGAGGCGGGTAGGACGCTCACCGAGCAGGAGGAGCAGACCATCCTCAGGCGCCAGCTCAAGCAGCGCGACGAGTCCGCAGAAGCGTTCCGCAAAGCCGGGCGAGAGGAGCGGGCGGCATCCGAGTCGGCCGAAGCCGAGATCGTCCGCACCTACCTTCCCGAGCCGCCCTCGGACAAAGAACTCGAAGAAATAATCGACAGGGCCGTGAGCGAGACAGGAGCAAGTAGCATGAAAGACATGAAAACCGTCATGACGCGTGCTATGGAGCTCTCGGAGGGCCGCGCCGAAGGCAGCACCCTCTCCGCGCTAGCCCGCACCAGGTTGCAATGAAGGCTACAGGCAACAGATTTCAGGTATCAAGAGGTGGCGATCTAACCCCATCGGGTAGCAATCACCATCTGCGGTCGCACAGGTTTGGATTCCATGATGACACCGCCAGGCGAGAAGCTGAAATGCTGACAAGCGCCCGACAGGGCGCGTGCTGACAAGCTGAAAAGGAGCCACGACGGAAATCACAACCGGCAGCCAGGTAGAAGTCAAGCTCGTCATACCGCCCGGCAGGACGCTCGAGGTCTTCGGGGACCGCGACTCCGTCCTGAGGCGGGTCGAGGAGCTCGTCGAGTGCGAGGTCGTCGTGCGGGGGAATGAAATCGTCCTGCGCGGTACAGAGGGTGCCGTGGAGAGGGCCGAGGCCGTCTTCGATGGCCTCGTCGGGCTCGCCGAGGAGGGACACCACCCGACCCCTGAAACCGCCGAGCGCCTCTACAAGATGGCCGACGGCGGCGGCGGGCGGGAAGTGCTAGGGGATGTGATACTCACGCACCGCGGGCGTCGGGTCGCGCCGAAGACCCGCAACCAGAAGGCGTATACTGATGCTATTCGCCAGCATCAGGTGGTCTTCGGCATCGGGCCTGCGGGGACGGGGAAGACTTATCTGGCCGTGGCCCTGGCTGTCGAGGCCCTGAAAAGGGGGGAGATGTCCAGAATTATACTGACCAGGCCAGCGGTCGAGGCCGGGGAGTCGCTCGGGTACCTACCGGGCGACGTGATGGCCAAGGTAGATCCCTACTTCAGGCCGCTCTACGACGCGCTCTACGAGATGGTCGACCCGGCGAAGTTCCAGGCGCACCTGGAGCGCGGTACAATCGAGATAGCCCCCCTAGCATTTATGAGAGGCCGTACGCTTAATGACGCGTTCATCATCCTGGATGAGGCGCAAAATACGACCCCCCAGCAGATGAAGATGTTCCTCACGCGCCTCGGCTTCGGCTCCAAGATGGTCATCACAGGCGACATAACACAGGTGGATCTCCCGAAAGCCCGCATAAGCGGCCTGCAAGACGCCAGGAACACGCTTACGCGCGTAGAAGGCGTATCATTCGTCGGGCTGAGGCGCGACGACATCGTGCGTAGCGACCTCGTCATGCGTATAGTCGATGCCTACGAAGGGGCGGGGCAAGGCGACAGAGCCTAGGCCTCAGGGCCGGGAGCGACCATGAAAATCGGGAAGAGAAGCCTCAAGAAACAACCGGGCAGGCGTGTCGATGAACTCCACCGCTCGCCGACACGCTTCGAGCTCTTCAGGGCCTGGATCGAGAGGAGGCCGAAGGTCAGGCTCTACATCGGCCTTACCGCCTTGACCTGGCTCTCCTTGACGGCGCTCATAGGTATAGGACCGAGGCCCCTGATCGAACGTGTCATCTCCCAGGGGATCATAGACCCGAGGAATCGGACGCGACTCGAGTCGCTCGACCTGCTTCAGCAGTCGGACCCGTGGATGGCTCTGGTCGGGGTTGGCATCGTCGTCGCTGCCGAGATGTGGATCGTCTGGTACTTCCTGGAGCGCTTCGGGAAACGTATACTCAAGACGAACTCGGCGATAAGGCTCGTTCTCGCCGCCTCGCTCACGGTACTTTTCACCGCGCTCGCCAGGTTCTTTATCGAGCTCGACTTCGATCCTTATCTCACGCCACTCGCAGGCCTCTCCATCATCGGAACCATGCTCCTCGGGCCGAGGCTCATGTTCCTGATGGTGGTGATCACCAGCGTCAACGTAGGAATCCTCAGCGGCAACAACTTCCTCCTGACCGCGGCCTTGCTGCTAGGATCTGGTTTCGCCATCTACACCACCGTGCGCGTGGACTCGCGCCAGCGGCTGCTCAAAGCCGGGCTGGTCATCGCGGCGGTCATGGGCGTAGTGACGTTCGCCGTGGGTTTGATCGGGGGCGGCGACCCGCAGGACGCCCTCTGGCTTGGCGTCCTCGGACTCGGTAACGGACTCCTCTCGCTGATGCTGGCGATGGTGCTGATGCCTTTCCTGGAAGACGCCTTCAATATCCTCACGCCGATGAAGCTCCTTGAGCTTTCCGACCCCCGACATCCCCTGCTCGACAAGCTCCTGCGCAACGCACCTGGCACTTTCTCCCACTCGATGCAGGTCGGACTGCTTGCGGAGAGGGCCGCAGAGCGGGTCGGTGCCGATGCGTTACTAGCCCAGGTCGGCGCCTACTACCACGACATCGGCAAGATGGAACATCCTGCCTACTTCGTCGAGAACCAGATCGCCCAGATCAACCCGCACTCCGCACTCTCCCCGACGCTGTCAGCCAAGGTGGTCAAACGCCACGTAAAGGACGGCCTGGAGATAGGTGAAGCGTGGGGTCTGCCCCAGGAGATACTGGATATAATCGCCCAGCACCACGGATCGACCCGCATCGAGTACTTCTACCGCAAGGTCCTCGAAGACGCCCCCGACGAGGATGCAGTCCGCGAGTCAGACTTCCGCTACTCCAGCGGCCTGCCCCGTAGCAAGGAGGCGGGCATCATGATGCTCGCCGACTCGATTGAGGCGACCGTGAAGTCTCTGCCGAAGCCGACTCCGAAGCGTATCGACGACGTGGTCGCCGATACGGTAAGGAGGAAGCTTCAAGACGGCCAGTTCGACGAGTGTCAGCTCACCATGCACGATATTCACGAAGTAGGGGAGGCCATCCGCGAGGCGCTCATAGGTTTCCTCGGACCGCGTATCGCGTATCCTGAAGACCCAGAGGGTGTCCACAACGGAAAGGCGGCGAGTTAGGCCGTGAGTACCTCACAGGGAGACATCATCTGAGGGGTGATCCAGCCGTGCCCGTCGTGGTTCTCGATGAGGTGGGCAATGCCGGACTCGACCCGGAACGAGTCACCCGCCTCTTCGCCGCTGCTTTCTCCACTCTCGGTCTCGACCCGGAGCAAGTCGGCGAGGTCTCCGTGGCCCTCGTCGGCCCCAAGACGATCCGCGATCTAAATCTCAAGTTCAGAGATATGGACGAGCCTACGGACGTGCTCAGCTTTGAAGTTGACGGGCCATACGGGGAGATGGTAGGAGAGGTCGTGATCTGCCCCCTCTTAGTCGGCCCAGAGATGGGCGTCGACGAGCTCGTGGTGCATGGCGCGCTACACTTGGGCGGCATGGACCACGGAGAGGATTTCGGGACCAGTGAGATGGCGAGGGTCCAGCGGGCCGTAATGGAGGAGCTGCGTGGCGAAGAAAGCTGAACGGCCAAGTAAGGGCCAACAGGGCGTAGCCCGCAGCTTCGAGCACGCCTACAGGGGTATGATCTTCGCCGTCCGGACCCAGCGCAACATGCGCTTCCACGTCGTCGTGGCCGTCGTGGTTCTCGTAGCGAGCCTGCTGGTCGGAGTCAGCAAGCTAGAGCTCGCGGTCCTTGTTCTGACGATCCTGCTGGTGTTCGTGACCGAGCTGTTCAACACGGCGATGGAATTCGTCGTCGATCTCGCCACAAGTGAGTATCATCCTCTGGCCAAGCTCGCCAAGGACGTCTCCGCGGGGGCTGTTCTGGTCTCCAGCGTCGGGGCTTCGCTCATCGGTTATCTCGTCCTGGCGGACGATCTGGGGCCGCTCTCCCTGGCGACCCTGGAGAGCATACGGCGCCAGCCGGCCCACCTCACGCTCGTCACACTGGGTGTGATCGTACTCATCGTCCTCTTTGGCAAGGCGCTGACCCATTCCCCGAACTACTTCGCAGGTGGGATGCCTTCAGGGCACGCGGCGGTCGCCTTCGCAGGGTGGGTCGCCGCGAGCTTCATAGCCGTCGAGGGTGGCGCGGGCTCCTACGGCGGGCTTGTCTCCGTGATCTCACTACTCATGGCCTTGCTCGTCTGCCAGAGCCGCGTCGAGAGCGGGCTTCACAGCGTCTACCAGGTGATAATGGGAGCCGTGATCGGGGTCCTCGTTACGACGGCAGCCTTTCAACTCTTGTGAAGGGAGGAGCCTTGGACCTCGAGACCGTGATGGAGGCCGCACGAGCCGCCGCAAGCCGGGCATACGCACCATACAGCAACTTCCACGTTGGGGCGGCCATCCTGACGGGAGGCGGCACCATACACTCAGGCTCGAACGTCGAGAACGCCTCTTACGGGCTCTCGATCTGCGCGGAGCGCAACGCGGCCACCACGATGGCAACTGCAGACCGTGAAGACAGGGAGATCGAACTCGTCGCCGTCTTCAGCCCGAACACCTCGCCATGCTTCCCTTGCGGGGCCTGCCGTCAGGTCTTGCGGGAGTTCGGTTGCAAGGAGGTCGTCGTGGAGACTGGCCTGGGGCTACAGCGTTACCCGTTCGACCAGATCCTTCCCAACTCCTTCGGACCGGAGGACCTGTGAAGGGAGCAGTAGCCCGTGGCGCTGAGAACAACGGGCTACGTAGCGGCTTTATCGCCGTAGTAGGCAGGCCCAACGTCGGGAAGAGCACCCTGGTCAACAGGCTCGTCGGCCAGAAGATCTCCATAACCTCATCCCGGCCTCAGACGACGCGTAGCCCGATCCGGGGCATCTGCAACGGCCCTGGATACCAGGCGGTCTTCGTGGATACCCCCGGCTCCCAGAAGCCCCGAGACACCCTGCGAGCCAGGATGCAGGAGCAGGTCGTGAACAGCCTCTCTGAGTCGGATGTCATCTTGTTGCTCTTCGACGCGCTGCAGGCCTCAGAAGGACTGGGGAGCGGCGACCGTTACGTCGCCCGCCTCGTCGCCGGCTCGGGCACCCCGGCTATCGTCTCTATCAACAAGTCCGACCTCTTGCGCACCTGTGAGAGTGCGCTGCCCATAGTAGAGGCGGTCTCGGGGCTCGGGAATTGGGCCGAGGTGTTCCAGATCAGCGCAGCCGACGGCACCAACGTTGAACCACTGATGGATGCCGTTGTCGACCTCCTGCCACACGGTCCCCGCTATTTCCCCGAGGGAACAGTGACGGACTACCCCGAGTCTCTGGTCCTCGCCGAGTACGTGCGGGAGAAGGCGCTGAACGTGCTCAGGGAAGAGGTGCCGCATGCCGTTGCCGTCGAGATCGAAGACGTAGAGATCAAACAGAACGTGACGGTCGTCTACGCCGTCATTCACGTCGAACGTGCCACGCAACGTATGATCGTACTAGGTAAAGGCGGCAGGACCATAAAGAAGATTGGCACCGAAGCCCGCCGCGACGTCGAGCGCCTCCTCGGCACCCGCATTTATCTCGACCTGAAAGTAAAGGTTAGCCAGGGATGGAGAAGCGACAGGCAGTTTCTGGAGCGGTTGGGTTTATAATCACCCTGGGTCATTGTGTCGAGAGAGGAGCGTAGCGATTTGGCGATGAGGGTGCGCGAGTTCGCGAAGACGGTGGACCATACTCTCTTGAAGCCCGAGGCCACGGAGCAGGAGATCGTACGCCTCTGCGAGCAGGCTTCCCACTTTCATTTCGCCGCGGTGTGCATCCCGCCCTCATACGTTCCTCTTGCCGCCAGGGAATTGCGTGGTGCTGATGTAAAGGTGGCGACGGTGATCTCCTTCCCTTTCGGGTACGAGCCCACCGCGGTGAAGATTGCGGCCGTCCGCGAGGCGGTCACCAAGGGCGCTTCGGAGCTCGACGTGGTCATGAACATCTCGAAGTTCCTCTCCGGGGAGTTCGGCTACGTAGCCGACGAGCTCGCAAGCCTCACCCAGGAGGTAAGCGCGGTAGCCATGAACAATGGCTTGAACGATGTGGTCGTCAAGGTCATTCTCGAGACCGCATACCTTTCAGACAAGATGAAGCGGCTTGCGACCCAGATCGTGGCCGCGAGCGGCGCAGATTTCGTGAAAACCTCGACGGGCTTCGCCCGCGTCGGCGCAACGCCTGAGGACGTGGCCCTGCTCAGAGAAGAGGCGCCCGAAGCCCTGGCAGTAAAGGCCTCGGGTGGCATCAGCACCCTCAGGGACGCCCTGGACATACTCAACGCAGGGGCTTCGCGGCTCGGCATGAGCGCGAGCGTCGCCGTGATGGAGGAGGCCGAGGGTGGCGGTCTACAAGAGTAAGGGAATCGTGCTACGTTCGATCCGCTATTCGGAGGCAGACAGGATTCTGGACCTCTACACCAGGGACGTGGGGCTGGTCTCGGCAATCGCGAAGGGCATCAGGCGTACAAGGTCCCGCTTCGGAGCCCGTCTCGAACCGCTCTCCTGCGTCGACTTCGTCGCCTACCACGGCAGGACGCTCGACACCGTGACCCAGGCGGAGACGCTGCGCAGCTTCCACGGTATCAGGGAGGATCTCACCCGCTTCGAGACTGCCGCAAGTATGGTCGGGAGCGTGCGGGCCCTCTCGGGAGGCGACGAGGCGGACCGTAGGGTCTTCAACCTGCTCTATAACGCCCTCGACGCGCTGGAAACATGCGATTCTGGTTTCGAGAACATCGAGGCGGCCCTCGGCGTAAAGCTCTCCATCCTGGCCGGCTACGCGCCGCAGTTGGACGTCTGCCTGGCCTGTGGAACAGACCTCGACGCGGCTTCGGATCCGTTGCACTTCGTTCCAGAGCATGGTGGCGTCCTGTGCCAGGAGTGCCGCACGGCGACCGGCGACGCGTTCCCGCTTGCCCCAGGCACGCTGGAAAGCCTGAGAACCCTTGTAGAAACCCCCATCCGTCAGGCGCCCGTACAAACAGGTCCGAAACAGAGCGTCCTCAGAGTGGTCCGCTCCCACGTCCTGGCCCACGCTCCCGGAAATACACTGGTCGGCCCCCGACTAGCCGGTGCCGGACGCAGGACGTGAAATCTCCAGGATCCAGTGTTGGCCTTGGGCAAGACCCTTCCGCATGGGCCGTAGAGCACAGCGCGGGACGCCCGAGGCCGGAGGCTCCCGACGGCGTCCGCAACGACTTCCAGCGCGACAGGGACCGCATTATCCACGCCAAGGCCTTCCGCAGGCTCATGCACAAGACCCAGGTCTTCATCTCCCCTGACGGCGACCACTTCAGGACGCGCCTCACGCACACCCTGGAGATGATGCAGATATCCCGTACCATAGCCCGCGCTCTCGGCCTCAACGAAGACCTCACGGAGGCGATCTCCCTCGGCCACGATCTCGGCCACGCCCCATTCGGTCACACCGGAGAAGAAGCCCTCTCCCGCGCCCTCGCAGCTCACGGTCGC
Organism: Rubrobacter sp.; assembly: GCA_035640175.1. GTDB lineage: Bacteria > Actinomycetota > Rubrobacteria > Rubrobacterales > Rubrobacteraceae > Rubrobacter_D. The sequence goes on along the minus strand of DASQWQ010000139.1, from coordinate 10,742 downwards.
ACCTTCCGCCATAACGATCACTCCCTGCGTGTAGTCGACCACCTCGAGAAACACGGAGACGGATTGAACCTTACGTTCGAGGTCAGAGATGGGATACGTAACCATACAGGAATCGGTTACCCATCCACCAGGGAAGGTGAGATCGTGCGCGTCGCGGACAGGATCGCGTACGTCAACCACGACGTGGACGACGCGTTGCGGGCGGGCATCATCTCCAGCGATGACCTCCCGCCGAGCCCTATCTCTGTTCTCGGAGTGCAGATGAGCACCAGGATCGACACCCTGGTAAAGGACATGATCTCTAACTCCAAAGTGAACGGTGAGATATACCTATCGGACCCGGTATACGGGGCCCTTGTGGAGCTCAGGGCGTGGCTCTTCCGGCACGTGTACAACAACAAACTGGGCTCGAGGGAGAACCACAAAGCGGCCCGCGTCGTTACGGCCCTCTTCGAGTACTATCTGGAGCACCCTGAGGAGCGGGCGGCCAGCGATCCCGACCCACTAACCGAGACCATAGACTTTGTGGCGGGGATGACCGACAGATACGCCCTCGCGACATTCAGGCGTCTCTTTGTGCCCCAGGGTGAGATCTTCGCATGAGCGAGCAAGCCGTGAGGAAACTGGCTTGAATCCAAAAAGACTTGACCGGCCGGCACCTATCAAGGCATCAGAAGCAGAATGAGGAAGACAAATGAGGCTCGACAAACAGGATTAGAAGTCATTGGTGCTCTGAGCCACCGACTGTGCCGAGCACGCACTCCCGTACTTCGAGGAGAATTATCCGAAAGACGACCGACCTCGGAAATCGGTCGAAGCAGGGCGTGCCCGGGTGCGTGGTGAGATCGCGATGAGCGAGGTGCGCGCCGCCGCATTTGCCACCCACGCCGCCCGCAACACCGATCGAGCTGCGGCCCGCTCCGCCGCCCTCGCGGCTGGTCATGCCGCAGCAACCGCCCACGTTGCCTCTCACTCCGCGCACTCTGCCAACTACGCCGTAACCGCCGCCAACGACTCTGCCACCGCCGAGGAACGCGACTGGCAGTACCGACGCCACCCGAAGCACCTTCGGCCGGTAGCGTTTCCCACCCGGGGCGAGGACTCCGCACTTACACTTCGATGGTGTACAACCTCTTGCGTGAGCACAACTGCTACCCTATCGCTCTCAGCATAACCGTCATTCCCGCGCAAGCGGGAATCCACGAGGAGCGGTAGAAAGGGTCCTCTAGCACATGTCCGAGTGCCTCGGGAGCCCGCCCGAGGTCGTCGACAATCTCAAAGAGGGGCGTGACCCTGAGATAATTGGCGGTGCACCGGCCGCTCTCCTCGACCTCCAGCAGTCCCGCCCGGCGGGCGAGTAGCTGTACGCTCAGGACGTCGCTCGCGTTGCGCGCCATGCTGAGGATGAAAGTCTCGACTGGGGTGCCAGAGTGCTCCTCCTTCGCGTGCCGGATGCGCCAGAAGGTTTCGAGAACTTTGCGGGTCTCTTCCGAGACTTCTTCCGGTTCGGGAAGGGAGAGACCAGGGGCGGCGAGGAGCCTTCTCAGCAGTGCGGCGCGTGCCGCTTCGTCCATGGCCAGAAGGTCTTCACCCGTGCTGGCCGAGACCAGATGGACGACGGCCCTAACTACCGTGGAGCTCTCCTGGCGGACATCGAGCTTCGCCAGGTGGAAGCCGAAGACCTCGGCCTGGCGGATAAGATCCCTCAATCGCCCTTCAGCGGCACGCACCCGCCGTTCTGCAGCAGACTGTCGCGGATCTTAAACAAGTCGTCGAGGAACTCGCACACGCCAGAATAAGCGGAAGGAGCGCCTGGTTGCCCGAGGGCTAACCTCAAGCGCTCTGACATGAACAGGAGCTTGCGCCGGTAGACCTCGTTCGGGTCGATTCCCCCGTAGCGCCCGACGAGGCCGGGCATGAGCTCTTCGTCGCGCTCGACCGAGCGGCGCAAATCTTCAGAGACGGGGATCATGCCCGCAGACTGGCTCATGTGATCCGCCAGCCACACTGCGGAGGCGAGGTGGCGCTCGATTATGATCTCGCGGTGAAGGCTGAGCGCAGTGGTTATCATCTCCGGCTCGACGAAAGGATTGCCGTCCTGGTCCCCGCCGACCCAAGAGCCGGAATCGAGGACGCGACCCAGCCTCGGAGTATCCTCTGGGAACTGGCGTGCTAGCTCGTCCTCGAATTCCCTGTATGCTTCGAGCGTTGCGGAGATCAAAGGGTTCTCGAAGAACAGTAGTGTCCTCTCTATCTCCTGGTTTACCTCTGGACGACCGATCCTCACGTGCTTGCGCCTGACGCTACGCCTCATGGCCTCCGTCGGATGGGCGGTCATAGCGAGGCCAACAGGCATACCGTCAAGCACGCGCCGCAGCGCTTCCTGCCCTAGACCTTCACCCTTGAGTCGCGCGAGGGCGCTCGCCACCGAGGCGCGTTGGGGAGGATTGTCCGTGCCGACTCGTACTGCCGCCGCCGCACCCGATGGTAGCGCTCGGCGATATTGACCAGTTGGAAGTACACGGAGAACGCACGTACGATTCGTCGCAGCTTCCTCCACGCTCATGGCCTCGATCCGTCGCCGCAGCCTCTCGTCCAGTTCGGGGTCGTAGTCGAAGCGCAGGCGCTTGCAAAGGAGCCTGACCTCTTCCTCGGTCTCGAAGAGGACCTCGCCTTCCTGCTCGATCAGGATCCTACCAAGCACGCGCCCGAGGAGGTTGATGTCCCTCTGCAGCGGCTCGTCTTTTGGCTCGAAGCCGATCCCGGGCGGGGGTCAGCGTACCCGGCGCTTGGCACAGTCGTGGATCCGCCGCGGATATTCATGCCAGGTAGAGTAACATTACCCCTGGTCAACACCACACTCAACGCGGATATCTGTACACCGGTACAAGGGAGACCGGGTTTGAGGATCTCACAACGCAGCATAGAAGAGGTCAGGGAGGCGACCGGGATCGTCGAGGTAGCCTCCGAGTTCACAGCCCTCAGGCGCCAGGGAGCCCGCTTCGCCGGCCTCTGCCCCTACCCCGACCACCAGGAGAAAACCCCTTCCTTTAGCGCCACCCCGGATCGGGGCTTCTACTACTGTTTCGGGTGCCTGGAAGCCAATGAGCGTATCTGGACCTCGAGAGGCTTGATCCCGATAGCCGAGACAGAGCCCGGAGACGAGGTCATCGGCCTCGGCGGACACCGCGAGACCATAACCGATAAGTGGTTCAACTCCGGTCCTACATTGAGGATCAAGACCGGCGCGGCAGAAGAAGGCATCGAACTCACGCCGGACCACCAATGTATCTTCGTAAGGCGGGAAGAAGCACTGCGTGCTATTCCAAGGGTCCACCCCACGCAGTCAGGCGGAAAGAAACTTCGCTTCTCCAGCAGGCACAGCGGGAAGAACACGAATGTCCGACTCTCCGTAGAGCACGCATCGGAGATTCGCGTAGGGGACTTCTGGCTCTACCCCGTTATCCCTGATGAGGAACGCGACGACTCGCCTCTCCCTGGTGAACATCTGCTCAAGCCTTACACCATGGGACCGCGTAACGACCGGATTACGAAGCTGCACGTCAACCCCCGCACAGCGTGGTTGTACGGTCTTTGGCTGGCCGAAGGCTCGCTCTACAGAGACGGCGTGAAGTGGAGCTTCGGCGCCCACGAGGCTGAGAGCCTGGCCGAAAAAGTCGTTGGCGTAGTCGGCGAAGAGTTCGGTAGGCACAGCTCAAAGTTCGTGTGCCCAGATAAGAACATCTGCGAAGTGACGTGTTCCAGCACGGATCTGGCGGCCCTTTTCAACCATTGGTTCGGACGCGATTGCGAAAACAAACGAGTACCGGCTCACGCATTGTACTGGACTGTGGAGTGTCAGGCCGCTCTTGTTCAGGGGTACTTCGATGGAGACGGCCACACGCATGATGGGGTGACGTCGGCCGCCTCGATCTCAGAGGCGCTGACCTATGGCATCTTCGCGTTGTGCATCCAGAGAGGTAAGGTCTGCTCCTCATCCTCTATCCCTGAGCAGATTGCAAGGGATGGCGTAGGGCGCAAAAAGACTCACCACGTTTTCGTCCTGGGTAAGGAGTCGCTTAGAGGTTTCTTCGCTAAGATAGGTAGTATCAATTACTTCTGGTCGATAGTCCAGGAGATCAGGACCGCAGCTGAAGCGCCCGTGACCGTCGTAGACATCACCACTACGGGCTCCCACACCTTCCTTACCAAAATGGGCATTACCCACAACTGCCAAAGGGGCGGGGACGCCATCAAGCTGGTCATGGATCTCAAGTCTCTAGAGTTCGCCGAAGCTGTCGCTTACCTCGCCGACCGCTCAGGCGTTGACCTGCAGTTCGAGGGCGGGGGAGACTCAGGCGCCGCAAGGGAACGCACCCTCCGCCGGCGTGCCATCCACAGGGCCCTCGCCGCCGCGACCGTCTACTACCACAAGTACCTCCTCAGGTCCGAAACTCCAGAAGCAGAACGGGCCCGCCGCTACCTGAAAGACCGCGGCCTAGAACGTTCTACTATAGAAGAATTTCGTTTGGGGTACGCACCTCCGCGGGGTGTTTCGGGGTTTGTGGCTGCGGCTGGGAGGTTGGATCTCGACAGGGGCGTCCTCGATGCTGCCGGGCTTCTTTCGCCGCGGGGTGGGGAGCGTTTTGCCGGTAGGATCACTTTCCCCATCTCGGACCGACGGGGTAGGATCGTGGGCTTCGGGGCCAGGACGCTCGGTGACGCCCAGCCCAAGTATCTCAACTCTCCCGAGACGGAGATCTTCAACAAGCGGGATCTGCTCTACGGTTTCCCACAAGTCTCCGAAGCTATCCGTAGCGAGCGCGCAGCGCTGGTCGTCGAGGGCTACACAGACGTACTGATGCTCTACCAGTCGGGTATTCAGAATGCCGTCGCCACATTAGGTACAGCGACGACGACAGGTCATCTCAGAACCCTTAGTAGTTACGCTGACCGGATCTATTTACTGTTCGATCCTGACATGGCAGGTGAGAAGGCCATAGTTAGGGCCAGAGAGGCAGCGGACCTGACTCTTTCCGCTGTTGAACTCAATACCTCGCTGCACGTTATTCGGCTGTCGCATGATCCTGCCGATTGGATTCTGGAGAACGATAAGGATGAGTTCTTGCAGCTTCTCGACAGTTCGGTCCCCATTCTCGAATTCAGTGTGCGCGTAATGTCCGAGGAAGCGCGCGGAGCTGACGCCGCAACCCGTGAGCAGGTCTTGAGACAGGCGCTAGAGTACTTAGGACGGATTCGGATGCAAGCTCCTACGGTTGAACTTGAAGCCAAGAGGCGCTTTTCTGATGCGCTTCAGATGTCGTTCCAAGACTTAGAAGCGCAGTTTGAGAGCTGGCAACGTGAACAGAGATTGCGGCAAGGAGACCCAGATAGAGAGGCTATAGCTTTCAAGAGTATCCAGCAGAAGGAGCGTGCCTTTCGCGATAGGCTTCCTACTTCAGACGCCTACTCGCAGGCTGGCGATGAGGTCCTGGCTCTGGTTCTCACCAGGCCCGACCTTACAGCCCCCCTTCTAAAAGAGGGCGTAAAGATCCCGTATCTTCCCGAGCCCTTGACGCTACGCACCGAGGATTTTCGCGACGAAACTCATGCCCGGATCTTCGCCCTGCTAAGAGAGCACGCGGGCAAAGACCTCGACTCTGTCCTCTCGGACGATAGAGCCAGGCCGCTAATGGACAAGATCGGTGCCCTCGCCTCCCAGGGGGAGAGGCTCTACCCTTCCGAGGTCTCCGTGCGCGAAGCCTGGCTACGGCTGGCCATCCTGAGCCGCGAACAGATCAAACGGGAGACGCCGGATTACGACAAGAAGGATGTTCTGCAGTCGGAGATCCAACATCTCAAACAGGCCCTGCGCTCCTCCGCAGCCGGCGCTTGAAGCAGCGAGCCCCGAACCGTATAATCCATCCTTGTAACATTCCCCTGTAGCTCAATTGGCAGAGCATTCGGCTGTTAACCGAAGGGTTGCTGGTTCGAGTCCAGCCGGGGGAGCTAGGCGGCACCGCCCGGGTTTCCCGCCAAGGGCCCATAGCTCAGTTGGTTAGAGCATCCGACTCATAATCGGACGGTCCCAGGTTCGAGTCCTGGTGGGCCCACAAACGCAGTCCAAAAAAATCACCGCCATACTAGACCCCTTACTTATTTCCACACACCCAATATATTGGGGTTCTTCTCGTATGCGACCGACATGTTACACCTGGGTTACAGTTCCACCATGTAGAGGAACCTTCCGTAAGCCAGCAAATCGTGTTCGCTAAGTAGGGGTCCTATACCCTTGGGTAGAGGGGTCAAGGTACCTTGACGGACGAAATATGGTCTCTCAGAGGCGTTCTCGACCTCGCAGATTGCGAATTTTCCGTGCATATGCAAGAATTTCGCTGTTGTGGGTCAAAGTGGAGCGTAGTGGGAGGACACGGCTCTGGCCCTTTTAGGCGAGTACGAGCACACGCTGGATGAGAAAGGGCGCATGACCCTCCCTTCGCGACTCCGCTCCTACTTCGAGGGTGGGATCGTTGTGACCAAGGGGGTGGACAGGTGTCTGTTCGCCTTCCCCCCTGAGGAGTGGGCGGCGTTCAAGGCCAACATAAAGGCCAACGCGGACCTCTCGGCCAGGGGGCGCCAGCTTTCGCGGATGTTCTTCTCCATGGCTTTCGAGGCCACGCTCGACAGGCAGGGTCGCGTTTTGATCCCAACCAAGCTCGCCAGCTACGCGGGACTACAGCGTGACGTGACCATCACGGGTGTGGACGACAGGTTGGAGATCTGGGACACGGAGGAATGGGACCGTTACGTCTCCAGTGCTGACGACTCGTTCAGCGAGATCGTCGAGGAGTTTGCGGGAAGGGATCTCGGAGGGTGATGGCGGCCGGACATCGTCCTGTGATGCTCGAGAGAGCGGTAGCCGCCCTCGGGTTGGCTCCCGAAGACTCTGTCGTAGACGCCACCTTCGGTGGTGGCGGCCACTCCAGGCTCATACTCGCCGGGCTCGGACCTGGTGGTAGCCTCGTTGGCATCGACCGCGACCCTGAGGCGGCGGAGCGGGCATCAGATCTGTTGCAGGACCCGCGCTTCGAGTTCGTCTCGGGCGCTTACGACCTGGCGTTGTGGGCGATGGTCGAGAGAGGTAGAAGTGCCGATGCGATCCTGTTCGACCTCGGGCTCTCCAGCTTCCAGGTCGACGAGGCAGGACGTGGGTTCTCATACGTTAACGAGGGACCGCTGGACATGCGCATGGACCCACGGTCGGGTACGACGGCCGCGGACTTTTTGAACACCGTCGAGGTCGGGGAGCTGTCGAGGGTGCTCTCGGAGTACGGCGACATGCCGCGCGGTGAGGCGGGACGTGTGGCGCGGGAGGTTGTTCGGAGGAGACCGCTCCTGGTTACGAAGGATCTCTACGATGCCGTACGGGCAGCCTTGGGCTGGAAGGAGAAGGGCGGCAACCCTGCAAAGAGGATCTTCCAGGCCGTGCGGGTCAGGGTAAACGACGAGTTAGGTAGCCTCGGCCGGGCCCTGGAAGCCTCAGAACAGCTTCTCGTACCAGGCGGGAGGCTGGTGGTTATCACGTTCCACTCGGGGGAGGATCGCCTCGTAAAGCGGTTCATCTCAGGGCGGGAGGGGCGGTGTGTCTGTCCGCCGGACCTACCGGTGTGCGTTTGTGGTGCAAAGCCCCTCTTCCGCCGAGGAGCGGTTCTGGCCCCTTCCGGACGTGAGGTAGAGGAGAACCCGCGCAGCGCGTCGGCCAGGCTGCGGGCGGCGATAAGGACGGCCGAGCCTCCGGCGGATGCCAGCTGATGGCCGCTTCACAGCGCAGGTACAAGGCTACGCTCCCTACCGAACCGGCGTGGCCCGTACAGAAGCGTGCCCAGGACCGCTCGCAGGATCGTACCCTCAGGCGGAAAGCCGCGGGTCGTCGGCGCAGGTTTGCGATGCTAGTCGTGGTGCCCGTGCTGTTGATGCTGGGGAGCGTCTATTTGAACACGGTCGCCGCGGGGCTCGACGCCAGGGCCGCCGAACTCGACGTCAGGCTTGATAGGGCCAGAGAAGTAGGGGAGAGACTCGAGGTCAAGGTCGCGAAACTGTCGGGCGCGGAGAGAATCCGGGCTCTCGCGGCGGAGAAGCTTGGTATGCACGAGCCGAAGAGCACTACCTTGAAAGTCTATGGAGTCAAAGCGGAGGATGGGACGAAAGATGGGGCACTACAAGAAGGGGGAAGACCGCGGCAGCGTTGACCGGCCAGGACCTCGCAACGCAAGGATTCGCCGTGGCACGAACCCCCACCCCCACACCAAAAACAAAGGGCGCAAGTCCTCTGGTGGCAAAGTCATATCGCTCTCCAACCAGAGGCGGGCCGGCGTCAGCAGTGGCGCCACAAGGGTGCGTAGCGCGCCGTCGATCCGCGGCGAAGCCAGACCTACCGTCGGCCACAGGAGGCTGTGGATGGTGGCGGCGGTGTTCGCGGTGACGGTACTTCTTCTTGGTGGGAGGGCCGTGCATATAAGCCTCACGGAAGACGAGAGTTACAGGGCCTTCGCCGACGAGCAAGCCGGGGGAGCGACGCCGCTCGCCGCGCCGACCCGCGGCAGCATAGTGAGTGCCGATGGAAGGGAGCTTGCGACCAGCCTCGAGGTCGCCCGTGTGATAGCAACCCCTTACCAGATCGAAGACCCAAGGGCGACGGCTAGCGAGCTGCATGCCGTGCTTAGCAAAGAGACGGATTCGACCCAGAAGGAGATTAGGGTCTCGCTCTCCAGGCGTGATGCGGACGGCCGGCTCAGTGGATACAGCGTCGTCGCCACGGGCGTAGAGCCGGAGACAGCCGCGAAGGTGCAGGACCTGGGTATAGAAGGAATCACAACCGCCCCCGATACCATAAGGGTCTATCCGGACGGGTCCCTCGCCAGCCACCTCCTCGGATACCAGGGAGACTACGGCGAGCCATTCGGCGGGGTCGAGGCCAGTTACCACGACACCTTGAAGCACGGCAGGGACGTAGACTTGACCGTGGACTCCGCGGTGCAGCAGGAGTTGCAAAAAGCCCTGGCGAAGGCTGTCGAGAAGAGCAAGGCCAAGAGCGCCGTCGGCCTGGTAATGCGCGTTGATGACGGGTCGATTTTAGCGCTGGCCAACACCCCAGCCTACGACAACAACGAGTTCGGCAACGTTCCCGCAGAAGACCAGCGAGATCGGGTACTTACCGATCCGTACGAGCCTGGCTCGACCTTCAAGGCCTTCACCGTCGCGTCTGCGCTCGAGGAAGGTGCGGTCACGCCCTCGAGTAAGTTCGTCGTCCCGGATCACATGACCGTGGCCGACCACATAATCAATGATTCCAAGCCACATGAGACCGAGGTCATGACGCCTGGAGACGTGCTCGAGCACTCGAGCAACGTCGGTGCCACGAAGGTCGCCAAAGAGCTTGGCGGGAAGGAGCTCTACGACTACATTCGCGCCTTCGGCTTCGGCAAACCAACCGGTGTGGATCTGTGGGGTGAGGACCTTGGGCTCGTCCCTGCCTACAAGGACTGGAGTGGGGTCTCGATAGGCAACATCCCCTTCGGACAGGGCTTTACCGTTACGCCTCTGCAGCTCGTCTCCGGCTACGCCACGCTCGTCAACGGTGGGCGAAGGGTAACGCCGCACGTCACAGAACAGGAGACCTCCCAAGGACAGGGTCCAAGGGTGATAAGCAAGAAGACCTCGGCTATAGTACGCGGAATGTTGCAGGGCGTCGTCGACGACGGGTCGGGCCACTTCGCTCAGATCTCCGGTTACACCGTGGCCGGCAAGACAGGGACCTCTCAGAAAGTGGACCCAACGACGGGAACCTACGGTAACCAGTACGTGGCCTCCTTTATAGGGTTCGCCCCGGCCACCGACCCTGAGTACGTGATGCTGGTGGCCGTCGACGAACCAAAGACCTCGTACTGGGGAGAGCTGGTCGCGGTACCTGCTTTCCACCAGGTGATGTCCTTTACACTGGGCTACTTCAACGTCCCGCCCGACCGTAAGGGCTTTGTGGCAGAGGAGCCCCTCTGGTGAGGCCGGCTACGCTTTCAGAGGCTGCGCGGGCTATGGCCGCGGATCTTGAGGCCACGCACGTAAACGCTCTCGTGCGTGGGGCAGCGACCGATTCCCGTAAGGTGCGCGAAGGAGACCTATTCTTCGCCCTGCGCGGCAGGACCGACGGCGCGGACTTCGCCCCCGAGGCGCACCTGCGCGGCGCGGTGGCGACGGTGGCAACCCGCCGGCTCGACGTGCCGACCCTCGTCGTGGACGACCCTCTGGAGGCGCTGCAGAGTCTCGCACGTTGGACGCTTCTCCGCCAGGATGCGCTTTCGCCTGTCGTTATCGGCATCACCGGCACTGTGGGCAAGACAACGACCAAGGACGCCCTCGCGACCATTCTCAGGCACGCTGGGAAGCGTGTCTCCGCGACGCCAGGAAACCTGAACAACGAGATCGGCCTTCCCCTCACCATCCTGGCCTCCGATCCTCGCACAGAGGTTCTCGTCCTCGAGATGGGAGCCACCCACGCAGGGGACATAAAGTATCTGTGTGCCATCGCCTCGCCCGACATCGGGGTCCTGACAGCCATCTCGCCGGTCCATCTGGACTCGTTCGGGACGCTCGAAGGCCTTGCAGCCGCGAAAGGCGAACTAGCCCTCTCCCTACCTGAGTCTGGCACGCTGGTCGCCCCGGCGGGCGCGCCCGAGACGGCGACA
>DASQWQ010000138.1:0-2117 GCA_035640175.1 Rubrobacter sp. | reverse complement strand
TAAAAGTCTTGAAGGAGACATCCCTCCTGACGCCCGTCCTCACACCACTGCTCCAGGCGATGGCGGACTCGGGGTCGGCGAAGGTCGGGGTCGAAGTGTCGAGAAGGACTGGCTCACCGTCCGAGGTGACGGCGACCTTGCCCGTACCTTCGAGTACGACGTTGAAGAGGCCGCCTGCGAGACGACCAGCACCCTCGACCCGCTGTATGTCCCAGTCGATGCCGGACTCGAAGGCGAGGATGTTGTCGCCGTTTACGGTCATACGGTCGTTATGGAGGTCCAGGATCATGATCTTGCGCTTGTCCTGCGCCAGGAAAAGGTCGCCCGTCCCGTTGGCCGCCATTAGCTTGACGCCCTCGCCCGTGACGGCCTTCTTGAAGAAACGACCAAGGCCCCCGCTCTTATGCTCGAAGCGCACGTCGCCCTGATAGGCGACCATCGATCCGAGCTTGGCCTGGATCTGGTCGTTCTCCAACCGCACCTTGAGCATCGCCGAGTTCTGCAGTGTGAACCGCCCCTCCGGCGTAACTTCCCGAAACTGCTCCAGGTTCGTCTCACTCACCGCATTACCCCCCTTTCCAGTCGGTGTATACGATACTATCTGGGTACGAAGCGTCAGTCTAGATGTTTCCTAGAACATCCTGCCACCCGGCGGGACCTCGTGATCTGGTGCGAGGAGCACTACGTCCTCATTCCCGTCAGGTACGCCGAGGACGAGCACCTCGCTCTCGAAGCCCGCGATCCTCTTCGGCGGAAAGTTGACCACAGCGACGACCTGCCGACCAACGAGTCCCTCAGGCTCATAGTGCGCCGTGAGCTGAGCGCTGGTCTTCCTGGTCCCGACCTCCGGTCCGAAGTCTACCTTGAGTTTTGTAGAGGGTTTGCGTGCCTCCGGGAAAGGCTCGGCCTCGACGACCGTGCCGACCCTTACATCCACCTTCTCGAAATCCTCCCAGCTTATCTCAGGCAATCCATCCTCCTATTGTCGGGAGGCTACAGGTTACAGACTCGAGGCATCAGCAACGAGTTTCGAGAACCGGCACAGTCTATACCTGAAACCTAGGGCCTGACACCTACTACGGAAGCTTCCTGACCTCGAAGAGCTCCCGGACGACGTGGAGGTTGAGGTGTCTTGGAAGGAAGGTGTCGCGCGACCACTGCACGGGAGTACTGTCGGTCAGATACATGGTCTGGGTCAACGCGAGCGCGGCGGAGGGAGTCTTCAGGCCCAGAATTCTCCCTACGCGTTCGTTCTGATCCATCATGACGGCTTCGATATGCATCTGAGAAAAGCCCACAGGCAAGCCCTCCGAAACCAGTAGATCCAGCAGCATGGCGTCCGGGCGGAAGCGCTTCCTAACTTCCTTGACCCCGATAACGTCCTCTGGCACCACGTCAACCATCCAGGCTGCCGGTCTTTCCTCCACAAGCAGGACGCGCGAGACTTTCACCAGCGGCTCTTCCTCGGCAACCTCCAGCGCCGCCGCCTCCTCCGGCTGCGCGTCTACAGTTTCGATGCTCAGGTCCTCGCTGCCCAGCGTCAGACCCAGCCGTGCGGCGTGAACGGTGTAGGTTTCGAGCCTCTCCAGCCCGGACCGCAGCCTGGCTCCCTCCGGCGGCTGTACCATGAACGTGCCGCTCCCCTGGCGCCGTTCCAGGAGCCCCCGCTTTACGAGTCGCGCCAGCCCGGCCCGTACCGTAACCCGCGACACGCCCAGAGTGTCGACCAACTCTGTCTCCGGCGGTATCCGCTCTCCGGCCCTGTAGCGACTCTGCAACAGAAGATCCTCGATGCGCCGTTCGACCTGCAGGTAGAGCGGGTCCCTGTTCAGACCCTCCGATCTCTGCCGATTCAGCCCGATCTTCGACCTCTCCTCGATGCGAAACCTCATAAATCCTACCCGAGGGTCAACCGGTTGTAAGTAACTCTATACGTTCACCCCTTGTATGACAAATTGGTATTAACTATGATGCCGTTGTAGCCAGGGGGCCGGCACGGGAAAGGGGACTTTGCAGATAGTCTGGGCACTATGTCGTGGGCGGTCGTGGCGGGGAGTGGTTTCTCGGGAAGGGAGTTCGGGATGAGCGAACAGGAAAGACGGACAAGGCAGGGGGCT
>DASQWQ010000137.1:0-12412 GCA_035640175.1 Rubrobacter sp. | reverse complement strand
ACGCCTTCGCGGGTACCTTTGCCGTTCTTGCTCGAGCCTTCGATGCCGCCCCAGAACACGGTCGTCGCGGCTGAGGTTATGGTAATGCCGCGTTCGCGCTCCTGGGCCATCCAGTCCATGACGGCGTTACCGTCGTGAACCTCGCCCAGCTTATGGGTAAGGCCCGTATAGAGCAGGATGCGTTCCGTCGTCGTCGTTTTGCCGGCATCGATGTGGGCCATGATGCCGATGTTTCTGACCCGCTTTAGCGGGATCTTTCTGGATACTTGTACAGCCATATTAGTTCCTCGTCACCACCTGTAATGGGCGAAGGCCCGGTTGGCCTCTGCCATCCGATGCGTGTCTTCCTTACGCTTCACGCTCGAGCCGATATTGTCCTTGGCGTCCAGGATCTCCCCTGCCAGCCTGCGGCCCATGGTCTTCTCGCGCCTGGCGCGGGCGAAGCCTACCATCCAGCGCAGCGCCAGCGTATTGGCCCTGCGGGCATCGACCTCAACAGGCACCTGGTAGGTAGCGCCGCCGACACGTCGGCTCTTGACCTCCAGGCGTGGCCTGATGTTGTCCAGGGCGTTGTTCAATACCTGGACCGGGCTCGTGCCCGTGCGCTCCTCGATGTAAGAGAGGGCGTCATAGACTATTCTTTCCGAGGTGCTCTTCTTACCGTCGAGCATGATCTTGTTGACCAACTGCTGCACCAGCACGCTCCCGTAGACGGGATCGGCGGCTATCTTCTTCTTCGGTGGCGCTGCTCGCCTCGGCATCTGCTATCCTCCTACGACTTCTTGGTCCCGTACTTGGAACGGCCCTGCTTGCGGTTGTTGACCCCGAGAGTATCGAGCGCCCCGCGCACGACCTTGTAACGAACGCCGGGTAGGTCCTTGACCTGTCCGCCACGCACGAGCACGACGGAGTGCTCCTGCAGGTTGTGTCCCTCTCCGGGAACGTAGGCCGTGACCTCCTGACCGTTCACCAGACGGACCCTGGCCACCTTGCGCAGCGCGGAGTTCGGCTTCCTCGGCGTGGTGGTCGAGACGCGCGTGCACACGCCGCGCTTCTGGGGAGACCCCTGCAGCGCCGGCGTCGCCGCCTTCTTCGTCTGTTTCTCCCGCTCGTTGCGCACAAGCTGGTTGGTCGTCGGCATGGCCGCGCCTCTCTCTCTACATGGAAAAGGGGACTACTACAAAGCAACGTCGTGCGCCGCGGCACGAAGACCGGCTACTCCATTGGTAACCGCTCGTAACCGCGACGCATTATTTTAGGCTCAGGAAGCCGCTATGTCAAGTTCATCGATGTCCTGCGTTCTGTAGCCCTCGACGGCCACGGTGAGCCGCCTGTAACGCGGCAGTCCCGTGGCTGCGGGTATGAGTTTCCCGATAATGACGTTCTCCTTCAGGCCTGCGAGGCCATCCACCTTGCCCTCGATGGCCGCGTCGGTAAGGACGCGGGCCGTCTCCTGGAAAGAGGCCGCCGAGAGGAAGCTGTCGGTGGCGAGCGAGGCCTTGGTTATGCCCATCAGGACCGTGTGGTAGGTGGCCTGCCTGCCTTCCTCCTCCTCGATGCGGGCGTTCTCGGCGAGCACTGTAAAGCGGTCGGCGACCTGCTCGGGGAGCAGCTTCGTATCGCCGGGGTCGTCCACGATCACCTTGCGCAGCATCTGGCGTACGATGACCTCGATGTGCTTGTCGTGGATGTCTACGCCCTGCGCGCGGTAGACCTTCTGCACCTCATCGACCAGGTAGCGCTCGGTCGTGGTGCTTCCGCGGCCGTAGCGGAGGTCGTTCTCCAGGATCGCGTGCGGGTAGATGGAACCTTCTGTGATCGGGGTGTTCGCCCTGACCTCGGCGTCCTCGACGAATTCGGGCCTGAGGAGTTGGCGCTCGACCCTGTACTCGCGGACTTCGGAGTTATCGGGGGCGGTGATGACGACCTTTATCTGCCTGTCCGAGTCGGCCTCTTCGAGGGAGACGATACCGTCGATCTCGGCGAGAGTCGCCTCGGCCTTCGGATGCCTGGCTTCGAAGAGCTCGACGACCCTGGGGAGGCCCGCTGTGATGTCCTCTCCGGCGATGCCGCCGGTATGGAAGGTGCGCATCGTGAGCTGAGTGCCTGGCTCGCCGATAGACTGGGCCGCGATGATGCCGACGGCCTCGCCGACGTCAACGGGCCTGTAGGTCGAGAGCGCCCTGCCGTAACAGGTCTGACAGACGCCGTGCGGGCTCTCGCATTTGGATGGCGTCCGCACGGAAACGAGCGTCTCACGCGGCAGTTCCTCGCGCCAGGTGGCAAGGAGGCCAGGGGTGATGTCCTCGCCTGCGGTGGCGACGACCTCGCCGGTCTCCGGGTTCACCAGATCTCGGGCCAGGAAGCGGGCGGCGACTGAATCGTTAGCGTCACCCCTGCCGCCTTCCAGGTAGAGCGGAAGGTCGACATAGCCGTCCGAGCCGCAGTCCTCGTCGTTAACGACGACATCCTGGGAGACGTCGACTAGACGACGGGTCAGGTAGCCAGAGTCGGCGGTACGCAGGGCCGTGTCGGCCTGGCCTTTTCTCGCTCCGTGGGTCGAGGTGAAGTACTCCAGCACCGAGAGGCCCTCCATAAAATTGCTCTTGACGGGCTCCTCGATAATCTCGCCCTTCGTGTTCGTCATCAGGCCGCGCATGCCTGCGAGCTGGGTGAAGTTGTTGTAGTTGCCGCGGGCGCCCGAGTCGGCCATCATGTAGATCGGGTTCAGGCGCCAGAGGTTGTCCTTCATCGCCTGCTCGACCTCGTTTTTGGCCTGGGTCCACAGCCCGATCACACGCTCCAACCTCTCCTCGTCGGAGATGAAGCCCTGGTTCCACTGGTCCTCGATCTCGTCGACCATGCCCTGGTAGCGCTCGAGGATCTCCTCTTTCTGCTCGGGCACGACGATGTCGTTCTTGCCGACCGAGATGCCGGCCTTGGTGGCTGTGTGGAACCCGACCCTCTTCAGGGTGTCGAGGAGCTGGCTCACCAGCTCCGTCGGGTAGCGGGCCACGTACCCGGCGACGAGATCCTTGATCTCACCCTTCTTCAACGTGTGGTTGATGTAGGGATAGGTCTCGGAGTCGTAGGCATCGCCAAGGTAGTCCCTGAGGGTCTGCTCGACGTTCTCGTTGAAAAGGACGCGCCCGAGGGTGGTCTCGATCCGTTCGCCGCCCCTGCGGGCTATGACCTTGTCGTGAATCTTGAGCGTCCCCTCCTTGTAGGCCGCCTCGGCCTCGTCGTAAGAGGAGAGGATGGCCTTGACCTCGGCCTCCTCGAAGCTCTCCGGACCGTAGGTGATGTAGTAGAGACCGAGCACCATGTCCTGCGAGGGAACGGCTATCGGGAATCCGTTGGCGGGCAGCAGTATGTTCTGCGTGGAGAGCATTAGGACACGGGCCTCGGCCTGCGCCTCGGGGCTCAAGGGCACGTGCACCGCCATCTGGTCGCCGTCGAAGTCCGCGTTGAAGGCGGAACAGACCAGCGGGTGGACCTGGATGGCCTTGCCCTCCACGAGCACGGGCTCGAACGCCTGGATGCCGAGGCGGTGAAGCGTCGGCGCACGGTTCAAGAGCACCGGGTGCTCCTTGATGACGTCCTCGAGGACGTCCCAAACCTCCGGACGGAGCCGCTCGACCATCTGCTTGGCGCTCCTGATGTTCGGCGCCAGGGCCCTGTCCACGAGGACCTTCATCACGAAAGGCTTGAAGAGCTCGACGGCCATCAGACGGGGCAAGCCGCACTGGTGCATCTTCAGGCCAGGGCCGACCACGATGACCGACCGGCCAGAATAATCCACGCGCTTGCCGAGCAAGTTCTGCCTGAAGCGGCCCTGCTTGCCCTTGAGCATATCGGAGAGGCTCTTGAGCGCCCTGTTTCCGGCGCCTGTGACGGCGCGTCCGCGACGCCCGTTATCGAAGAGGGCGTCGACGGCCTCCTGGAGCATCCGCTTCTCATTGTTCACGATCACGTCGGGGGCGCCGAGGTCGAGCAGGCGACGAAGCCTGTTATTCCTGTTTATGACCCTGCGGTAGAGATCGTTCAGGTCGGACGTGGCAAAACGTCCGCCGTCGAGCTGGACCATCGGGCGGAGGTCGGGTGGGAGCACCGGGATGGCCTCCATGATCATCCACTCGGGGCGGTTGCCGCTCACGCGGAAGGCATCGACGACCTTGAGGCGTTTGATCGCCTTCTGGCGCTTCTGTCCTCTGGAGGAGGCCACGACGTCCCCCAGGTCCTGGGCCTCGTTCTCGAGGTCGACCTGTCCTATAAGGTCTCTTATGGCCTCGGCGCCCATCCCGCCGCGGAAGTACACCCCGTAGCCGTACTCGTCTCCGAAACGGTCCTTCATCTCGCGGAAGAGCTCCTCGTCGTCCACGATCTGGCGCGGCTCCAGTGTCTGGAACTCCTCCCAGGCGCGCCTGACGAGCCCTATCTGCTCGGTAACCGAGCGGCCTATGTCCGCGACGGACTCCTCGGCCTCCTTGTGCACCTTCGTTATGGTGGCCTTGCGCTCGTCCTCGGATATGTCCGCGTACTCCTCGGTCAGCTCGTCCGGAGAGCTCTCGCCCTTGATCACGCTCTCGCGCTTGGTCCTAAGGGCCTGGATCTGGTCGATCTCCTCGTCCCTGTCCAGCTCGAGCTGCCTTATCTCATCCTCCACCCTGCTACGTAGCAGGTCTATGTCGTTGGCCCGCTCCTCGCGGTCGACCCACGTAACGATGGAGCTGGCGAAGTAGAGTACCCGGTCGAGCTCCTTCGGGCTGATATCGAGCAGATATCCCATCCGGCTCGGCACGCCCTTGACGAACCACACGTGCGCCACAGGGGCGGCGAGCTCGATGTGGCCCATCCTGTCGCGACGCACGCGGGCGCGGGTTACTTCGACCCCACACCTCTCGCAGATAATGCCCTTGAACCGGATTCTCTTGTACTTGCCGCAGTAGCACTCCCAGTCCTTCGAAGGGCCGAAGATGCGCTCGTCGAAGAGGCCGTCCTTCTCAGGACGTAGAGTTCGGTAGTTGATGGTCTCGGGCTTGGTGACCTCGCCCCTCGACCACTCCCTGATCTCATCGGCGGAGGCGAGGCCGATGGAGATCTTCTCCAGTTTGTTTATGTCTATGTCGCGCTCGAGTCCCTGCACGCTCTATATACCTCCTCTGCCGAAGGCGCCCGGTGAGTCCTCCAGGTTGCCCGTCGGTTCGTCGCGGCTGAGGTTGATGCCCAGCGCGCGGGCGGCTTCGTCCCAATCCCTGCGGTCCTGATCCTCGGCCGCGGCCTCGGCGTTGTAGACCGGCTTGACTGAGAGCCCCAGGGACTGCATCTCCTTGAGCAGCACCTTGAAGCTCGCCGGGACGCCCGGCTCCGGGATGTTCTCACCCTTGACTATCGACTCGTAGCTTTTGACCCGGCCGACCCTGTCGTCGCTCTTTATGGTAAGCAGTTCCTGCAGGGTGTGCGCCGCACCGTAAGCCTCAAGCGCCCACACCTCCATCTCTCCGAATCGCTGGCCGCCGAACTGAGCCTTGCCGCCAAGCGGCTGCTGGGTGACCAGCGAGTAAGGACCGGTGCTCCTAGCATGGATCTTGTCGTCCACCAGGTGCAAGAGCTTGAGTATGTACATGTAGCCGACGGTAATCCTGCCGTCGAAAGGCTCTCCTGTCCTGCCGTCATAAAGGGTGACCTTGCCACCGCGGCCCATGCCTGTTCCGGCGCCACCATTGTTGCGCACCTTCTCGATGGCCTCGTCGACGTCCTCTACCTCAGCGCCGGAGAAGACTGGCGTAGAGACGAAGACGGGCTCGCCGCCGTTCTCCCCGAGGCCCTGGCTGGCGGCCCACCCGAGGTGGGTCTCAAGGATCTGGCCGATGTTCATCCGGCTCGGCACGCCCAAGGGTGAGAGGATCACATCGACAGGACGACCGTCCTCCATGAATGGCATGTCTTCCTCAGGCACGATCTTGGAGATGACGCCCTTGTTGCCGTGACGCCCGGCGAGCTTGTCGCCCTCCGCGATCTTGCGCTTTTTGGCGACGAAGACCCTGACCATCTCGTTGACGCCGGGCTGGAGCTCGTCGCCCCCATCGCGCGAGAAGCGCTTGACGTCGATAACCACGCCACCCTCACCGTGGGGGACCTTCAAGGAAGAATCCTTGACCTCACGCGCCTTCTCGCCGAAGATCGCGCGCAGCAGCTTCTCCTCGGGGGTCGGCTCGCTCTCGCCCTTGGGGGTGACCTTGCCGACCAGCACGTCTCCGGAGCCGACCTCGGCGCCGATACGGATGATACCGTCCACGTCCAGATTCATCAGGACGTCGTCTGAGGCGTTGGGGATGTCGCGGGTGATCTCCTCTGGCCCGAGCTTGGTGTCGCGGGCCTGCACCTCGTACTCCTCGATGTGTATGGATGAGAGGGTGTCGTCCTTGACGATCCGCTCGGAGATGATAATGGCGTCCTCGAAGTTGAACCCCTCCCACGGCATGAAAGCCACGAGCAGGTTCTTACCCAGGGCCAGCTCGCCCTGGTCGGTGGAGGAGCCGTCGGCCATGATGGTCCCAGCCTCGAGCTCCTCGCCCTCCTTGACCAGCGGGCGCTGGTTGACGCAGGTCCCCTGGTTGGAGCGGGCGAACTTCCTCAAGTGGTACTCGTCCAGCTCGCCACCACCTCCGCTACGCCTGACCGTTATCCTGTCGGAGACAACCCGCTCGACGATGCCAGCGTGGCGCGCCAGCAGCACGTCGCCGGCATCGGCTGCCGCCCTGAACTCCATCCCCGTCCCAACGTAAGGGGCCTCGCTCCTGAGGAGCGGTACGGCCTGCCGCTGCATGTTGGCTCCCATAAGCGCCCTGTTGGCGTCGTCGTGCTCGAGAAAAGGGATCAGGGCAGTGCCGACGGAGACCGTCTGCAAAGGTGCAACGTCTACGTAGTCGACCTCCTCGGCAGCGACGGTCGCGACGTCTCCCCCCTTCCTGCGGGCCAGGATCTGGGCATCATCGGCGATCTTGCCCGTCTTGGGGTCTATGGGCGTGTTGGCCTGGGCGATCGTGAACTCCTCCTCCTCGTCGGCGGAGAGGTACTCGATCTCGTCGGTGAGCTTCCCGTTCTCGACCTTCCTGTAGGGCGTCTGTAGGAAACCGTAGTCGTCTACGGTGGCGAACGTCGATAGCTGGCCGATGAGCCCGATGTTCGGGCCTTCCGGCGTCTCTATAGGGCACATCCTGCCGTAGTGGGTTGGATGCACGTCGCGCACCTCTATCGGCGCCCGCTCCCTGCTCAAGCCACCCGCTCCCATCGCGTTGAGGCGTCGCCTGTG
This sequence comes from Rubrobacter sp., assembly GCA_035640175.1. Lineage (GTDB taxonomy): Bacteria > Actinomycetota > Rubrobacteria > Rubrobacterales > Rubrobacteraceae > Rubrobacter_D. The sequence continues at coordinate 5,097 of DASQWQ010000137.1, read as the reverse complement.
GGAGAGCCCGCTCAAAGTATTGGTCTGGTCCATGAACTGTGAGAGCTGGGAGGAGCCGAAAAACTCCTTTATGGCGCTGCTCACGGGCTTGACGTTGACGACGCTCTGGGGGGTTATGGAATCCTCATCCTGGGTCGTCATCCGCTCACGCACCACGCGCTCCATACGGTACATCCCGATCCGGAACGCTTCCTGCACCAGCTCCCCTACGGTTCTGAGACGCCTGTTGCCGAAGTGCTCGTACTCGTCGAGCTTGTAGCGGATGCGCTCGTAGTTGACCCTGCCGAACTCCTCGTCCTCGGCGACCTCTTCGGAGGTCTCGATGAGGCGCCTCAGGAGGGCCTCGATGTCCTCGATGGTTAAAGTCTGGGTATCGAGCGGAACGTCGAGCTTGAGCTTCTTGTTGACCTTGTAGCGCCCGACCTCGGAGAGGTCATATCGCTTGGCGTCGAAGAAAAGTCCGTCCACGAGGTTCTGCGCGTTCTCGATGTTGACAGGCTCGCCCGGTCGCTGCCGCCTGAAGACCTCGAGCAATGCCTCTTCTCTGGAAGGGGTGTCATCCCTCTCAAGAGTGTTGCGCACGAGCCACGAGTCGTCGTACCTACTGAGTATCTCCTCTGGCCCGCCCATCCCGAGCGCCTTGAGCAGCACGGTGACGGGCAGCTTCCTCTTGCGGTCGATGCGCACGGAGACGTAGCCCTTCGCCTCGACCTCGAACTCCAGCCAGGACCCACGCCCAGGCATCAGGCTCGCGGTCAAGACCTGCTTGGTTGCGTCCTTAGGCTCCATGATGTAGGCGCCGGGGGACCGTACGAGCTGCGTTACGACGACCCGCTCGGTCCCGTTGATGACGAAGGTCCCCGAGTCAGTCATGAGCGGGAAATCGCCCATAAAGACGTCTTGCTCCCTGACCTCGCCTGTCTCCTTGACGATAAAGCGGACCTTCACGAACAGCGGCGCCGCGTATGTCTTGTCCTTTGACATGCACTCTTCGACGGAGACCGGCGGGTCTTCGAAGCGACCTTCCCCGAACTCCACGGCGTAAGAGCCCGTGTAGTCCTCTATAGGTGAGATCTCCGTGAAAGTCTTCTGAATACCCTCGTTCAGAAACCTCTGGAACGAATTCAGCTGGATCTCGACGAGATCCGGCAACTGGACTTCCGTTGACTGTAACCGAGCATACGGGTGCCGTTTCCGGCGCACGACAGGGCTCACCAAGTTAGCTCTCCTCTGCATGGGTCGTTGAAGAATGGCCGAACACGCAAACGCGTATCTTACCTCTATTACCCGGGCAAGTCAAGGCAAGATCTCGAGATGATTATGTCGCCGATCTCACGCCGGCGCGCGGAGTGTAGCACAGCTCTTCGTGGCATGCCACGAACGGCGCTTGCGCCGTTCAGCATTTCAGCTAGCCAGCACGCGCGCTGTCAGGCGCTTGTCAGCACTCCAGCACGCCGCCAGGCTTCGCCAGGCGGCTTGTCAGCCAGTCAGTAAGGGCCTTTGCGCACGCGATAAGCTGAAATGCTTAAGTGCTGACAAGTCGCCCGGTACACAGGCGACTTGCTGACTAGCTGACAGCGTGGAACTGAAGTAGGGCTCGCTCTACTTCAGTTCTACAACGGCACCGGCCTCTTCGAGCTGCGTCTTGAGGGCTTCGGCGTCCTCGCGGCTCTGGGCCTCCTTGACGGGGTTTGGGGCCTCGTCGACGAGGGCCTTCGCCTCCTTCAGGCCGAGGCCTGTCGCTGCCCTGACGACCTTTATGACCTGGATCTTCTTCTCGCCCGGGCCCTGGAGCACGACGTCGAACTCAGTCTGCTCCTCTTCGGCGACGGCAGCGCCGTCGCCGGCCGCGCCAGCGGCCGGGGCTGCTGCTACGGCCGTCGCTGAGACGCCGAAGCGCTCCTCTAGGGCCTTCACCAGTTCTGAGAGCTCGAGAACGGTCATGTTCTCGATCGACTCCATCAACTCTTCTTTGTTAACCGCCATCTCTGGTCCTCCTATCTTTGTTCACCTACGACTGTTCGGCGCTCTGCTTCTGCTCGGCGATCTGGCCAAGCGCCACGACCAGACCCTGGACGGTGTTGTTGAGCACCGTGACCAGCCCCGTGAGCGGGGAGGAGATGCCGCCGACTATCTGAGCGAGCAGTTGCTCGCGGCCCGGCAGCTTGCTCAAGGCCACCACCTCGGCCTCGTCGAGTACGCGTCCGCCTTCGAGGAGACCGCCCTTGAGCGCGAAAGACTCCACCTGATCGGCGAACTCGGCCATCAGCTTCGCGCTGGCGACCGGATCCTCCGAGAAGGCGAGGGCCGTCGGCCCGACAAGGAACTCCGAGATCCCCTCGACCCCAGCCTCATCCGCGGCCCGCTTGGTGAGCGTGTTCTTCGCGACCACGAAGTCGACGCCAGACTCGCGGCTGCGGCGACGGAGGTCGGTGCTCCTGGCAACGTCCATACCCTGGTAGTTGACGAGCACCGCGGAGCCGGCCCGCAGCTTCGCGGTGAGGCGCTCGATCACCCGCACTTTCTCTTCCCTGTTCACTCCAACTCCTCTACGACTAGAAAGCCCCGAGGCCGCAGAGGCGCTCGGGGCAAAGAGATCCCTCGAAAGCTTTCCGCAACCTCGGCCGGATGATTAAGTCCTTTCGGACCCCGGCTGTCTCTGGTTTGCTCTATTTACTAAAGTCCGTGCGTGATACTAATCCCTCTCCGCCGCGGGGTCAACCTTTATGGAGGGTCCCATCGTCGTGCTCAGCGCCACGGACTTGAAGTAGCGGCCTTTCACAGGAGCGGGACGGGCCCGTTGCAGCTCCTCGCGCAGCGCGTAGTAGTTCTCGACCAGGCTATCCAGATCAAAGGACTTCTTTCCTATAACACCGTGGATGATGCCGTAGCGGTCGACGCGGTACTCGATCTTGCCGCGTTTGATCTCCTCGACGGCCCTGCCGACGTCCTGCGTCACCGTGCCGCTCTTCGGGTTCGGCATGAGCCCGCGCGGACCGAGCACGGGACCGAGCTGGCCCACGGCCCTCATCTGATCTGGGGTTGCGACGGCTACGTCGAAGTCCATAAAGCCCTCATCCTTGATGCGGGACGCGAGGTCATCCGAGCCGACGACGTCGGCCCCCGACTCCTCGGCCTCCCTGGCCTTCTCGCCCTCGGCGAAGACTGCGACCCTGCGCGTCTTGCCCGTGCCGTTCGGCAGCATCAGCGTGCCCCGCACCATCTGGTCAGCGCGCCTCGGGTCTACGTTCAGGTGGACGTGGGCCTCGACGCTCTCGTCGAACTTTGCGCCTTCCAGGTCCTTCAGTAGCTCCAGCGCCTCGCGCGGCGTGTAGCGCTGTTCCGGATCTATCCTCGACTTCTGTTCAAGCAGCTTCCTACCCATTGACCGTAATCCCCATGCTCCTGGCCGTACCCTCCACGATCTTCGACGCGCCCTCGATATCAGCGGCGTTGAGGTCTGGCATCTTCGTACGTGCTATCTCCTCGACCTGGGCCCTGCTCACCGTGCCGACCTTCATCCTGTTGGGCTCGCCGCTGCCCTTGTCGAGTCCTGCGGCCTGCTTTAGCAAGAACGCCGCGGGAGATGTCTTGGTTATGAAGGTGAAAGAGCGGTCCTCGTAGACCGTGATCTCCACGGGGACGACCTGGCCCATCTGGTCGCGCGTGGCGTCGTTGAACTGCCGCACGAACTCGCCGATGTTCACCTGCGCCTGGCCGAGGGCAGGGCCTACCGGCGGGGCCGGGTTCGCCTGCCCACCTGTGATCTGCAACTTCAACTTGCGCGCTACGCGGCGTCCGCGTCCTCTACCCATATAAATCCTCTCGATTGCTTAGAGCTTAGCCACCTGGTTGAAGGAGAGCTCCACGGGCGTCTCGCGCCCGAAGATGGAGACGAGCACCTTCAACCTCGACTGGTCCACGTTGATGTCGGAGATCGAACCTGTGAAATCCGAGAGCGGTCCGCCAATAACCTTGACCGTCTCCCCGATCTGGTAATCCACCGTTGTCTTGACCTTCTCGCGCGTCTCGACCTCACCAGGATGCAGGAGCCTCTCGACCTCGGCGCGGCTGAGCGCGAGCGGCTTCTCTCCGGCGCCGACGATCTGGGTGACTCCCGGCGTCTGGCGCACGAGCTGCCAGGTCGTGTCGTTCATGTCCATGTTCACGAGGACGTAGCCGGGGAACTGGCGCTGGATCGTCGGAACCTTCTTGCCGTCCTTGATCTCGATGACGCTCTCGGTCGGGATGCGGATCTCACCGAAGTTCCTGTCAAGACCCATTGAGTCGATCCTGCGCTCCAGGGTCGTGCGCACCTTGTTCTCGTGCCCCGAGTATGTATTTACGACGTACCACTTCTTCAAAACGAAACACTCCTAATGCCTAATAGGAAGACCTATAAGAAGACCAGGCGCACCAGGCTCTGGAACACGACGTCCACGGCGGCGACGTAGAGCGCCAGCACGATGACGATGATGAGCACCACGGCCGTGCTTTGCCTGAGCTGGTCGCGGTCGGGCCAGCTGACCCGCCTGAGCTCGCCCTGCACGTCCTTGGCAAATCTCCTCGGGCCAGCAAGCACCCCGCCACTCTTCTTCTGCGGCTGCTTGTTCCCGCGTTTCTTACCCATTGTGTCCTCGCATGGCTTCGCCTCTCGAAGCAGGGCAGGAGGGACTCGAACCCCCGACCTGCGGTTTTGGAGACCGCTGCTCTACCAACTGAGCTACTGCCCTCTGTCTGCCGATCCTTACCGGGTCTCCCGGTGCGCCGTATGATGGCGGCACCACGGGCAATACTTCTGTAGCTGGATGCGATCCGGGGTGTTCCGCCGGTTCTTCCTGCTGTGGTAGTTCCGGCGCTTGCACTCATCACAAGCCAGCGTTACCAATTGTCGCACAACATACCTCCAAATCACAGGGACGACGAAGTCGCCGTCCCTGCGTACCAACGGCGTGTTACTCCACGATCTCCGTGACGACGCCTGCTCCTACAGTCCTGCCTCCCTCGCGGATGGCAAAGTTCAACCCTTCATCCATCGCAATAGGACTGATCAACTCCACGTTCATTACCGTGTTGTCCCCAGGCATCACCATCTCA
>DASQWQ010000136.1:0-5861 GCA_035640175.1 Rubrobacter sp. | reverse complement strand
CGCTCGGAGCGGAGGGTTGGGGATCAAAGGCTCCAAGAGTTCCCACTGCTCGTCGGTAAGATCTACGGCCACTCTCCGGTGTTGAGAACAGGTAGTGGATCACTATAGGTCCCTTCGCGTGTTTATGAGATGCCTTCTAGTAATGGCATTCGGGTCCCCGATACCACCCAACGCCTCCGGAGGGGCTCAGGTACCGCGCGGGTGTGTTGCGAAAGAAGCGAACGCGGAATCCCATGTTCTATCGCTAAGCCCTCGCTACTTCTAAACGTGCTGCACAACCCCTAGAGAGCAGGGCGCGAAAGCGTAGCTCGGAGCCGTTTGTACTTTGTAGGATACGTAACGTCGATGCCACATCCGAGTACGCCGACAGTAGGGCCCCGGCTTCGACCGCCCCTCGTGTGCCGCCGCATCCGGCTTATGGATTAGGGCGCATCGCGGTACACCACGAAAGTACACCACGTACACCACGGAAACGGAGATAAAGGACCATCAGCAGGACGGAGAACAAATCAGCCCGAAGGCTGGAATCCTTGAGAAGAGCGGGAAGAAGCAGCCCTTCCTTCCTGAGGTTCGCCGGAGCAAGGTTCACTTTTACCTTCTTCGTGGGAAACTTGTAGCCGCTGTTGGAGATGGCCACCCTTACCCTCTCCCGCGTCTCCTGCACTGCCGCATCAGGCAGGCCCACGAGCGAGAAACCAGGCAGGCCAGAGCTCACGTCCACCTCGACCTCTACAGGCAACGCGTCTATACCGAATAGACTCAGACTCCTCGCCTGGCAGACGGACATCAGCCAGAACACCCACAAGCCCTCGCCGTGACCCCTAACTTCACCACCTCAATACAGCAGACTCACAGTATACAAGATTTTCGTCTATGGTGGTATACTGATGTATATTATCTTATACAAATCCGAGATTTTAGAGTGATCGGCTGCCACCGCGGCTCGTCACCCTGTCAGCCAGGGCTTGCGCACGCGAAAGCTGACCAGCTGAAATGCTGACTTCTCTAGAACGCGTCCTCGAGGTGATGCACCCGTACGCCCGGTCGGTCGGCAAGGATGCCGATCACGTCGAACCGCAGGGTGTCGAAGTGCGGTTTTCTGGTGTATAGGTAGCGTTCGGCGACGGAGCGCAGGGTATCTTGCTTGCGGGGGATGACGGCCTCGAGTGGGTCTCCGAAACCGGTCCCGCGCCGCAACTTGACCTCGACGAAGACGAGCGTCTTGGTTCACTTGTGCAAAACGCAATGACCTCGGAGGTGCAGTTCCGCGCAGAACTATCGGGGTACGGCATCGAGCGGTTGGAGTTGGCGAGAGCCTAGCGAGCGCTGAGGACTCGTTTGCACAATGGCGCGGATACGCGGTTACATATCCTAGAAAGTGCAAACGGCTCCGGGCTACGCTTTCGCGCCCTACTCTGCGGAGGCGGCATTCAAGGCTTCCTGGGCGAAGCCGTTGATCTCGCCGCGAAGGTCAAGGACGGTGCCACCCCACTCCTGGCGCATACTTGCCTTAAGGTAGTTAGCCGGCATCGTCTTCTCCTTTCAAGTCTATGAGCAGCTCGATGGTGTGGTGGTCCGGGTTTCCCGAGACGCGCATATCGTCAACCATGTTCTTGATCAGGAACAGGCCCCAGCCGCGAGGAGGCTGCTTGCCCTCCAGCTTGGCCTCAAGGTCCGGCCTCTGTGCGTTAGGGTTCGGTGGAGGGCTGCCACCCCGGTCGATGATGCGCACCAAGAGGCGTTTCTCCAGCAGCCATACCTCGATCTTGACCGGGACTTCGGCGTTGTACCTGTTGCCATGTTCCATGGCGTTCATCGTCGCCTCGGCCACGGCGGTCTTGAGTCGCTCCAGGGTCCTCTCAGGCAACCCCAGTCCACTCACCGCCCTGCCCACCTCCTGCGTCGCCTGCCGCTCGTTGCCAGGCTCGCTGGGTATGCTCAGCTCGGCGAGCGTCCGCCGGGCACCGCTCCTAGGTGTCGTCATGGTTCCTCCGATCTTTCCCAAGGTCACCAGGGTGATGTCATCCTCATGCTCCCAGCCCTCCCCAACGAAGGAGTAGAGCTCTTCTAAGAGGAAGTCCACCAGCGAGTGCTCCTCATCGTCGTGCTCCGCCACGAGCGCCCGCAGCCTAGGGAAGCCGAACATCTCGCCTTCAGGGTCGTGAGCCTCGACCAGCCCGTCGCTGTAGAAGAGGACACTCTCGCCGGCATCGACCACTACCTCCCTCTCCTCGTAGCTCATCCCCGGCATTAGTCCCAAGGGCATCCCTCTGGCTCTCAGTTCCTCGGCGTCACCGTTACGCTGTAGGTAAGGCAAGTCGTGGCCGGCGTTGGCATAGGTGAAGGTGTCGCGAGAAGGGTCGAGGACGCCATAGATGCAGGTGACGAACATGTTGGGAGGAATGTCAGGATAAAGGATCTCATTGGCCTCCTCCAACACCTGTCCCGGTGCGATATCCCCTCCTTGGGCGATGGTCCGAAGCACGCTGCGCGTGTTGGCCATCACCATGGCCGCAGGGATCCCCTTGCCGGAGGCGTCCCCTACTACGAGCCCCAGGCGGCCGTCCTCTAGCTCTAGGAAGTCGTAGAAGTCTCCTCCCACCTCGCGGGCGGGCCGGTAGTAGGCCGCAATCTGATAACTCCCGAGCTCGGGTGCCGATGTCGGTAGGAAGGTCTGCTGGATCATACGAGCGACCCGCAGCTCCTGTTCGATGCGCTCTCGTTGCTGGGCCACTTCCTGTTGCTTGGCCATGGCGCTCTTGAGTTGCTCGGTACGCTCTGCAACCCGTTTTTCGAGTTCTTTGTTGAGCTGCCTGACCTCATCTTCTATCCGCTTGAGCTCGGTGATGTCGTGATACATGGCGTAAGTTCCCACCTGGTCCCCGCCCACACTCACCGGAACGGCCAGGAGTTCCACATCCACCAGCGTTCCGTCTTTGCGGCTACGCCGGGTGACGGCGGCAACTCGATTGTCGCTCGCGACCTGCCGCGTATACTCGAGGACTTCCGCGTGCATCTCTGGTGTCCCGGCAACCAGCTCGTCTATACTGCGCCCGACGGCCTGGGCCTGGGTATAACCGAACAACTTTTCGGCTGCCGGGTTCCACGAAACAACATTTTCATCGAGGTCCATGATTGCGATCGCCACCGGGCTGTTGAGAACCAACGCCTCGAAATACTCCTTCTGACGGCGCAATTCTCTTTGGGAGCGCACTAGTTGGTCGTTTTTCTGTTCCACCTGTAGATGGGAGCGTTGCAGACGATTGTAGAGCCGCGCGTTCTCCACGATAGCGAGGACCTGCCGGAACAACATCAGGCCGATCAGCACCGCTCCCCCGATATAGACCCCGGTCGCCAGGCTGCTGCTCTCACCAGACGTGCGCCAGGCATAGACGACGAGGACGCCTACCGCAGGCACGAGAGCGTACAGAAGCAGCGAGGGCCACACACGCTGCTCGGCGAGAGGGGATGCGGCGCGGGGCGGATCGCTTGGCTCATCCGGGGTCGTCGCCTCCCCGGTTGGGGCCAGCCGTGCGGCGAAGGCACCCAGTCCTATGAGCATGTATCCTAGTGACCAGCCAACGTCGGGAAGCGTACCCGTAGCATAGGCGTCGTGCAGCGACCAGTAGGCGAAGTTACTGTCCGCTACCACGATAAAGGTCAGGCCGAGCGCCAACAAGCGTACGGCTGGTCGGAGTGTGTGCTCACCGGGACGCGATGCGAGTATTATCAGGCAGGCGATCAGCACGATGTCGGCCAGCGGGTAGGCTGTGGCCACGGCCTTCGCTAGGGTCGTCTCACTGCCCTGCTGCATTATCGGCCCGAGGATGAAGTACCAGCTGAAGGTAACGGCAGCCGTCATGGTCATCAGGCCATCGAGCGCGATGCGCGTGCGGGCCGTGACGGGCACCGGGCGGGCCGGCAGCAGCAGGATGCCTAGCAGTAAGAAAGGGTATACGCTCAAATATCCGAGATCGGCGATGGAGGGCAGCGGTGGCGGCTGGTCTAGCGCCCACTCGTAATAAGTGAAGATCATCTGCCCCAAAACCCAGCTAAGGAGGCCCAAGCCCAGCAGAACGGGGGCCCAACGCTGTCCTCTCGTCACCGCCGGCCCGACGTCCGTTTGAGAGATTCCTCGCCCCCACATCCGCCTCAGTAGTCCACCGAAGCACAAGGGCAGCACGAGCAGCGGACCAATGAACTGTGCCGTGTTAATCACGAAGGCAAGCATGGCGTCACTGCCCGGTTTGATGAGCACGCAGACGATGAGAAGGCCATTGAACAGCAGGATCATGACGGCGACACGCCAGAAGGCGCGCGCCTTGGCGTTATCCTGTGGAGGTTGTCCGTTCTGTGCGGTGTCTGCTGTCATATCGTGTTTCCACTAATGCTGTGGTTCGGCCCCATTATGAGACTTTTGTTGCTACCCTGCTACCTCGAAACACTTGTCGGTCTCGCTCATTCTCTTGGGGCGGAGTGCTCCTTGTTCGTCTCGTTAGGTGACGAGAGCAGCTTAACCCTGGTGAGGCGTTTGGCACGTAGATGGGACTTTTCAGACAGTTTCAAGACGAAGTTCGCGGAAGGCACCATCCACGCGATTCCCGAAGAGGTGTTCGGTGCATAGCCTGACCGTCTCCTACGCCCCGCGCACCGATGCCACGCAGGAGGCCGAGCTGGACGTGCTCGCCTCCGTTTATAGGTTCATCCTCGATAGCCGTGCAAAGAAAAATGCCGCCGGTGTGACCAGCACCAACGGCGACGACGCGAAAGGATCTCAGCATGATCGCGCCAGCGGAATTATACCCGAGTGAAGTTGTCCCACACGAGGGCGTCGTCTTTGCGCCCTATCAGGTCGATCTCCCCGCGCCGTGTTCTGTAGTTGCGCGCGACGTGCGTCTAACCGTGTTGGATCAGGTAGCGCAGGGCGAGGTCTTCACCCCATTTTCCGGAGGATTTGTCTTTCAGGCTCCGACCCCGGCGTAGCTGAGACGGTGGACTCGGCAGGGACCTTGTTCAGAGAGGGCGAGCCGGTGCTCGGGCGTTCCGTAGCCGCGGTTGCGCCCAAAGCCGTAGCCGGTATGGGTCTCGGAGAGGGCGCGCATCGCGTCGTCGCGGAGGACCTTCGCCACAACACTCGCAGCGGCGACCGCCGCGCTCCTAGCATCGGCCTTGGGCAGGCTCTCCACCTCAGGGCCGAGCGCCAGGTTGCCGTCCGCAAGACCGCACCCGGCTCGGGTCTTCAACAATGAGAGAACCTTGATCAGGGCTTCGCGGTTCGCCAGTCCGACGCCGTGACGGTCGATCCACCAGGCTGGGTACGCCACCACGGAGACGGCTTCGGCCCGGCGGAGCAACGCACCGAAGATTCTCTCCCGCAGAGCAGGCCGCAGCAGTTTGCAGTCGTTGATCCCAGAGACCTCAGCGTCGCCGAGGACTACGGCCGCGGCCACCAGCGGTCCTGCCAGCGCGCCACGTCCGGCCTCATCAGCCCCGGCAAGCGGCCCGCGACGACACAGTACCCATGCCGCGTCGAAAGCGTAGAGCGAACTCCCCTCCGGCGGAAGGCCGGTCGGGCGAGTCCCTGACAACGCCGGTGCTGGCTTACCTGGCCTTCTTGACCCTGGCTTTCTTGCCCACCTTGTCACGGATATAGTAGAGCTTCGCGCGCCTCACAGCGCCGCGCGAGGCGACTTCGATCCTGGCGATCTTCGGAGAGTGGAGCGGGAAGATCCTCTCCACGTTCACCCCGAAGGAATTCTTCCTGACCGTGAACGTCTCGTGAATTCCGCTGCCTTTGCGCGAGATACACAGACCCTCGAAGACCTGTACACGCTGGCGGTTGCCCTCGATAACGCGGTAGT